>NZ_JBHSFZ010000063.1:51599-52703 GCF_042654265.1 Sphingobium tyrosinilyticum | reverse complement strand
CGCGCATCAGTTTACGCGTTTCGTGATAGCCTGGGCTGGTCGGCGCCTTGACGCGGATCCAGTCCGGCTTGCGGACACGTTGCGGCTGGGGCGGGACGGGGATGGCGGCGCTGTCGGTCATGGGACCCAAATAGCGACCCGAGCGCAGACTTGCCAGCCCGCGGTTGAGATTTGAAGCAGGAAATCAGCACTACACAAAGCATTTCATCCAGGGTGGCGACTCCTAGGATTTCGCACTTCGATCTAGAATCCACCCGCTTACAACACATGTTCCTGCCGGTTAGAAAAGACACTTTCTGTCCCCGATAGAAATGACACTCTTTGAAGACAGCAGGGGCTGCGTGGAGCCATCGGGATAGCGCAGCGCAGACCCTGCTGAGAGCGCAACATGGAGGGGAGGGACTGGACCCGCTGCGCAGGCAGCGGGCTCGGTCAGAGCCGGTTTAGCGGGCCTTCACGAACTCCAGCGTGCCGCGCGCCTGTAGTTCGGCCCGGCTGAGCCGCGGGCCGCGCTTGAGCTTGGGACCGCCCAACCGGCGTCCATCGATCTTCACCGGTGCCTCCGGTTCAGGGAATAGATGAGAGGGCTGGTCACGGCGGGCAGGGGCATTGTTGTTGCGCTGCCGGTGATGCGGCGCGATCGCCTGGATTTGTTTCGCCAGCTGCAGCGCCGCGTCGAGATGACGGTTGTCCACGATCGCCGGCTGTTTCACCTGTCGCATCTTGTCGAACTGACGGTAGGGGAGTACATGACACTCATGCTGGATCTCCAGTCGGCCATCGGGATATTCGCACACCATCACCCGCTTGCGCACGAGCTTCCTGGCGATCTCGGTCGGTTCCAGGATGAACATCGCCTTGTTGTAATGGAGCGTCAGCGCAGCAGTGACACTCCGCTGTTCGCGCCACACCATGATCTCGCGCAGATCGTCATGCGGGGCAAGCGGACGGTGGAGATCGCGGCTGTCGAAAGCGGGGCGCGCAAAGCGGGCATTGTGGCGAACCAAATAGCCCGGCAGAAAGGCGTTCGCTTCTTCGATCGACGATATGCCCTCCAGCCGCATCGCCTTGACCAGCCGGTCCTGCAGCGTGCCGTTGGCCCGT
>NZ_JBHSFZ010000063.1:783-51418 GCF_042654265.1 Sphingobium tyrosinilyticum | reverse complement strand
TGTGCTGATCGGAGTAGAAGGCCACCGGCTTGCCGTGCCGCTCGATATACGCCCGGGTCGCTTCCATATAGGAAAAGGTACTCTCGCTCTCGACCATCTGGAGATGCATCAGCTCACTGGTCGCGTCGTCGATATAGACGAGCAGGGTGCATTGGGATCCGCGGTCAGAATGGTGAACGAGGCCCGGTGATGGCTGCCGGCTCGCGATAGCCGTTTGAAGCGCGGCAATGGCGAGGCGGGCGTCGATGACCGACCGATAGCATAGCCCACAACCCGCCTTGACCAGCCATCCAGGATTATCGCTACATAAGCAAAGCCACTCGCGATCGCGACATAAGTTAGGTCTGCGACCCAGAGCTGATCCGCACCTGTCAGAGCGACATCCTTCGCCAGGTCTGGGAATATCGGCAGATCATGAGCACTGTCGGTCGTTGCAACATATCGCCGCCGCTTTCGCGGCTGAAGGCTATGCTCGCGCATCAAGCGCTTGATGCGATTATGATTTGCACAGATGCCCTGGTGTTGCAGGGCCGCGCGTACGCGGCGCCAGCCATAGGCTTCGAACTCATCGCAGATCGCGATAATCGCGGCTAGCAGCTCGGCCTCTCCAATCCGCTCCACCCGCTCAAGGTAGTAAGTTGAACGCGCGATACCCATCAGCCTGCACCCTTGGGAGACGGAGATGCCGCTGGGCCGGCGATAACGGATGTAGTCCCGTTTCGCGGTCGTGGTGCGCTTTGAAGAGCCCCCTTTAGAAACTCCAGCTCAAGGGCCTGCTTGCCCACCAGTCGCTCCAGCGCGGCGATGCGGGCCTCATACTGCTGGATGAGATCAGCCGCTTGGGCGTCATCGTCGAATGCGCCGGCCTCGTACTTCTCGATCCAGACTCGGATCAACTGGCGAGAAACATCGTGACGCTTGGCCAGCCCATGCAACGTTTCGCCGCCCAGATATTCCTGAACGACCTGGCGCTTGAACTCCATGCTGTGGGATCGATGTCGCATTGGCTTTTCTCCGAAAGCCAAACCCACGGTCAATCATTATGGTCCCACCTGTCCGGCCCCAGGGGCCCACTCCATCTTCCTGGCAAAACTTGAGAAGATTGCCCGGGCGTGATCGGTTTGCTCGAACCTGAGGATCAGCGTCGGTTTGATATCCTTGCGTTGACTGGTTCCATGCGGAAGCATGCTCTGCGGACATCCTGGAGGGCCCATAGCGGGCGTAGCGAACGCGTCTTCCGGCAATTATGAAGTTTGAGCATGAAGTTTTCAGCGCTCCCCAAGATCGGCCATCATCGCCTCGCGCAGCAGATATTTCTGAACCTTGCCGGAGACGGTCATCGGAAAGGCCTCGACGAAGCGGACGTAGCGCGGAACTTTATAGTGGGCGATCTTCCCGCGACAGAAAGCAATGATCTCCTCGGCATCCGCCGCCGCTTCGGCGCGCAGCTTGACGCAGGCGAGCACCTCCTCGCCGAACTTTGCGTTTGGCACGCCGATCACCTGCACATCCTCGACCGCCGGATGGCTGTAGATGAACTCCTCGATCTCGCGCGGGTAGATGTTCTCGCCACCGCGGATGATCATGTCCTTGATGCGCCCGACGATGCGGCCATACCCCGCCTCGTCGATGACGGCGAGGTCGCCGGTGTGCATCCAGCCGTCGCGGACAGTGGCGGCGGTCATTTCGGGATCGTCCCAATAGCCAAGCATCACCGAATAGCCGCGTGTGCACAATTCGCCCTGCTCGCCCAACGGCACGGTCTCGCCGGTGGCCGGGTCGACGATCTTCACCTCAAGGTGGGGCTGAACCCGCCCGATCGTGCCGACCCGCCGCTCGATCGGATCATCCAGCGCCGTCTGGAAGCTGACCGGACTGGTCTCGGTCATGCCATAGGCAATGCCGACGTCGCGCATGTGCATCCGGGTCATGATCTTGTGCATCACCTCGACCGGGCAGGGCGATCCGGCCATGAGGCCGGTGCGCAGGCTCGACAGGTCGAAATGCGTGAACTGAGGGTGCTCGAGCGCGGCGATGAACATGGTGGGCACGCCGTGCAACGCTGTACAGCGTTCGGCCTCAACCGCCTCGAGAACGGCGAGTGGATCGAAGCCCGGCGACGGATAGACCATCGTCGCACCGTGAACGAGGCATGCGAGGTTGCTCATCACCATGCCGAAACAATGATAGAGCGGCACCGGAATGCACAGTCGGTCGCCCGGGTACAGGCCCATGGCGAGGCCGCAAAAATAGGCGTTGTTGAGCACGTTCCTGTGCGACAGCGTCGCTCCCTTGGGCGAACCCGTGGTGCCGCTGGTGAACTGGATATTGATCGGGTCGTTCGGATGAAGGCCTGCCGCGATGGCGGCAAGTTCCTGCGCGGATGCGTCTGTCCCAAGCGCGGCCACCGCGTCGAAGTCGAGCCAGCCGGGGCGATGACTGCCGCCGATCTTGATGAGATGGGCAAGGTCCGGCAGTCGGTTCGACATAGGCGCGGGTGCCGGGGCTGCGACAGTCGGAACCAATGCCTCGACCATGGCGATATAGTCGCTCGTCTTGAAGGAGGCCGCGCAAATAAGCGCCTTCGCGCCGACTTTCCGCAACGTATATTCTAGTTCCGAAGTGCGGTAGGCCGGATTGATGTTGACCTGGACGATACCTGCACGGGCAGTGGCGAACTGGGCGATGGTCCACTCTGCACAATTTGGCGCCCAGACACCGACCCGGTCACCGGGACGAAGCCCAAGCGACAGCAGTCCCATCGCGAATGAATCGACCGCTGCCTTGAGTCCCGCCCAGGAGAGGCGGACATTCTGGTGGCGCGACACCAGTGCCTCGGCCTCCGGCCGGCGCTGAGACGCCAGTTCCAGCGCTTCGCCGATCTTATGCTCAAGCAGAGGTGGCCCGGAGGCGCCGACGAGATGACTGAGTTTGTCCATGCTCATGACGCACCACCCATTGCTTCCAACATCAGCAATACCCGGTCATTGGGTTTTGCCAAGACTGGCCCCAGGGTTACTACCTGGCAACTAACATCATCATTTGGCGGCGCTGGATCCAGCATGGGAGAGCGCCGCCAAGACGCAGGGCCTAAGAAAAAGAACCGGGCCCCTGAACTCTATGCCGCGCCGGCGGAGGCGCAGGTTCAAAAACCGCTGCTCCTTCAGCATGATCGCGCGAGTTATGTGCGCCGCGGCCAATTATGACTCCAAATCGCCACAAATCCGGCCGCGATTGCTTGTCAGTTTCAGCAGCGGGGGCCATGCTGTTCCCCTATGCTGGAACGACGCGGCAGTCGATCTTCCGCGGCTCGGCGGCGTTTGCTATTGTGGCTTACATCCGATAATTCAGCGTCACACCGATCGTTCGATAGGAGTTTGGCCCGAAATTGTGCCAATAATCTCCCCCAAGCGCAGCGTCTGTAACGCCCGCCGGGCCGGTGTAAACTGTCGCAACCGGATCCGCGATAGCGTAAGTTGGAACTCGCTTATCGAACAGGTTCCGCACAAAGGCAGTGATGGTTAGTCTATCATCCGCAGTGTGCGCCCCGAACGATAGGCCGATAATCGCGTTGCCATTGATCCGCGTTTGCTGGTCGCGTGTCTGAGTGAAATAAGCGGACGTGCGATAGTAGACATCGCCTTGAACAAACCCCACCCAATCTCCAGAAACCGGCCTTTCGTAGCGAACCGTGCTGTTCATCGACCAGCGAGGGGCATTGGCGAGCTGGTTTCCGCTTACATCGGTAGTCCCGTTCGGCCTGCAAACATTTGTCCCGCTTGTTCCGGTCGGTTGGCCGTAATAGCAGGGCACGTTCTTGAGATTTTTATATTCAGTATTGTTGTACGTCACTCCACCCGATAGCTTGAGACCTTCCGCAAGCAAAGCATTATATTCCACTTCGACGCCGCGCGTTTTCAATTGACCCGCATTGAGGGTCACGAAACCAGCTGACAGGCCTGGTGCCTGAGCGAGGGTCTGGAAGCCGTCGTACTTGGTATCGAACAGCGCGATATTCAATCGGAGGCGCCGGTCGAACAATGTGGACTTTAAGCCGACTTCGATACTCTTCGGGATTTCGGGAGCGACCCGTGCACCACTAAGCTGATCGAAAGTCGGGCCTTTATATCCACGCGAGTAGGTCGCGTATGCGAGCACATCAGGCGCGACGTCATAGTCAACACCGAACCGATACGAAAAGTTGTTTTGTTTCGTTGAAACATCAAAGTCGATGTTAGGATAAAGGGGAATCACCGCCGAAGGGTTGGTGATCTTGTCCCGCAATGAAATGACATCATGGGTGTAACGACCACCAGCCGTGAGTCTCACCGCGTCCGAAATTTCGAACTGGCCTTCAAAGAATCCGGCATAGCTCTTCGTCCTGGCCGTTTGGTCAAGGAAGCCGCCCGCAAAGGAGAGCCCTGGCGGAACGGGTAGGCCGAGATTCGCGCCCTGAAGCAGATACTGTTTGGCGCGAAGATTGAGGTAGAACAAACCTAGCTGGAAGCTGAAGCGGCTGGTCGCGGGCGAAGACAGTCTGATTTCCTCAGTTGTCTGCCGATAGTCGTAGCCACCCTCATTATTATTAAATATGTCGGCGGTGGTGATGTCGATTGGCGACGCCATCCTCTGGCGAAATTTCCTATACGCCAGGATGTTGGTCAAAGTGAAGCCACCGCCAACATCGACTTCGGCTTTCAGTTGCCCGCCATAGACCTTCGAGACGAGATAGCCGAGACCATCGGTGGCAAGAAGGTTATTTGTTGGAGATGCCGTGATGCCATTTGCGGCGTTGATAGTCGCGATGAGTCCGCCAGGGGCGGTATAACTATGGACGAAAACGCCGTCACCGCGCCCCTTACTATGTTGATAGTCCCCGGCCAAGGTCAGCCGGACCGCCTCGGTCGGTTCCCAGAGATATTTGACACGTCCGCCGTAAGATGTGTTGCCAAGATTCTGATCCTGAGCGAGATCCTTAACGAAAGCATCTTGCCTGGTAAAAAACGTCGACAATCGAAGCGCAGAGTTCGCGCTCACGGGGAAATTGACGGCCGCCTGTAGAGAGGCGACGTTTCCGGACCCGGGCGCTGTCGTATTTCCATACTCGGCATGAACGAGCATTTCTCAGCTACCGATCTTCGGCTGCGTGGTTACAATGTTAATAAGGCCCGCAGAGGCGTTCTTTCCAAACAGCATACCCTGTGGCCCGCGCAGGACTTCGACCCGATCGAGGTCGAAGAACTGGACGTTGCCAAACTGAGGCCGCGCCATCGCCACGTCGTCGATGACGATGCCGACGCTCGATTCGGTCTGCGGCCCAATGGGCGTCGTTCCGACGCCGCGGATCGTGAAATTTACGGCGCCAGCCTCGAGCAGTCCCGACTGAACCTGCAGGCTGGGCGTCAGGTTGACAAGCTGGTGCGCGTTTAGGACCTGATGTTCCTCAAGGGTAGCTGCGTTCGCCACACTTACCGCCACAGGGACGGTCTGGGCACTTTCGCTGCGTCGGCGTGCAGTGACGATGATGTCCTGCAGCCCTTTGTCGCCGGCGGATGCGGCTTGCCTTGCCCCTGTTGGCGCAGAATTGGCGTTCGTCGCCCGCGATGGACTGGAATCCAGTTCGGCATCGGCCGCCGGGGCCACGGACTCCGCCATAACCTGCGCGCGCGCAGGAGCAGAGACTGCTCCTAGCAGGCCGACCAGACCGACGCTGCCCAGCAGGACACACTTGCTTCTCATTAGAAGCCTCCCATCCATTTTTTTGCCGATTTCAAGCGACAATCATTCATATATTAAGGAATATATATTCTGTCAAACATATAAATAGAATAACACCTTTGAATGGTTCGTTGTCGAGGTCGGCTTTGAACGAGCTAGACCCATAGCGGCGTCGGCCGGACGGGCTAACCTTCATGTTGGTAATTGCTCTTTGGTATCAGCCATGTTCCTTCCCACATTAAAGGGACCAGCAAAAGCAGTTTAATTCCGACTTGGAACTTGACGGAATAAAAATTCCATTTCATCCTAGGCTGGGATGATGATCTGGAGAGAGGGCATAACCCAATGTTGCGACGACGCGTATCTCGTGCGCGAGACCACATCCTGGCAATGTCGCGGACCCGCTGAATCGAGTGCGACATGATCTGTATGCGCGCGACTGAATGCGGCTACCGCCTGTGCAAGAATTAAGGATGATGGAGAGAGATATGACTACTCACGCCCCTATCGACACGCGGGAGCGATCCATGACGGTGACCGTGGAAGCCGACATGCCGGTCCCGATGCGCGACGGGACGGTCTTGCGTGCCGATGTCTACACGCCAGATGGCGACGGGCCGTGGCCCGTCCTGCTGTCGCGCACGCCCTATGGCCGCGCGGCGCCGGATCACCTGATGGTTCTGGAACCCGTGCGCGCGGCCCAGAAGGGATTCATCATCGTGCATCAGGACACCCGCAGTCGCGGCGGATCAGAGGGCGAGTGGATGCCGTTCCGCCACGAATATGACGACGGTTACGACACCGTCGAATGGGCGGCCCGCCTGCCCAAGGCGAACGGTCGCGTCGGCATGTTCGGCGGCAGCTATGTCGGCAATACCCAATGGAGGGCCGCCGCGGCGCAGCCTCCGTCGCTCGGCGCGATCTCGCCGATGGTGACGTGGTGTGATCCGATGGATGGTCTTTACGGACGCGGCGGCGCGATCGAATGGGGACTCGAGCTGCCTTGGACGACGCAGATGGGGTTCGAATATCTTGCCAAGAACCCGGCGCTCCCGCCCGAAGAGAAGGCGCGGCTCGCCGGCGAGTTGCTCGCTGATGTCGACGGCATGAAGGACCGGGGCTATTGGGACCTGCCCGTTCGCCGCAGCCCGACGCTGGAGAAATACAAGCTGCCCGGTCTGGGCGCGATCCGGGCGATCGACCAGCCGGAGACGGTGAGCTGGTGCCGTGTCGCCGGGCAGCATGACCGGATTGATGTGCCGAGCCTCCATTGGGGCGGCTGGTACGATATCTTCCTCCAGGGGACGCTCGACAATTACGTCGCCATGGCCGAGGCTGGCAAGGATGCGCGGCTTCTGGTCGGCCCGTGGACGCATGGTGTGTTCCGCGATCCGATCGGCGATCTGTGCTTCGGGGCGATGGCGTCGCGACTCTATGCCCCGGTCCATCCCCATGGCGACACCAATGACTTCCAGCTCGCATGGTTTCGCCGCCATCTGGCAACTGATGCCGGGGTGACGCTGCCCGACACGCCGGTGCGCATCTTCGTGATGGGTCGTAATGAATGGCGCGACGAGCCGGCCTGGCCGCTGGCGCGCGCCCGCACGGAACAACATTTTCTGCGCAACGGCGGCGGCCTGACCACGGGCAACCCGGATGCGGCGGAGGACGTCTCAACCTTTATCTACGATCCCGCCGATCCTGTGCCGACGCTTGGCGGCCCGCTCGTCATGGCGGCCGCCTATCCAGCCGGACCGCTGGATCAGGCGCCGGTCGAGGCGCGCGACGATGTGCTGGTCTTTACCTCCGCCCCGCTGGAAGAAGAGGTCGAAGTCACCGGCCGTATCCGCGTCGTCCTGCACGCGGCGAGTTCTGCGCCGTCGACCGACTGGGTCGCGCGGCTGTGCGACGTGCATCCCGACGGACGCTCGATCATTCTGGCCGACGGCATCACGCGCGTCGTGACCGGCGCGGACGCGATCGATCGCCACGAGATCGACCTGTGGTCGACCAGCAACGTGTTTCTGCCGGGGCATCGCATCCGCGTGCAGGTGACCAGCAGTTGCTTCCCGCGCTGGGACCGCAATCTCAACACCGGCGATCAGGATGGGACGGCGATGCAGGTCGCGCGGCAACGCATCTTCCATGATGCCGATCGTCCCTCGTTCATCGAACTGCCCGTGGTCCCTGGCGGACAGGCGTCGGCATGAGCCGCCCGAACTATGGCGTAGCGGCGGCCCGTTTCGATGCGGCGGCGGCGCTGGCATCGGTGGCGATGGACTCCGCCGGGCATATGAACGCGGCGGAGGTCTGCTGCGATCGTCATGCCGACGACGGGAACCGGATCGCGCTGCGTCACCGCAACCCGGCCGGCGAAACCCGCGACTGGACGTTTGCCGAGCTGAAGCGGCGGTCGTCCCAGTTCGCGCAGGTGCTGGCGGAGCTGGGTGTGGGCAAGGGCGACCGAGTCGCCGGCCTGCTGCCGCGCACGCCGGAACTAATCATCACCATCCTCGCCGCATGGCGGCTGGGTGCGGCCTATCAGCCGCTGTTCACCGCCTTCGGGCCGAAGGCCATCGAGCACCGTCTCACGCTCGCCGAAACGCGGGTGGTGGTCACGGACGCAGCGAACCGTCCCAAGCTGGCCGGGCTGGAGCATCTGGCCGCCATCGTTCAGGTCGGCGCAACGGCGGGGTATGGCGATCGCGATTTCTGGTCGTCGCTGGATGGCCGCGGCGAAGCGCTGGAGCCGGTCGTCTGTGAAGCGCAAGACCCGTTCCTGATGATGTTCACCTCTGGCACCACCGGGTTGCCCAAGCCGATGTTCATCCCGCTGCGCGCGATCGCGGCGTTCGTGGGCTATATGCGCGACGCCATCGGCCTACGCGAGGACGACCGCTTCTGGAACCTTGCCGATCCCGGCTGGGGCTATGGCCTCTATTATGCCGTCATCGGTCCCCTTGCGATGGGCATGACCACCCTGTTCCACGAAGGGGTATTCAGCGTCGACTCGACCTACGCGACGATCGCCGACTATGGCATCACCAGCCTCGCCGGATCGCCCACCGCCTATCGCATGTTGATGGCCGATGGCGCGGAGAAGGCGGCGAAGATCAAAGGGCAGTTGCGCGCGGTGAGCAGCGCGGGTGAGCCGCTGAACCCCGAGATCATTCGCTGGTTTGGCCAGAATCTCAGTGTGACGATCCACGATCATTACGGCGCGACCGAACTGGGCATGGTCCTGTGCAACCATCACGGCCTTGATCATCCGGTACGGATCGGATCGGCCGGTTACGCCACGCCGGGGCATCGGGTGGTCGTGCTGTCGCCTGAAGAAAAGGAACTGGGCGTGGGCGTACCGGGCGAACTTGCGCTCGACATAGCGGGTTCGCCGATGATGTGGTTCACGGGCTATCATGGGCGCGAGACGCCGGCTCTGGGCAAGGCCTATTTCCGCAGCGGCGACATGGTCGAGCTGAACGATGACGGCAGCATCTCGTTCGTCGGGCGGGCGGACGATGTCATCACCACGTCCGGCTACCGGGTTGGCCCGTTCGACGTCGAAAGCGCGCTGCTCGAGCATGAGGCGGTGACCGAGTCGGCCGTCATCGGCAAGCCCGACCCTGAGCGGACCGAGATCATCAAGGCTTTCGTCGTCCTCCAGCCGGGCTATGAGCCGGGTGCGGAACTGGCTGATCAACTGCGGCTCCATGTCCGCGCGCGCCTGTCGGCCCATGCCTATCCGCGCGAGATCGAATTCGTCGCGGACCTGCCCAAGACGCCGAGCGGCAAGGTACAGCGCTTCCTGCTGCGCAACCAGGAAATCGCCAAAACCAAGGCACCGGCGTGACGCCGGCCAACGATACCCGACAGGAATGAGTTGATGAATGTAAGAGATATCCCGGCGATCGTGACCGGGGCGGCGTCAGGATTGGGCCTGGCGTCTGCTGAGGCACTGGCGGCGGCCGGCGCGCGCGTGACGCTGATCGATCGCAACGTCGACGGGGTCGCCGAGGCGGCGGACGCTGTGGGAGGCCTGGGCCTCGCCTGCGACGTCACCGACGAAGCCGACGCCGAGGCGGCCATCGCGCGGGCGGCAAAGGCGCACGGGCCGGCGCGTATCCTGGTGAACTGTGCCGGCGTCGCGCCCGCCGCGCGGATCGTTGGCCGTAGTGGGCCAGCACCGCTCGCGGACTTCGCGCGCGTCATCGGCATCAACCTGATCGGCACCTATAATATGATGCGCCTGGTAGCGGCTGGCGGGGCCGGGCTGGACCCGCTGGAGGACGGGGAGCGTGGCGTCATCATTTCGACCGCTTCGGTCGCGGCCTTCGAAGGCCAGATCGGCCAGGCGGCCTATGCCGCGTCGAAGGCGGGCGTGGTCGGGCTGACCATGCCCGCCGCGCGCGAGTTTGCGGGCATCGGCATCCGCGTCTGCGCGATCGCGCCGGGCATTTTCGAGACGCCGATGATGAGCGCTATGCCGCAGGAGGTGCAGGATGCGCTCGGTCGATCGGTGCCCTTCCCGCCACGTCTCGGCCGGCCGCGCGAATATGCGCAGCTCGTCATGGCAATCATCGCGAACCCGATGCTGAACGGCGAGACGATCCGCCTCGACGGCGCGATCCGCATGCCCCCGAAATGACCGATGCCTCGTCGACAAGGCCAATATCTCTTCAACAAGGACTGACATGACCAACGACCCGATCGTGATAACCGCTTATACCCGCACGCCGATCGGCGGCTTCCTCGGCGGCCTGTCCACCGTCAAGGTGACAGATCTCGGCGCGGTAGCGATCAGGGCGGCTGTAGCGCGCGCTGGCATCGCGCCGGAGCGGATCGAGCGCGTCTATATGGGGTGCGTGCTGCCAGCCGCACTGGGGCAAGCGCCGGCCCGGCAGGCGGCGCTCGCCGCCGGCTTGTCGCTTTCCGCGCAGGCAACGACGGTCAACAAGATGTGCGGATCGGGCATGCAGGCGGTTATCATGGCCTGCGAGGCGCTCGCCGCCGGCACCGCCGATGTCATCGTCGCGGGCGGCATGGAGAGCATGAGCAATGCGCCCTACGCGCTGCCCCGGCATCGGGCCGGGGCGCGGATCGGTCACGACCGGATGATCGACACGATGATGATGGACGGCCTGGAGGACGCCTATAGCGCGGGCAAGCCGATGGGCGCCTTTGCGGAGGAGGCAGTCGCCCGATACGGCTTCACCCGCGAGGAACAGGACGCCTATGCGGTGCGCTCGCTCGAACGCGCGCAGCAGGCGATCGCAACCGGCGCCTTCGCCGATGAGATCGCGCCCGTGACCGTCCGCGACCGCAAGGGCGAGACGATCGTCGATACCGACGAGCAGCCGGGCAAGGCGCGGGTCGACAAGACCCCCTCGCTCAAGCCCGCTTTCACCGCCGACGGCACGATCACCGCGGCCAATGCGGCGTCAATTTCGGATGGCGCGGCGGCGCTGGTGCTGACGCGCGAGAGCGTCGCGAAGCAACTGGGGCTGCCGGTGCTGGCGCGCGTGGTGGGAACCAGCGCCCATGCGCAGGAGCCAGGCCTCTTCACCACCGCGCCGGTGCCCGCGATCCGGGCGCTGCTCGACCGCGCCGGTTGGTCCGTCGCCGATGTGGACCTGTTCGAGATCAATGAAGCCTTCGCAGTGGTGCCGATGATCGCCGCGCGCGAACTGGACATCCCGGCCGATGCGCTGAACGTCAACGGGGGTGCGACCGCGCTCGGTCATCCGATCGGTGCGAGCGGCGCCAGGATCATCGCCACACTGCTTGGCGCGTTGCGCTTGCGAGGTGGACGGGGCGGCGTCGCGAGCCTGTGCATCGGCGGCGGTGAAGCCACGGCTATGGCTTTCGAGCTGGTGGATTAGGCGATGATCGTTCCTGATCCGACCGTGTCTGCCTATGACGCCGTCGCCGGTCGGCGCTCGGTGCGCGCCTTCCTGCCCACCCCGGTCGCCGACGAGGTGATCGATCGCATTCTCACGGCGGCATCACGCGCGCCGTCAGGGCAGAACATGCAGCCGTGGCGGGTGCACATCGTGACCGGCGACACGCACGCACGGCTATGCGCCGAGGTCACCGCCGCCGCGTCCGCCGGGGAACGCAGTGACGAATATCCCTATTTCCCGGCCGACATTCGCGAACCCTACCGCGGCCGCCGGCGCAAGGTCGGCTTCGACCTCTTCGCGATCTATGGCATCGGCCGAGACGATCTGGAGGGGCGCCAGCGCGCGCTCCTGCGCAACTTCGATTTTTTCGGCGCGCCGGTCGGGCTGTTCTTCACGATGGCGCGCGACTGGGGCTACGGCGCGTGGATCGACATGGGCAATCTCATGACCAACGTCATGACGCTGGCGCCCGCCTTCGGGCTTGCGACCTGCCCGCAACAGGCCTGGGCGGAATATGGCGCTGCCGTCCGACGCGTGCTGCCGGTGCTCGACGACGAAGTGATCGTCTCGGGCATGGCGCTGGGTTATGAGGACCCGGCGGCAGTGGTGAACGGGCTGGTGACCGCGCGCGCCAGCATCGACGAGTTCGTCGTTCGCCATCGCTGAGCGACTGCAGCGAGACGGCTAGGCGTTGGCGCCTGCGATCTTGCGGCTGGCGAGCCCGATCGCGAGGGACTGCGCGAGACACATGGATGCCGCCAGCGAACGGAAGCCGCGGACCTCCGACTCCCGAACCTGGAGAACCAGCGCGTTTTCCTTGGCGATGGCGCCGATGACGCTGTCGGTGATAGCGATCACCGCACCTTGACCTGCGAACGCATCGACGAGGGCGATCGTTTCCGGGCTGTACGGGGCGTAGCTGATTGCCACTAGGACGTCCCCGTCCCTCAGGCCGCGGGCCTGCTGCAGGTGAAGGCCGCCTACGCCGTCGACAAGAACGGTCCGCTTGTCCGCTTGCGCCAGCATGTAGGTGAGATAGCTGGCGACAGGAAAAGAACGACGAAAACCGATGACATACACTGTGTCGGCGTTCTCGATCAGGTCGATGGCCTCGGTCAATTCGCGCATTCCTACCGAGTGGTTCAGATTCTCCAGCGCTAGGATGTTGCCCTTCACGAATTCGGACAGCAATTCGCGCGGCCCCTCCTCCTCGCCCGGTGTGGCATAGCGATGCTGCCGGATCCGCTCGGCATAACCCAGCGAGCGATCCTCCTGGAGCAGTCCGTCGCGTATCAGCCGTTGCATGGGGCTGGCGCCGGCGAAGCCGAACGCCTGTGCGAACCGCACGATCGCGGAAGGCTGGACATTGCTGCGTTCGGCCACGACCGCCAGAGTCTCGAAGGCGAGGTCGTTGGGCTCGTCCAAAATATGCCGGGCGATGCGCTGCAGACGGTCGCTGAGAGCGTCATAGCGCTCACGTATGGTCAGGAGGAAGCTTTCCAGATCCTCGGGCGGCTCGGTTATCGTCTGCATTACGCTCCTAATGACCATGAAATAGATCGCAGAACAAGTATTTCATCATCGCTCCCTTTGCGTCAGACATGCCGGATCGTGCGCCGACAACGCCACTGGCTGCGCCTAGGCGACGGTGAACGCCGCACGAAAAGCGTCGAGCGCGGCGGCGGGATCGCCCGATGCCCAGCCTTCCAGCCCGACGGGGCCGGTATAGCCCATCTCGGCCAAGCCGCGCGCGATGTTGGAATAGTTGATCTCGCCGGTCCCTGGCTCGCAGCGGCCCGGCACGTCGGCAACCTGGATCTCGCCGATATAGGGCAGCGCCTGGCGGCACAGCTCGATCAAATTCCCCTCGCCGATCTGCGCGTGGTAGAGGTCGAGCATCAGGCGAAGTGAGGGGCGGTCGATCGACGCGATCAGTTCCAGACATTCGGCCGCCTTGCCGAACGGAACCCCGGGATGATCCACGGGCGCATTCAGATTCTCTAGCACGAAGGTGACGCCCGCTTCCTCGCCCAGGTCGGCGAGGCGGCGCAGCGTGTCGCCCGCTTGCAGCCACATGGCGCCCGTCACTTCGGTCGCAGGTCGCAGCGGCAGGCCATCACCGCCCAGCCCGGTGCCGTGCAGATTAAGCCGTGGGACCCCCAGCCGCTTCGCGACCGCTACTGATTCGCGCGCTGTCGCGAGCAGTTCGTCGGCGCCCTCGCCATCGGCAAGCCGGCCACGGACATAGCCGGTCATTGAGGAGAAGGTGGCGTCACTCGCCGCCAGCGCACCAATATCATGGCGTGTCCAGTCCCAGATTTCCACTAGGAAACCAGCGGCGTCGATCCGACGCACACGTTCCAGAGGTGGCAGATCGACGAACATCATCTCGCTCGACACTGCTAGAGAGAATGGCACGCCAGCGAAATGCCCTTTGCCGGAACTCATTGCGCATACTTGGCGGCCAGCATGACTACGCTGGAGGTACGCGCTGACTCTTCCGCCGCTTCCGCCAGCAACAGCGCGCCGACGCCATCGTGCTGGTCGGCAAGCGGTGCTGCCTTGCCTTCCACAACATCGGCGAAGTGCTGCATCTCGATCCGATAGGCATCGGCGTAGCGGTCGAGGAAGAAATTCTGGAACGGCGCGTTCTTCGCGCCTGGCTCGGTCCAGGTTTGTACTGTGGTCTCGAGCGCATTGTCGGCGCGGATCAGCCCCTTGGACCCGAAGGCTTCGATGCGCTGGTCATAGCCATAGCCGCTGCGTCGGCTGTTGGAGATGACGCATAGCTTGCCAGTGACAGTGCGCAGGATGATCTTCGCACTATCAAAGTCGCCAGCCGCGCCGATTTCCGGGTCGATCAGCACCGAAGCCGATGCGAAGACGCTCTCGATCTCCTCGTCCAGCAGCCAGCGCGCCATGTCGAAATCGTGAATCGACATGTCCTTGAAGATACCGCCCGAGGTTTTGATGTAGGCCGGTGGCGGCGGCGCGGGATCGTGGCTGATGATATGGAGCGTCTCCAGCGCGCCGACTGCTCCCTGCGACAGCTGCGCGCGCAGGCTGGCAAAGTTCGGGTCGAAGCGGCGATTGAAGCCGAGCAATATCTTAGGCCCGGCAGCCTCCAATTCCTTCAACGCCCCTAGCGCGCGATCAACGTCCTGATCGAGCGGCTTTTCGCAGAAAACGTGCTTTCCGGCCCGAACCGCTGCGAGTGTGTAATCGAGGTGCGTGTCGGTCGAACTCGCGATCACGACGCCGGCGACCTCGGGGTCGGCCCAGACCTGCTCCACGTCGGTGGTCTGCGCGCCATGCTCCTGCGCCAGTCCGGCGGCGTCGCCATATGGGTCGACGACATATTTCAGCGACAGCCGCGCATTGCCCGCAGCGTTCGCCGCGTGAATTTTGCCGATACGGCCGGCGCCGATGACCGCGATACCAATCATGTCCGATCCTCATTAATATAGAATATGTATTCCGAACGGTAGCTATGAAGCGGCGCGATGTGAAGGGGGTTTTTCTGCAAAACGGTCGCCATACCCGCTCTTATAATAGAATTATTGTTCCGTATAATTCATTGACAGAAATTATGGTTCTCGTATTTTGGAGTGGAGAGGAAAAATGGATGACCGAAATGATCGGACTCACCGTGGCGGAGCGGCAGCCGAGGCTGCAGCGCTCGAAGACGCGGCGTTTGTCCATTCTCCTGTTCCTCGCCTATTCCTCGCTCATCACCATTTTCCAGGGCGTGCAGAACATTCTGCTGCCCCCCGTCGTGCAGCGGCTGGCGCCCGATGCGAAGGTGTCGACGATGGCCCTGCTGGTTACGCTCGCCTCGGTCACCACGGTCATCTCGCTCTTTGCGGGGGGCGCCCTGTCGGATCGCACCCGGTCTCGCTGGGGACGGCGGACACCGTCGCTGGTGCTCTCGTGGCTCGCGGGCGTGATCCTGATGCCGGTCATGGATATCGCCGGTTCGGTCACGCTTCTCGCGTTGGTGATGCCGCTGCTGTGGTTCGCGCTGAACTATTACCAGTCGGTGCTGCTGGCCGCGTTGCCGGATCGCATCCCCGAAAACGAGCTCGGCTTCGCCTCGGCGGCGATCGGCCTCGGCGCGCCGGTCGGAATATTCTGCGGAGTCAACCTGGCGACGTTCGCGTCGAGCACGATGCTTGGCTACGTTATCCTGGCAATTCCCTTCACGATCCTGACCTGGACGCTGGTGTTGCTGGAGCCGGAGGGATCGTCGGTCGACGTATCGACCCCGTCCCGGCAACCCATGTCAATGACCAGCTTCCTGGCGCAATTCTCGAGCGTGCGGGAGCGCAATTTCGCCCTGGCACTGGCGTCCCGGTTTCTGATGTTCCTGTGCTACTTTGCGGTTAGCGGGTACATGTTTTATATTGTCCAGGATTATGTTGGAGCGGCAAAGGTTCCCTTTGGCAACGTTGCCGCGGGCGTCAGCATTCTGCTGAGCGTGATGACGGTCACTTGGCTCGTGATCACGCTCGGATCTGGATATTTCGCAGACCGGATTGGCCGCACCGCGCTGGTCGTCGCACTCGCTTCTTTCGGCGCCGCGATCGTCACCATGCTGCCAGCGGCAAGCGCGAGCTGGCCGGTCATGCTCGCTTTCGCTCTCGGCATCGGGCTGACCTTCGGCGCCTATTTCGTGCTGGACCTGAAGCTTGCCACCCTTGTCCTGCCGGCGCCGGAGACTGCCGGACGCGACCTGGGTATCCTTCTGGCAGCCGGGTCCGCCCCCGGAGTCATCTCCCCGGCGATCGCTGCGTCGATCATCCAAGCCGGCGGCTACCCGGCGTTGTTTTTTTTCGGCGCGGCAGTCGCTGCGCTGGCGGGCGTGTGCGCGATCCTGATTCGCATCGCGCGCTGAACGCAAGGCGCTGCTCAAACATTGTAATCTTGCATTCTTTATTCCACTAAGTTATATAGTAGAAATATTATTCTGGAGTTGACCCCGACATGCAATTAGTGACGGAAGGGTCTGGGCACGACGCGTCGTCGGTCGATAACGCAGCCGGCTGGGCACCGATCGACGCGATGATCCGCGACGTGGTCGATCGCGGGCTGCTCAGTGGCGCAGTGACGATGGCCTGGCATCGCGGCACACTAGCGCATATGTCCGCGATCGGATCGCAGGACGTCGCCACTGGAGCGCAAATGCGCCCGGACACGATCTTCCGGCTGTTCTCGATGAGCAAGCCGGTCATGGCGGTCGCGATGATGATCCTGCGTGAGGAAGGACGCTGGGCACCCGGAGATCGGCTGGCGGACCATTTGCCCGAGCTGGCAGACCTTCAGGTGTTCCGCGGCGTGGATGACCATGGCACGCCGATCCTCTCCCCGCCTGTGGGTCCGGTGCTGATCGAGCATGTCATGACGCATCGCGCCGGCTTCACTTATGGCTTCAGCGACGAGCCGGCCGACCGCGCCTTCCGCGCGGCGGATGTGCCCGTCATTCCCCATGATCTGCCGCTCGCCGACTATCTCGCCCGGCTCGCACGCGCGCCGCTCGCCTTCGATCCCGGCACGGGATGGCGCTACGGCGTCGCAATGGACGTGCAAGGGGCGCTGGTCGAGCGGCTGAGCGGCATGACGCTGCGCGACTTCATGATCGACCGGATCTTCGCGCCGCTCGGCATGGTCGATACCGATTTCGTCGTGCCGGCGTCGAAGCGCGACCGCTTCGCCAGCCTGTACGTGCTGCCAGGCAACACATTGGTGGAGGCGAACGCCGAGGGACCTATGCCTTACGACAACATGGCGCATGCGCCGGCGCGTGAACTTGTTCTGGCCTATGACCGGATCCCCGCCTTTGCGTCGGGCGGCGGCGGGCTGGTGTCGACGGCGGGCGACTATCTGCGCTTCGCACGGATGCTGCTCAACCGGGGCGAACTGGAGGGCGCGCGCATCCTGAGCGCGGAGGCTGTCGTGGAAATGACACGCAGCCATACGCCACCGGACCTCCTGACCGGCGCGTTCGGCACGGCGCCGCATATCCTGCGCCTGGGCTATGAATATGCCTATAATGGCGTGGTCGTCACCGATCCGGCGGCGGCGGACGTCCGCCTGGGACGCGACACCTATTTCTGGGACGGGGCGGCGGGGTGCTGGTTCTGGGTCGATCCCACCAACGATGTGGCGTTCATCTGCATGGTCCAATTGCTGGCGGATGCCGAGCGTCTGTCGCTGCAATTTCGCAGCCGCGGGCTGGTGGCCGATATCCTGTCGGGCAAAGCGGACCAGGCGCAACAGGGGGGAGAAGGCCGATGAGCGAAACGGTAGCTGCGGCCAGACCACTGGACCTCATCGCCCTGGGCCGGTCCGGCGTCGATCTTTATGGCGAGCAGATCGGCGGTCGGCTGGAGGACATGGGATCCTTTGCCAAATATATCGGCGGCAGTCCCACGAACACGGCGATTGGTGCTGCGCGGCTGGGGCTGAGGACCGGCCTGATAACCCGCGTCGGCGCCGATCATATGGGACGCTTCATCCGCGAGGAACTCGAACGCGAGGGGGTAGACGTGGCAGGCGTGATCAGCGATCCCGATCGCCTGACCGCGCTCGTCATCCTGGGCATCCGCGATCCGGACAGCTTTCCCCTGATCTTTTATCGCGAGAACTGCGCCGACATGGCGCTGTGCGAAGCGGATATCGACCCGGAATTCGTCGCGTCGGCCGGCGCGCTTCTCATCAATGGCACGCATCTGTCGCGGCCTAACGTGCGTGCCGCGAGCCTCAAGGCGGCGCGGGCGATCAACGCGGCGGGCGGGCAGGTGATCTTCGATATCGATTATCGGCCGGTGCTGTGGGGTCTGGCGCAAAAGGACAATGGCGAGGACCGCTTCGTCGCGAGTGCGATCGTTACCAACAAACTGCAAAGCGTGCTGCCGCTTTGTGACCTGATCGTCGGCACCGAGGAGGAAATCCATATCCTGGGCGGCACGACCGATACGCTTGCGGCGCTTCGAACGATCCGGGCGGCCACTGACGCGCTGCTGGTCTGCAAACGCGGGGCTGACGGGTGCGTGGCGTTTCCGCGTGCGATACCCGACAGCCTCGATGGCGGTATCGTCGGTCAAGGCTTCCCGATCGAGGTGTTCAACGTCCTGGGCGCGGGTGACGCCTTCATGGCCGGGTTCCTGCGCGGCTGGCTGCGCGGCGAACCGATCGAGACCTGCTGCACCTATGCCAATGCGTGCGGCGCGATTGTCGTCTCTCGCCACGGCTGCGCGCCGGCCGAACCGAGTTGGAAGGAATTGCAGGCGTTCCTCGGGCGCGACGACTGGCCGCACCGCCTGCGCGACAGCGCGGCGCTGGAACAGACGCATTGGTCGACCAACCGTCACCCTGATTATCCCGACCTCACTGTGCTCGCGATCGACCATCGTAGCCAGTTCGACGATCTCGTAGTGACGCTGGGCACCGGCAATTTCGACCGGGTGCCCCGTTTCAAGGAACTGGCACTGCGCGCTCTGGAGCGTGTGGCGCGCGACAATCATGGCTATGGCCTGCTGGCCGACGGGCGCTATGGCGCGCGTGCGCTGGAGGCGGCGGCGGAGATGCCCTATTGGGTCGGCCGTCCGATCGAGCAACCCGGGTCGCGGCCGCTGGTGTTCGAGGGCGGGCTTGAGGCCGCGACGATCCTCGCCGACTGGCCGCTCGACCATGTCGTCAAGTGCTTGGTCTTCTACCACCCCGACGATGATCGCGCGCTGCGCGAGGCCCAGGATCGGCAGATTTTGCGATTGTTCGAGGCATGTCGCCAGACCCGGCACGAATTGCTGCTGGAGGTGATCGCGTCCAAACATGGACCGGTCACGACCGATACCGTGGCAGGGCTGGTGGAGCATTTCTATGAACTGGGCGTCTATCCCGACTGGTGGAAGCTGGAGCCAGCGGTCGAACCGGCGGCATGGGCCGCGGTCGAAGCGGTGATCGGCAAGCATGATCCGCACTGCCGTGGTATCGTGCTGCTGGGTCTGGCCGCCACGCAGGACGCGCTGCTGACCAGTTTTGCGGCGGCGGCCACCAGTCCGCTGGTGAAAGGCTTCGCGGTGGGTCGCACGATCTGGGCCGAGCCGGCAGCGAACTGGCTCGAGGGCACGATCGACGACGAGGACGCAGTGGAGGCGATGGCGGCGAACTTCTCCGTCCTCGTCGATGGTTGGCGCGCGGTACGCGAAAGGCAGGCGGTATGAGCGCGGCAATGATCCGACTGACCACCGCGCAGGCGCTGGTGCGCTGGATGGCGGCGCAACATATCGCGACCGATGCGGGGGAGGTGCCGTTCTTCGCGGGCGTCTGGGCGATCTTTGGCCATGGCAATGTGGCCGGCGTGGGCGAGGCGCTGGCCGGCGCGGGCGATACCCTGCCCACGTTTCGGGCGCATAACGAGCAGGGCATGGCACATGCCGCCATTGCCTTCGCCAAGGCGCACCGGCGCGAGCGTGCGATGGCCTGCACCACCTCGATCGGACCGGGCGCCACCAACATGGTGACCGCAGCCGCGCTGGCCCATGTCAACCGCCTGCCGGTGCTGTTCCTGCCCGGCGACGTGTATGCCAGCCGTCGCCCCGATCCGGTGCTCCAGCAGATCGAGGATTTCGGCGACGGCACGGTCAGCGCCAACGACTGTTTTCGCCCTGTCAGCCGCTATTTCGACCGTATCACCCGGCCCGAGCAAATCCTCGACGCCGCCCCGCGCGCGATGGCGGTGCTGACCGATCCGGTCTCCGCAGGGCCGGTGACGCTGGCCTTGTGCCAGGACGTGCAGGCGGAAGCCTATGACTGGCCAGAAAGCTTCTTCGCGCGGCGCCTATGGCGACAAAGGCGGCCCCGGCCCGACGAAGAGGAACTTGGTGCGCTGCTGGACGCGATCCGCGCGGCGGAGCGCCCGCTGATCGTCGCGGGCGGCGGCGTCCTCTATTCGCGTGCAGAAGCGGCGCTGGCGGCGTTTGCGCGGACGACGGGCATACCCGTTGCGGAGACCCAGGCGGGCAAAAGCGCGCTGGCGTGGGACCAGCCCGAGGCGCTCGGCGCGATCGGCGTCACCGGCACCAGCGCCGCCAATCGCGCGGCAATGACGGCCGACCTGGTGATAGGTATCGGCACGCGATTGCAGGATTTTACCACTGGCTCGCGCACCCTGTTCGGCGGCACGCTGTTTCAGGTCAACGTCGCCCCTCACGACGCGGCGAAGCATCATGCGCACGCCGTGGTCGGCGATGCGCGCGCGGTGATCGAAGCATTGGCTGCGCACCTCGGCGATTGGCAAGTGCAGGAGGCCTGGCGCGAAGCCAACGCTGCCGCGGTGACGAAATGGAACGCTGCGGTTGAGACGGCGATGGCGCCGGGTGACGCGCTGCCATCGGACGCGCAGGTCATCGGCGCGGTGTGGCGACGGGCGGGCGATGACACCGTCGTCGTCAGCGCCGCAGGGGGGCTGCCCGGTGAATTGCACAAGCTCTGGCGCGCGCACCGGCCGGGCGGCTATCATGTCGAATACGGCTTTTCCTGCATGGGGTACGAGATCGCCGGCGGACTGGGCGTGAAGATGGCCGATCCGTCGCGCGACGTGGTCGTGATGGTCGGAGACGGCAGCTATCTGATGCTCAATTCGGAACTGGCGACCTCGGTCATGCTGGGCCTGAAGATCATAGTCGTGCTGCTCGACAACCGCGGCTATGGCTGCATCAACCGATTGCAGCAGGCGACCGGCGGCCTGCCGTTCAACAACCTCCTCGCCGATACGCGGCACGACATGCTGCCTGCGATCGACTTCGCCGCCCATGCCCGCAGTCTCGGCGCGGCGGCGGAGAAGGTGGCGAGCCTTGCCGAGCTCGATGCCGCGCTCGCGCGCGCCGCGGCGTCACCGATCAGCACCGTCGTCGTAATCGATACCGATCCGGTTCCGACGACGCAGGCCGGCGGCCACTGGTGGGATGTCGCCGTGGCGGAGGTTTCCACGCACAAGGACGTGCTGGCGGCGAGAGCGCGCTATGATGATTCCAGGAAGGGACAAGTGAAATGACGATCCGCTGGGGCGCCAGCCCGATCGCCTGGGCCAATGACGACCTGCCCGAACTGGGCGGCGACACGACGCTCGACGCGCTGCTGACCGACGTGAAGGAGATCGGTTTTGACGGTGTCGAACTCGGCAACAAATTTCCCCGCGACCCTGCCACGCTGAAGCCGATCATGGCCGGATACGGCCTTGACATCGTCGGCGGCTGGTATTCCTCGAACCTGCTGGTCCGCGATGCCGACGCAGAGATCGAAGCGATGACGGATCATCTGGCGCTCCTCGAAGCGATGGGGTCGAGCGTTTTCATCCTCGCCGAAACCTCCAACGCGGTGCACGGCGACCGATCGAGCCGACTCGACACGCACCCGCAGCTTGCCGACGATGCCTGGGTGCGTTTCGGCCAGCGGCTCGATGCGGTCGCGGCCCATGTCAACCAACGCGGCCTGCGCTTCGCCTACCATCATCATTGTGGCACCGTCGTCGAGACCGACGCCGAACTCCGGCGCTTCTTCGAGGTGACTGGCGACCATGTCGGACTGGTGCTCGACACCGGCCACGCCTATTGCGGCGGCATCGACCCGGTCACGGTCGTGCAGGAGCGGTTGGAACGGGTGAACCACGTCCACTGCAAGGATATACGCGCCGCCCGGCACAAGGCGTTCCTCGCCAATGGCGACAGCTTTCTCGACGGCGTGGTCGGCGGCATGTTCACGACGCCGGGCGATGGCGATTACGACTTTGCGCCGTTCATGCGGGCGCTGGCCGGGGTCGACTATACTGGCTGGATCGTCATCGAGGCGGAGCAGGACCCTGCGGTCGCGAATCCGCGCACCTACCAGCAGCTGGGCCTCGACACACTCAGGCGTCTCGCCCGCGATGCCGAGCTGGTCATATGAGCCTGCGCGTTCGCAGCAGCGCTCCCGATGCCAGCGGCGTCGTGCTGGACATCACGCCCGAGAATGCAGGCTGGCGCTATGTCGGCTTTCGGGTCGTAAGGCTGATGCCCGGCCAAGCCTATGATGGAACCGAGCATGGCCGGGAGGCGTGCCTCGTCATCCTCTCGGGCACGATCAATGTGATCGGCGGTCATGAGCGCATCACCGGCGTCGGTGGACGCAAGGACGTGTTCGACGGGCCGGCCACCTCGGTGTATGTGCCGGCCGGAACGCCCTACCGGATCGAGGCGGACAGCGTTGCCGAGATCGCCATCTGCACCGCACCCGCCACGGGCAAGGGCCGCCTGCGCCTGATTCCGCCGGAGGATGTCGGCCTGGAAACGCGAGGGCAGGGCACCAACACCCGTTACGTACGCAACATCCTCGACGACAAGGCGGAGGCCGAGAGTCTGCTCGTTGTCGAGGTGATTACCCCCGGCGGTCACTGGTCGAGCTATCCGCCGCACAAGCATGATCGCGACGCCTATCCCGAGGAGACCTTCCTCGAGGAGACCTATTATCACCGGCTGTCGCCGCCGCAGGGCTTCGCCTTCCAGCGCGTCTACACGGACGACCGATCGATCGACGAGACGATCGCGGTCGAGGATGGCGACGTCGTCATGGTGCCGCGCGGCTATCACCCGGTCGGGGCAGCGCATGGCTACGATCTCTATTATCTGAATGTGATGGCAGGCCCTCGCCGTAACTGGGTCTTCGCCAATGACCCGGCGCACGCATGGATCATGGACACGCCCGTCGCAGACGACGCAACAGGAGACTGACGATGGCTCTCGACCCTGTACTACAGCAGATGCTCAATCAGATGCCGATCCCCGCATCGGAGGGCCTGGACATCGCCGCCTATCGCGCAGCGGCCGAGGCGCTCCGCCCGATGATGGTCGGACCCGACGGAACGATCCCTGTGGGGTCGATCGAGGATCGGACGCAGCCGGGTCCGCGCGGCGACATCGCCATGCGCATCTATCGCCCCGAAGGTGCGGTCGAGGGCACACTCCATCATTTTTATGGCGGCGGCTGGTCGGTCGGCAACATCGACATCATCGATCCCATTGCGCGCCGGATGGCGCGAGACCTGTCGATGGTGGTGGTGACGAGCCATTATCGCCTTGCGCCAGAGAATCCCTTCCCGGCGGGTCTCGACGACTGCCTCGTCGCGGCGCGCTGGACGCTCGATCACCTCAAGGACCTTGGTGGCGGCGATCTGCCGGTGGTGCTGAGCGGCGAGAGCGCCGGCGCGAACCTCGCCGCGGCGGTAGCCCTGCTGCTGCGCGACGAGCGACCGGGCGGAAGCTTCGACGCCCAGTTGCTGGTCAACCCGGCGGTCGATCTACGCGACACCGCGTTTCAACGCGCCTCGGTCCTGGCGGATGCAGATCCCTCGCTGCGCACCCATTCGCTCCGCCAGCTTTATCCCTTGTACAGCGCCGGACATGACCGCGCCGACCCGCGCCTCTCGCCGCTGGCAGCAGATGACCTGTCCGGGCTGCCGCCGGCGGTAATCGCCGTCCTGACGGTCGATCCGCTGCGCGACGAGGCCGTGGAATATGCTGATAGGCTGCGTGCGACCGGCGTGCCGGTCGAACTGATCGAGTTCGGCGACCTGACACACGGATTTACGGGCCACACGATCGTGGTGCCCGCTGCGGATCGCGCTTTCACGCGCACTTTGGCCGGGTTGCAAGAGGTTCTCGCGCGCACGAGCGCGAGGACCGGCCGGTCATGACCCCTCTTCAAGGAGAACGACGTTGACCACATCAACCATCCGCGAGGTGGAGCATTTTATCGGCGGTGCGTCCGTGCGATCCTCGTCCGGCCGCGCCGCCGACATCTTCGATCCCAACACTGGCCAGATCCAGGCGCGCGTCGGGCTGGGCGGGGCCGCCGATCTGGACGCGGCGATCTCCGCGGCGCAGGCGGCGCAACCGGCATGGGCCGCGGTCAATCCGCAGCGGCGCGCGCGGGTGATGTTCGGCTTCAAGCAACTGGTGGAAGCAGAGATGGAGTCGCTAGCACGGCTGCTCGCCTCCGAACATGGCAAGGTGGTGAGCGACGCCAAGGGTGACATCCAGCGCGGTCTTGACGTGGTCGAGTTCGCCTGCGGCATCCCGCACCTGCTGAAGGGCGACTATACCGAGGGTGCCGGGCCGGGAATCGACGTCTATTCGATGCGTCAGCCGATCGGCATCGGCGCGGGCATCACGCCGTTTAACTTCCCAGCCATGATACCGCTGTGGATGAGCGCGGTGGCGATCGCGTGCGGCAACGCCTTCATCCTCAAACCCTCCGAACGCGACCCGTCGGTGCCGGTGCGTCTCGCCGAACTGTTCAAGGCGGCGGGCCTGCCGGACGGCATCTTCCAGGTCGTCCATGGCGACAAGGAGATGGTGGACGCGATCCTCGATCATCCCGCGATCGGCGCGGTCAGCTTCGTAGGCTCCTCCGACATCGCCCAATATGTCTATTCGCGCGGCGTCGCGGCGGGCAAGCGCGTACAGGCGATGGGTGGGGCGAAGAACCACGGCATCGTCATGCCCGACGCCGATCTAGACCAGACCGTCGCCGACCTGTGCGGCGCGGCGTTCGGCTCTGCGGGGGAACGCTGCATGGCGTTGCCAGTCGTGGTGCCGGTCGGTGCCGACACTGCGGAGCGACTGAAGGCGAAGCTGATCCCGGCGATCGAGGCGCTGCGCGTCGGCGTTTCAACCGATCCCGACGCACATTACGGCCCGGTCGTCACCGCCGACCACAAGGCCCGGATCGAACGCTGGATCCAGACCGGGATCGACGAAGGCGCGGAACCGGTTGTCGATGGTCGCGGCTTTACGCTGCAGGGGCATGAGGACGGCTTCTTCGTCGGCCCCAGCCTGTTCGACCATGTCACGCCTGAAATGTCGTCCTATCGCGAGGAAATCTTCGGGCCGGTTCTGCAAATCGTCCGCGCGTCTAGCTTCGAGGAGGCGGTAGCCCTGCCCTCTGGCCATCAATATGGCAACGGCGTGGCGATCTTCACGCGCAACGGCGATGCCGCGCGCGAATTTGCGCAGCGTGTCAACGTCGGCATGGTCGGCATCAACGTGCCGATCCCCGTGCCCGTCGCCTATCACAGCTTCGGCGGCTGGAAGCGTTCGGCATTTGGCGACCACAATCAGCACGGCATGGAGGGCGTGCATTTCTGGACCAAGGTCAAAACCATCACCCAGCGTTGGCCCGGGGGCGGCGCGGTCACAGATTCAAGCTTCGTCATACCGACGATGGCGTGACCCCATTTGTTTTGCCTAGCGGTCGGTCGCCTGCGCCGGACGTGACTGCGCTGGAATGATACCACCCGGCAACTGAACTGAGAGAAAGCGATGGTACTGACCGAGGTTCAACTGGCCATCCGTGACACGGTGCGTACTTTTGCGCAGGAGCGCATTCGTCCGCAGAGCGCAGCTTTCGAGGAGGCGGGTGGCTATCCATCCGGGCTGTTCGTCGAACTTGCTTCGTTAGGGCTGATGAGCATGACCGCGCCGGAAGACGTGGGCGGCGCCGGTGCCGACTATGTGTCCTACGCGCTGGCACTCATCGAGCTTGCTGCTGCCGACGGCGCGTTGTCGACGATCGTGTCGATCCAGAATAGCCTCATCGTCGGGGGAATCCTGCGCGACGGCACGGGAGCACAGCAGGCGCGTTTCCTGCCCGACCTCATCTCAGGGCAAATGATCGGCGCCTTTGCGCTGACCGAGACGGACGCCGGATCAGACGCCTCGGCCATTCGTGCGCGCGCCACGAAGGTTGAGGGCGGCTATCGCCTTAACGGCGCCAAGCAGTTCATCACCTCCGGCAAGATCGCGGGTCTGGCTGTCGTTTATGCGGTGACCGACCCAGCCGCCGGCAAAAAGGGCATTTCGGGCTTTCTTGTGCCGACCGACCGGCCAGGCTACTTGGTCGAAAAGGTTGAACACAAGCTGGGGCAAGCTGCGTCCGACACCTGCGCGATCCGCTTCGATGATCTGTTCATCGAGAACGATCTGCGGCTGGGAGAAGAGGGACAAGGTTATCGCATTGCGCTTTCAAATCTGGAAGCCGGCCGCATCGGCATTGCGGCACAGTCCGTTGGCATGGCGCAGGCAGCGCTCGAAATCGCGGTCGCCTACGCGAAGGACCGTCGCTCCATGGGAAAAGCGATTATCGAGCATCAGGCGGTCGGCTTCCGGCTTGCGGATCTCGCCGCATACCTCGCGGCGGCACGGCAGCTCGTGCTTCACGCGGCCTCGATGAAGGATGCAGATCAGCCATGCCTGACAGAGGCGTCGATGGCCAAGCTCGTCGCCTCCGAAACGGCCGAGAAAATATGCTCGGGCGCCCTGCAGACCTTGGGAGGTTACGGCTATCTTGAGGAATTCGGCATCTCCAAGATCTACCGCGATGTGCGCGTCTGCCAGATCTACGAAGGCACGTCCGACATCCAGCGCATGGTAATTGCGCGCGATCTCTGAAAAGGACCATAGCATTACAGCTGGTTCAGTCGTTATCGTTTCAAACACGGGGGCAGCCATGCGATGTTGTCATTTCTGAATGGCGTGTGATTAATAATTGTTCCGCTAATTAGAGAAGTCACATTGAGGTCATCGCAATGGATGCTTTCTGAATTGCGTTAGGTGAGAACGGGTACGTAACCCGCCTTCAAGCGGTTCGCCGCTGCTGCGCGATACGAAATACGGGTAACTCATAAATGGGTATCTTAAATCGAACATGCCTGTGGAGCCTGATGGCGAATGGACATGCAGATAAACCAGTTATCTCACAAACGGAATCGACGGTCGAACGGGCGATGCAGTACAAGCGCCGCCGAGGAGCGCAGCGCGGCATGGGCACAAGAACCGATCCGGAAGGGCAAAAGAGCGCGGGTGTAGCGGCTGGGATCGACCTGCCGGCCGTGACGGAGCCTACCGACCTTGGCTGGGCGGTGATGCGCATGCGCGCTGGCGAACGGATCACCGTCAACGAGGATCTCATCGCCGCCTATCAGGCGGCGAGTTCGCCGCACAGCCTGCGGGCGCTGCAATCCGATCTCGCGGCGTTCGACCTTTGGTGCCGGCGTCATAGTCGGATCGCGCTGCCGGCCACGCCTGAGACGGTGGCGGATTATTGCGATGCGCGGGCAGGGCAGGGGGCCAGGCCGGCGTCGCTCAGCCGCTACACGGCGTCGATCGCCAAGATCCACCAGTTGCTCGACCTCAAGGACCCGACCCAGGCCCCGCTGGTCAAACTGCGTTGCGCGCGATCCGCAAGGACAAGGGGACCGCCCAGCGCCAGGCGCGGCCACTGCGCTTCAAGGGTCCGGTCCGCGATGTCGCCGCCGATGCGCCGCGCGGCCTCAATCTCCGGGCTTTGCTCGACAGCTGCGGCACGACGCTGCCCGAATTGCGCGACCGGGCGCTGCTCTCCACCGCCTATGACACCGGCTTGCGCGCCTCTGAACTTGTGGCGATCCAGGTCGAGCATATCCAGGAGGCGACCGACCCCGAGGCACGGCTACTGGCGATCCCGCGGACAAAGGGCGACCCGGAAGGGGAGGGGGCCACCGCCTTTTTGAGCCCGCGCAGCGTGCGCCCGATCCGCGCCTGGCTACAGGCGGCGGGGATTGACGACGGGCCGCTGTTCCGCCGGGTGCAGGTGCGGCGGCTCAAGCCGCGCGTGGCGGTGCCAGGGGAGGGGGTCGCGCGGCTCGACGCGGACGGCAGATTGGTGCTCATGCGGGGCAACGGCAAACCGGCGCAGCCCGCACGGATGGAGTATGATGTGGGGCCATCGGCGCTGCATCCCGGTTCGGTCGGGCCGCTCTATCGCGCGATCATCCGGCGGGCATTCGCGCGCGTGGCGCTGCCCGACCTCACCGCCGACGACTGTGCGCACCTGCTCGAGGGGATCAGCGCGCATTCGACTCGGGTGGGATTGAACCAGGACCTGTTCGTCAGTGGGGAGGAACTGGCCGGGATCATGGACGCGCTGCGCTGGAAAAGCCCGCGCATGCCGCTCGCCTATAACCGCAACCTGGCGGCGGAGCAGGGCGCCGCCGGGCGTCTGATGGCGAATCTCGGTTAAGGGATCAAAAGGCTGGCCGACCTTCGGCGATGTTGAGCAGCTCGGGAAAAACGAAGGTGGCTGGCGCGCGGCCGGATGCTGGCACCAGATCACGCAGCATGCCGTGATCGCGAAACGCGCGGATGATCTTCCGGGCCGTGGCTGCCGGGATCTGCGCAGATTCGACGAAATCGGCGTCTTGAACAGGGGGCATCGCCGATGTGAGGTGACATGGGGAAAGTGGTCCACACGCAAAGTTAGTTTTTCCGGCGCATTTTCCATTTGAGGGAGATACGGCGACGAAGAGGCAAAGGTTTTCCATAGAGCAGATCGTAGAGGGATCGTGCCCCGCGGGATGGTGTAACAGCGCGGATCCTCGGTAGAGGAACGGACTGGATCAGGCGGCCACGCCGGGCAGCTTGATGAGAGGGTTGTCGCTGACTGGCGCGAGACTTTCAAGACTCATGTATCGGCGGGATACGGCCCATTCATCCTGCTGTTCGAGCATCAGAGCGCCGACGAGGCGGATCACGGCCGCATCATTGGGAAAGATGCCGACGACATCAGACCGTCTTTTGATCTCGCCGTTGAGGCGCTCGAGAGGATTCGTAACCGGTATGAGGATTGGCGGTGCCGATGTCCCTGCCGCGATTCGATGTTGTGGCGTATGGTACGACCATCCGGGACAGAGGCACCGGGAGCACGAATGTGCGGGCAGGCCGATCTTATAGCATGAGCTACGAGCTCGAGTTAGTAGCTGGCCGCCTCTGCGACTCACCCGGTTGCGCTGCGAGCGCGGATCCGTAGTTGTCGTGTCGCCCGCCGCTCCCGTCACTTTGACTGACAGGAGGCGGTATGAAAGCGATTAGCTTCCGTGAAGGAATGGAGCGGTGATGATCACCGTAGAGGCAAGGGCTCCCCCCCTCGTGCAGGCAGGAGCGTTAAGCGGATTGCCGAACCTCCTCGGCAATGGAGATGCACCCATGTCTTATGATTATCATATCGGCGTGGATTACCACAAAGCCTATACGCATCTGGTGGTGCAGGACGGCGGCGGGAAGGTCCTGCGATCGGGCAAGGTGAAGAACGATCCGCGCTCGCTTGCCGGCTTCCTCTCGCCCTATCTGGAGAACAGCCATGCGGTGATGGAAGCGAGCCGCAACTGGACGGTGATGTACGACTGGCTCGATGAGCTGTGCGACGATGTCATTCTCGCCCATCCACTCAAGGTGAAGGCGATTGCCGACGCCAAGATCAAGACCGACAAGATCGACGCGACGATCCTGGCGCATCTGCTGCGGGCTGACCTGATCCCGGAATCCTATGTCCCGTGCGAGGCCGCGCGCGCGCTTCGCCAGGCGTTGCGAGAGAGGATCTTCTTCGTCCGGCTGCGCACGATGGTGAAGAACCGGGTGATGCCGGCGCCGATCCTTCACATCCGGTAATTGAGCGTCACGCCGATGGTGCGGAATGAGTTCGGGCCGAAATTCTGCCAGTAATTGCCGCCCAACGCACCGTCGCTCCGCCCGGTGGGACCAGTGTAGAAATTGGCGACCGGATCGGCAAGAATAAAGCTTGGCACGCGCTTGTCGAACAGGTTGCGTACGAAGGCCGTCAGGGACAGTCGGTCATCGGCACTGCGGGCACCGATCGAAAGGCCGACAATCGCGTTCGCTTTGACACGCAAGTTCGGATCATTAGTCTGGGAGAAGTAGAAGGAACTGCGGTGGTAAACGTCACCCTGCAAGAAGCCGATCCAATTACCCGCAACGGGGTGCTCGTACCGGGCCGTAGCTGTCGTGGTCCATCGCGGCGCGTTTGCGAGCTGGTTTCCGCTTACGTCTGTCGTCCCGTTTGGCAGGCAGACATTCATGCCACTCGTGCCTGTCGGCTGACCATAGTAGCATGGAATACCGGACAGGTTCTTGTACTTGGTATGATTGTACGTGGTACCACCACTGATCGTCAGCCCTTCGAACGGCAGCGCGGTAAATTCGACTTCCACGCCGCGGGACTTCAATTGACCCGCGTTGAGAGTCATGAAGCCGGCCGCGGTGCCCTGTTTCTGCGCTTGCGTTTGGTACCCATCGAAGGTCGTGTCGAACAGCGCCATGTTCAACCGGAGCCTGCGGTCCAGAAGCGTGGACTTGAGACCCAGTTCGATGCTCTTAGGTATCTCGGGATTGACGGTGGCACCGCTGAGTTGGTCGAAAGTCGGCCCCTTATAACCTCGCGAGTAGGTAGCATAGGCAAGCACGTCCGGCGCGATCTTGTAGTCGATACCAAAACGATAGGATAAATTATTCTTGGTGATCTGACTTGTACGATGGATGTCAGAGCCGTAGAGCGGCAGGAGAGCCGCCGGATTGGTCAGGTCCAGACTATAGCCAATATTGTCATGCGTGTAGCGGGCACCTGTGGTCAGTCCCAAGTTCTCCGTGAGTTTGAATTGACCTTCGAAAAATCCGGCATAACTCTTGGTCGGGGACACGCCATCTGCATATCCGCCGAGGAGTGACAATCCGGGGGGAACGGGCGCCCCGAGATTCGCGCCCTGAAGGAGAAACTCCCGAGCGACAAGATTCAGATAGAAGAACCCCAGCTGGTAGCTGAAGCGGTCGTCCTGTGGTGATGAAAGGCGCAGTTCTTCGGTCGTTTGATGGCGCGTAAAACCGCCGGTGTTGACGCTGAAGAGGTCGGATGTCGTCGTATCGGTGTCGATCGAGGTGTTCATCTTGTAATTACGGTACGCAAGTACGTTGGTCAGCGTATAGCCGCCACCAAGATCGACTTCCGCCTTGAGCTGTACGCCATACACCGTGGAGTCGTTGTCATTAGGGACATCCGTGGCGATGCGGGCGTTCTTGGGGGACGCGAAAATGCCGTTGGACGCGTTGATCGTGTCGATCAAGCCACCCGGCGCGGTGAAGCGATGCGCGAGGACGCCTTCACCGGGTCCTTTAGAACGCTGATAGTCGCCCGCGAGCGTCAGGCGGATGGCATCGCTTGGCTCCCAGAGAAATTTGAGGCGTCCGCCATAGGCCGTATTGCCGAGGTTCTGATGGAGAGTAACGTCGCGAACATAGGCATCCTGACGTGTGACGAACGCGGAAAGCCGAAGTGCTGAATTGCTCGTGACCGGAAGATTGGCCGCTGCCTGGAACGTGGCGATATTGCCGGATCCCGGCGCATTCGTGTTGCCATACTGGGCGCTAGCCAGCAACTCGGTACGCCCCAGTTTCGGTTGGGCCGTAACGATATTGATCAGGCCGGCCGCCGCGTTTTTCCCGAACAACATTCCCTGGGGGCCGCGCAGAACTTCCACACGTTCGAGATCGAAGAACTGGATGTTGCCGAATTGCGGGCGGCTCATCACAACATCGTCGATAACGATACCGACGCTCGACTCGACCTGCGGCCCGAAGACTGTCGTCCCGATACCGCGAATAGCGAAATTGACAGCGCCCGCCTGCTGATTGCTCGATTGCACCTGCAAGCTTGGAGTCAGGTTCACGAGTTGGTAGGCATTGAGAACCTGATGCTGCTCGAGTGCGGCTGAGCTTACGACGCTGACCGCCACCGGGACGGTCTGGGCGCTCTCGCTACGCCGACGTGCTGTGACGATGATGTCCTGCAGACCTTTGTCACTGGCGGATGCGGTCTGCCTTGCTCCAGTCGGCGCAGAATTGGCGGACACGGCCCTCGATGGGCTGGAATCCAGTTTGGCATCCGCCGCCGTAGCTGCCGACTCTGCCGTCATCTGCCCATGCGCAGGAGCAGAGACCGCTCCCAGCATGCCAACCAGAGCGACGCTGCCCAGCAGGGCACGCTTGCTTCTCATCAGAATCCTCCCGTCAATTTTTTGCCAATTCAAAGTGGTCACCCCTTCCATAAGCGGAATATATATTCTGTCAATATAACTTATGGAAATATACTTCCGTATCGCTCGTAGCCGTGCTCGTCGTTGACCGTGCTGGGCCGGATAAGACGCCCGTTAGAGGCGTTAGGGGGCGGGTATAAGATCGGTACCCGGGCAGCCATGGTCGCCAGGTCGTGCAGTCAGGTCGCGTCGCGGGGACGACGGCGAACCGATAGCGCCATACAGGCGCGGGTCGCCGAATGTGTCGGCCGTGCGCGCCAGTGCCACCTCGGTCGCCGCGTTGGCGCGATCGGGCGCAGCCATCGCGATCAGATCTTCATTCCATTCCTCAACATCGGACCAGTCGAGATGGCAGGCGCTCTTGCCGTCCCAGGCCTTGTCGACACTGAGAAGGCGGCACCTCCGGCGGTAGGCGGCGCGAGTCATCGGATAGACCAGCAGGGCCGTTCCATTGGCCAGGGTCGAGGCCGCTGCCAATGATCGCGCGCACGCCCGTCGCCTTCCTTGCATCCCAGGTACGCACGATCCCGGCAACGCTGTGGGCATTTTGCTGGGCCCGCCAGTTTGAGCAACTGGGCCACAAGGTGAAGATCGTCAGCCCGCAATATGTGAAACCATTCGTGCGACGGCAGAGGAACGACGGCAACGATGCCGAGGCGATCTGCACGGCTGTGCGTCAACCCCACATTCCGCTGGTGCCCAAAAGGAGCGTGGAGCAGCAGGATGTCCAAGCCCTCCACCGAGCCCGCCAGCGCCTCGTTAATCATCGAACCGCCCTGGTCAGTCAGATGCGCGGACTGTTGCTTGATCGCGGTATCGCCTTTGCCAAGTCGATCACCCGGGCGAGGCGAATGATCCCGGACATACTCGCGCTGCCGATTCCGGTCTGTCGACTATGGCGCGTGAGAGCATTTCGGAGCTCTGGGATTTCTTCTGCGATCTCGATCGTCGCATCACGCATTTCGACAAGAAAATTGAAGCCGTCTTCAAAGCGAGCGAGTCCTGTCAGCGCGTCGCCAAAATCAAAGGCGTTGGGCCCAAAACGGCCACAGCGATTGTCGCGGCGGTCGGCGATGGTTCGGACTTCAGGAATGGGCGCCACATGGCGGCCTGGCTTGGATTGGTACCCCGCCAGTTTTCGAGCGGTGACAAGGCCGTGCTTATGGGTATTTCCAAACGAGGAAGTCAGCATCTGAAAGATCTGGAAAAGGAGAACCAGCGGCTCCGCCGGGCGATCTCGGACCTCACCTTGGACAAGCTGATATTGCAGGAGGCGGCGCGGGGAAACTTCTGAGCCCCGCGCGGCGACGGCGCTGCATCGATCATGTGCGACGAGAGCTTCCGGTGTCCGAGCGACGGATATGCCGGGTGCTGGGACAGCACCGATCGACACAGCGCAAAGCGCCACGCGGGGCGGATGACGAACAGGCGCTCACGGAGGACATAATCGCATTGGCAAAGCAATATGGTCGCTATGGCTATCGCCGGGTTACGGCATTGCTGTGCCAGGCGGGTTGGACAGTAAACCATAAGCGTGTCGAGCGGATCTGGCGCCGCGAAGGGCTCAAGGTCCCACAACGCCAGCCAAAGCGCGGGCGCCTGTGGCTTAACGACGGATCATGCATCCGCCTGCGGCCTGAGTATCCGGGACATGTATGGGCCTACGACTTCGTCGAGGGTCGCACGCATGATGGGCGCAAGTTCCGTATCCTCACCATAATCGACGAGGCCAGCAGGGAATGCCTGGCGCTCATAGTCGCGCGACAACTCAAGCATGAGGATGTGCTGGCCGCCTTGGCGGACCTATTCATCTCGCGCGGCCCGCCAGCCAATATCCGGTCAGATAATGGCGCCGAGTTCATCGCCAATGCCGTCCAGCAATGGCTGGGGCACATCGGCGTGAAGACACTCTACATCGCGCCGGGATCGCCATGGGAGAACGGCTACAATGAAAGCTTCAATGGGTCGCTTCGCGACGAACTGCTCAACGGCGAGATCTTCTACAGCCTCGCCGAGGCCAAGGTGCTGATCGAAGCGTGGCGGCGACATTATAATACTGTCCGTCCACACAGCAGCCTGGGTTATCGGCCACCGGCCCCGGAAACGGCGACACCGCCATATCAGGCCTCCGGTTCCGCTTCGCTCCACCTCCCCCGCGCGAGCTTTCCGCCATCCGGCCGAGCCCGAGATTGGTTGCATCGGCGAGGATCGCCCCCATCAGCGCGGACTGATCGGAGGCCGGCTCGCCGCTGCGCGCATGGACGAAGCGGTCGGCGAACCACGACCAGGCGGCGACCTCGACCAGCAGGTCGGTGATCCGCACACGCGGCAGCATCGCGTGGAGCCGGGCCTTCAGCGCCTCGGCATCGTCGGATGGCGTGCGGCGGATCGGCGAAATCAGCAACTGCCCGCGCTCGATCGTCACATCGACCATCTCGCCCGTCGCGGCTGCGCGTTGCCGCCGCGGCCGAAGTTCAAGGCGAAGCCATCGGGCATGGAGCAGGCAACACTTACATCCAGCCCGATAAATGTTGTATTCCGTTCCATGGCTCGTCTCCCATGTCTGAGGCTCTGGTCGCAACACTAACCCTCGATGCCGACATGTTCGAGGCGAGCCACCTGACACCACCTCGGACATGGCGTCTCACACTTTGGATGACTCCCGGTGGATCTGGCCCTGACGACGATGGCGGTTTTGCCGATTTACGCCGTGTGGTTGGTGCGCTGGCGGCGCAGGTGAAGTCGCTTCAAGAGGCGGTCGATCGTCTGACGAGCGAGAATGCGGAACTGAAGGCCGAGAATCTCGCGCTGAAGGACGAGATTGCGCGACTGAAGGGGTTGCCGCCGCGGCCGAAGTTCAAGGCGAAGCCATCGGGCATGGAGCAGGCAACGTCGAAGCCGAAGAGCAAGAAGGGACGTAAACGCGGTCGGGGATCGGTGCGTGACAAGCTGGTTGTAACGTCAGAAGTGAAGCTGAAGGCGGATGCGCCTGCCGGATCGAGGTTTCGCGGCTACGAAGAGCCTGAACCGCGATCTTGGCAGTCTAAGGAGGCAAGAGACCTACCTCGCGATAGCTGTCGATCGCCGAATCGTAGAGCGAGATGTCTGACCGGCTTCTCGCCATAAGCTGCGCGCCGACGATGGCGGCAAAGATAGCCCGCGCCCTCTGCTCACTATTCTCGACGGTGATGAGGGACGAAGCGGAAAGTTGGTGCCCGATCCACGCGATATTGACGTCGGCAAAGGCTTGAACCTCCTTTGCCACAGCGTCGGGCAGATTATCATATTCGGCCGCCATGAAGCTGCCGAGACACATTCGGTTGTCGTTCTCAAGCGCCATTCGGAAGGTATCAGGATAGCGGCGCAGACATGCAACCGGGTTCACCGTTTCGTCCGATAGAGCTTCGAGTGCAGTGGCCGCATCCTCCCGATAACGCCTCGCCACCGCCACACCTAGATCGGCCTTGCTGGGAAAATAATAGTGGATGCTTGCCGCCTTGATACCCACCTCCTTCGCAAGATCGCGAAAGTTCAGGCCGCCATAGCCCCGTGCCTGCGCGGATCGCGTGGCGGCATTCAGGATCGCCTCCCTGGTGTTCATACTCATCGCAATACCCTCGAAGGTCCTCAATTGCCTGTCAATCAGCAGATAGTCGTTGACGTGTCGATCATGATAGCCATGATGAATCTATCAACTGGCAGATAGGCATGATTGTCATGAAGATTCACGATTTAGCTATGGGTCCTTATCCCGCGCGCGTGCGCATCGCTCTGGCCGAGAAGAACATGAAGTCGCGGGTCCAGTTCGTGCCAGTCGATCTTCTCAAGGGCGAGCATAAGACGCCAGAATTCCTGGCAAAGAATTATTCGGGCACCTTGCCTGTGCTCGAACTCGAAGACGGCACGTTCATCAGCGAATGCACGGCCATCACCCAATATCTGGATACACTCGACGGCCATCCGACGCTGACCGGTACGACGCCCTTGGAGCAGGGCCTGATCCACATGATGACGAAGCGCGCCGAACTGGAAATGCTTGATGCCATCAGCATCTATTTCCACCATGCCACCCCCGGACTTGGGCCGGATGTCGAGCGATATCAGAACAAGGAGTGGGGCCTCTACCAGCGTGACAAAGCTCTTCGCGGCATGCGCTACTTCGACACCATATTGCGCACTCAGCCATTCGTTGCCGGCGAAGTCTTTTCAATGGCCGACATAGCCGTCATCGGTGGTTTGATCTTCGCGGGCTATCTGGACGTGGCCGCGCCTGCGGAATGTGACGCACTAGGGGCTTGGTATGACAAGATGCAGGCTCGCCCCAGCGTGAAAAACCGGGTGACCATGTCTGATAAAGCAACGGCGTAACATTAGCAGATATCCGCTCGGAATGGCGTGTTCGGAGTGGCCCGGAGCAAAGCAGCGGCGGCATCGCGGTTGGCTTCCGCTATTAGTGGGTCAGACGTTGTTTGTGCCATTACGATCGCCCCCTGAATGAGCGAGAGGATTTGCAGCACGGCCTTATCCGGATTGCTTAACGCCATCGGCACGATAAGGTCGGCGACCAGATCGTGCAGGCTTTGGAAATAGGCGGCGATCGTCGCCTGCACTTCAGGCGATTCGGCATCCGGGCCGAATTCCGCCAGTCCCCTTACGAATGGGCATCCGCGAAAGGGCGCCGTGTGGAACGACCCGTCAAGTGCATCGAAGATCGCTAGGACGCGCTCGACCGGTGCCAGTCCGGGTTGGTCGGTCGCGTTCGCGAGCATCTGTAGCCAGACGACGTTCTTGTGCCGGAGATAGTCGGCCACCAAACGGGCTTTGGACGGGAAATGCTTGTAGAAGGTCATCTTCGCCACGCCGCTTTCGGCGATGATCCGGTCGATGCCAACCGTGTGGATGCTGAACCGGTAGAAGAGGTCCGACGCGGTTTTCAGGATGCGCTCTCGCGTTGGGAGTGCGGCGAAAGCCTGATCGTCGAGATTGATCGTTTCCTGCATGCCACGGCTCCATTTTCCACCTAGCCCTGAGCGCTCTCGAAGCATGACCAGACCGGCTTGTCGATTTTATATTTGCATAGATAGACAGGTCTGTCTATGCCACATCACCTACAATCGAGTCGATGGGATCTGGAATGGGCAACAAAGTAATTGTCGTGACCGGCGCAAGCGGCGGGTTCGGGAACCTCACCGTGCTGGAGCTGGCCCGGCGAGGACATACCGTCATCGCGACCATGCGCGACATCGATGGCCGCAACAGCCAGATCCGCAGTGAACTGATCGAGGCCGCCAAGGCGGAAGGCAATCCGTTACAGGTGCTCGAAATTGATGTCGCCGATGACGCATCGGTCCAGTCAGCCATCGACAGCATTATCGCACAGCACGGCAAGATCGACGTGCTGGTCAACAACGCAGGGCTGATGCCGATCGGGGTGACCGAAGCCTATACGATCGCCGACGTCGAACGGCTGTTCGCGGTCAATGTCTTCGGGGCCATCCGCACCGATCGTGCCGTCCTGCCACACATGCGCGCCGCCGGCAGCGGACTTCTGATTCAGGTCACGTCGCTGATGGGGCGGTTCGTCATGCCCTTCTTCGGTATCTATTCCGCCAGCAAGTTCGCGCTCGAAGCCCTGGCCGAAGCCTATCGCTACGAATTGACCAGCTTCGGAGTGGATTCGGTCATCGTCGAGCCGGGTCCGTTTCCGAGCAACCTCATCTCATCCAGTCCTGAGCCGTCCGACGCGGGCGTGCTCGCGACCTATGGTGAAGTTGCGGCGATCCCCGGCCACATCAAGGCCAGCGCCGACCAGTCGCACGATCCCGCCCTTCCGCCACGCCCGCAACTGGTCGCCGACGCGATTGCGAAACTGGTCGAGGCCACGGAGCGGCGCCCCCTGCGCACGGTCGTCATGCCCGAGGGTCTGGATTACGGCGTCCAGCAGATCAACGACGCGGTTGCGCCCATCCAGAACGGCGTCCTCACCGCCATGGGTATGGAACATCTTATCTGACAATCGGGCCGGTTTCGCATGAGGGTTACCTGGCCGGGCGGCATAGCGCCGCCCGGCCGATGGGTATCATTCTGCAAGTCCGCGCATCATCTTGACAAAGTCGAATTTGCCTTCGAACCCGACAACGGGAAGTTCAGGAATGCCGATGTGGCCGTCGATCACCTTCACGCCGTCCGGGAAACTGTCACAGGGCTGAAACAGGTCGGGATAGCTCTCGTTGCCGCCCAGACCCAGACCAGCTGTGATGTTGAGCGACATCTGGTGAAGATGCAGCGCGAGGGCAACCACCCGAACTGCTTGAGCACTTCAGGCGTCCTCAGATATTCGACGAACCTGTAGGACAGCGCGCCATCGAACTGGAGACAGTCGCAATCCGGGCGCACGCCGCCGCGGCGCAGCGAGTCGCCCGCGTCCTGATTGTGGATCGGCCCGGAGACAGGACCCGCTTAGATTTTGGCGAAGTCGCTAGAAGTGAATGAAAAATGCTACGGTGCTGGGGTCGCGATCGGCGCCGGTTGGAACCCCAGCAATATCTCTTCTTCGCACGTGATTTCAAATAGTTGCGCTACGCAGAGCCAGGATTACGTTTCGGTGCCGATCCACACCCACGTATTCGGCAGTGGTGGTGAAGGCTAGATTTGCGCGAGACGGTAAGGAGCTCGGGCAGTGGCGGATGAGATTGATGTGGTGTCAAACGGCGGTTTGGCGTGTGCGTCGCACAGTGCAATTTCGCGTTTGACGGTCAGTTTGGCGCCCGCACGGCGGCGCCACGAGCGGTGGCCGGATGATGATCGTGATCGCATTCTCGCTGAAAGCTTCACGCCTGGGAAGACAGTGGCGCAGGTTGCCCGGGATAATGGCGTGGGCCTTGGCCTGCTCCACTATTGGCGTCGACAAGCGCGGGCAGCGGGTGCGGTCGAGGAATTGCGGCTCGTGCCGGTGACCGTTGTCGATGCGAGGGAGAAGGCGAGCGAGCAATTGCCTGCCAGCCTGGAATTGATCGTGCGCGACGTGACGGTTCGTGTCCGGGGCGCCATTGAGGCGGACCAGCTGCGTACTGTGCTGGCGACGATCCGGGAATGATCCCCATCGATGGAAGCGTGCGTATCTATGTGGCGACGCAGCCGATAGACTTCAGGGCCGGCATCAACCGCCTGATGGGGTTGGTGACGCATGTACTGGGCCATGATGCCTGTGCCGGGGATGTGTTTGTTTTCCGCAACAAGGGGGCGGATAAGGTCAAATTGGTCCGTCACGACGGCTCTGGCGCGGTTATGGCGACGAAATGGCTCGACCACGGGAAGTTCCATTGGCCTGCGGTAGAGGGCGGGACACTTGCCCTGACCGGGGCGCAATGTGTGGCTCTGCTGTCGGGCCTGGACTGGCGGAAACTGCCGTTCCAGGCGGCGAAACGACCAACGATTTTTGGCCGAAATCCTGCGGTTTTGCATAGCAGCTTGGGGGCCGTGTGGTATAATCGGCCATGCCCTCGCGAGCCGAAGACCTTCCTGAAGATATCGAGCAGATGGCAGCCTTGGTCGTTGAACTCAGGGCTGAAATCGCTCAGTTGCGCTCGCTCATCAAAGGCGTGGCCCATCAGGCGTTCGGCAGTCGATCGGAACGCGCCGGCGTCATTCTGGGAGATCAGGGGCAACTTGATCTGGGCGATCTGGTCGGCATGCCGATGGCCGCTGCCAATGATGATGGGGCGGTCGAGGAAAAGCCTTCGATCAGGCGCCCGCGCGCGAAGCGTGGCATGATGGCACTGCCGGCCCACCTCGAGCGGGTGGAGCAGGTCATTGCCCCCGAGATGTTGGACTGCCCCTGTTGCGCGGGCAAGCTCCACAGGATCGGGGAGGACACCAGCGAGGCCCTCGACTGGGTTCCGGCCATCGTACGCGTCATCCGTACCGTGCGCCCTCGGTACGCCTGCCGCAGCTGCCGAGAAGGGGTCGTTCAGGCACCAGCGCCCCGGCGTGCGATCCCTGGCTCCATGGTCACCACCTCGACGCTGGCCTGGATGGCGACGGCGCGGTTCGCCTGGTCAATCCCGCTCAACCGGCAGCTTCAGATGCTTGCCGGACAGGGCGTCATCCTCGATCGCGCGCTCCCAAGCCGCTGGATGCGCAAAATCGCATGGTGGCTGAGACCGCTCTACGAGCGACAACTCGCTTATATCCACCCCCAGGCCCGGATCTTCTGCGACGAGACTCGGATGCCGGTTCTCGAAAAAGGAAGAAAGCGAACCCGGATCACGCAGTTCTGGGCCCATGCCTGCGATGACAGCCCCTGGTCCGGCCCGGCAAGACCGGCGGTTGCATATATCCATGCTCGCGGTCGCGGGCACGCCGAAGCGCGCCAGCAGCTTGCCTGCTATCAGGGCATCCTCCAGGTCGATGGCTACGCCGCCTACCAAGGCACTCGTGCGCAAGGGGGCGAAAGGGATCATGCTGGTCTTCTGCCTTGCCCATGCCCGGCGCAAGTTCGTTGATGCCTACCGCAAATCCCCGTCGCCCGCAGCCGCCGCGATCATCGCCCTTATCGGCGAAGTCTACGCCATCGAGGCGCGGGTGCGCACGGGCAGCGCAGCGCAGCGTCTGAAGGTCCGGGCGGCCGAGACGCACAAGGTGATGGATACGGTCAAGGCGCGGATCGACGAGATGCTGCCGCAACTCTCGCCCAAATCCGATCTGGCCAAGGCGATGCGCTACATGCTCAACCACTGGAAGGGGCTGACGCTGTTCCTGGAAGACGGACGTATCGAGGTTGATACCAATACCGTCGAGCGCGGCATGAGAAATGTTGCTCAGGGCAGAAAGGCAAGCCTCTTCGCCGGCAGCGAGGAAGGGGCACTGACCTGGGCGATCCTCGCCTCGCTTCTCCAGACGGCTCGCCTCAACGGCCTCGATCCCTACACCTGGCTGAACGACGTCCTCGAGCGGGTCGTCTGCGACCAAGTGAAGATCAACGATCTGGACAGCCTGCTCGCCTGGAACTGGCGCCCTGCAGCCGAACCGCTACAAGCGCTGGCGGCATGAGCTTCAAACGTCAAACCGCAGGGGGCAAGCCCCTATCACTCGAGCAGCTTGAAATCTGGCTCGACACCCTCGATCCTCCGGTCGCCGGGGTCTCGTCGATCGATGGCTTCCTGGCGGCGCTGGCCGCAGGCCCTTGCGTCATCAATCCTGACATATGGCTCAAGAGCATCCTGCGCGAACACGTTCAAAGCGCCAGATCAGCCCCCGCGCGCCGAACGATCCTCAAGCGCTACAACCAAATCTGCATCGAACTTGCCGGCCGGCCCGAGGCATACGCTCCGATCTACATGCGCACCGACAACGGCGAGGTCCTGCTGGAGGACTTCGCCAACGGCTTCTTCACTGCGATGCACCTCGACATGGGCGCCTGGAAACCCTTCATCGCCGATCGGGACTTCGGTTATCCCCTCGCTGCGATCCTTGGCCATAGCACTATCACCGGCGGCCCCTCATGGATCGAGCAACTCGGCGATCCGCTCGCCAGTCAAGCTCTCGACGATACTTGGCGCATGGTCCCACAGATCATCTCGTTCATCCATGACCACTGCGCCTTCGCGAGAACCCTGACGGTGCAATGACCCATGGCCGATCTCTCCGTGTGGGGCGCAAGCAGCGGTTACCATTAAACTATCGATAATGACATGGGCGTTTTGGGCGCTACAAAACCGTCCACGAGCGGCAACTTCGCCTAAGTGTGCCGCCGCCCCCACCTGGATATGGCCGTAGCGGCTTTAATCCACTACAAACCAATCGGTGAGGGCCAATCAAAATATACTTGGCCAATGCTGGTTGATAAGAGTGAAAATTGATTTCAAGTGCGAGTGGAAGCTTCGTCGAGCCCCGCATTTCTTAACTTCCGTAACGCACCAAGGCAGGCTATCGGACCCAATGATCTCCATTCATCCGTTGTACGATCTTCCCGAAATTGCCGCTGGCGACGACCTTGCGGCCCTGTTGCGAACCAGCCTTTCCTCGGCAGGACTGCTGCCTTTGCAGACCGGTGATGTGCTGGTGGTGACCCAGAAGATTTTGTCAAAAATGGAAGGCCGGATGGTCGACCTTGCCACGGTCGTGCCCAGCCCAGGAGCAATCGAACTGGCCGAACAGACGCGCAAAGACCCTCGGCTGATCGAACTGGTGTTGCAGGAAAGCACGGCGATCGTCCGGGCCGTTCCTAATATTCTGATTACCCGCCACCGACTGGGCCATGTGATGGCAAACAGCGGCATTGACCGGTCCAATATCGGTCCGGGCGCAACCGAGCGCGCCTTGTTGCTGCCGATCGATCCAGATAGATCGGCTCGACAATTGTTGGAAGCCATGTCTTCCAACAGCGACAGTCGGATGGCAGTCGTCATTTCAGACAGCTTCGGCCGCCCTTGGCGTCATGGCGTTGTGGGCGTGGCGATCGGGGCGGCGGGGCTGCCGGCGTTGGTCGACCGACGTGGTGACCAGGATCGCGACGGCCGACGGTTAGAAGTAACCCAGATTGCGCTGGCCGATCAGATCGCGACCGCCGCCGCGCTTGTTACCGGCGAAGGGGCTGAAAGCGTACCTGCCGCACTGATCCGCGGCCTGAATCTGCCCGAGGGCGAAAATTGTGCGGGCGCCATCGTTCGCCCGATGGACGAGGATTTGTTCCAGTGAGCGGGCGCGTCACAGTCCTGACTGGCGGCGTGGGCGGCGCGAAGCTCGTGCTGGGGCTGTTGCAGGTCTGCGCGCCAAAAAACATCACCGCTATCGTCAATACGGGCGATGATTTCCAGCATCTGGGCCTTTCTATCTCGCCCGACATCGACACGCTGCTGTACACCTTGTCAGGCAAGGCCAACAAGGCACAGGGCTGGGGACGTGAGGGCGAGACATGGACCTTCATGGAAGCGCTGAAATCGCTGGCGGGCGAAGATTGGTTCCTACTGGGCGATGGCGACATGGCACTGCATGTGTTGCGCCCATCCTTGCGTGCATCGGGCCAGCCGCTGAGCGGGGTGACCGCACATTTCGCGGCGAGCTGGGGGCTTGGTCTCAACATGCTGCCGATGAGCGACGATCCGGTTGCCACCCATATCATGACCGATCAGGGCGAACTGCGCTTCCAGCGTTATTTTGTAGAGCAGCGCTGCGCCCCTGCCGTCCGCGCCATCCGATTTGCGGGTGCGGAGGCGGCACGGCCCGCGCCCGGCGTGATCGATGCAATCCGTGATCCAGAAACGCGGACTATCGTGATCGCGCCCTCCAATCCCTGGCTCAGCATCGATCCGATATTGGCTGTGCCGGGCATCCGGGAAGCGCTGGCTGCCGCATCCGCGCCGGTCATCGCCATGTCCCCGATCGTTGGTGGCCAGGCGGTGAAGGGGCCGACCGCTAAATTGATGGGCGAACTGGGCCTTGCCATCAGCAACGAGGTCATTGCAAATCAATATGCGGGCATAGTCGACGGCCTCATAGTTGATGAGCGCGATGGAGCAGAGGGACTTGCCATCCCCCACGCTGTCACCGACACGCTTATGAAAACTCTGGGCGACAGGGTAAGGGTTGCGCGCGCCGCGCTGGATCTAGCCCTACGGTTGGCCTGAGGCAATGAACTGCTGGGTTTTCATTCCGATCAAGTCGCCTGCGTATTGCAAGACGCGCCTTGCGCCGGTCCTGGACGAGGCGGAACGCCAGTATTTGGTCGCGGCGATGCTGGAACGCGTCTATACGGCCGCCTGCGCGGTGGCCGGACCGGACCGGACCTTTATACTTGGCCCGTCGCGGCATGCCCTTGGTAACAAAGTTCGTCAGTTCGGCGATCCAGGGGTCGGCCTCAATCCTGCCGCGACAAGCGCCCGCGATGCAGCGCTACAGGGTGGCGTTGAACGGTTGATCCTGTTATCCGCCGACTTGCCCCGGGTCACAACTGATGATGTCGCCGCTCTGATCAACATTCCGGCAAGAACCATCGCAGTGGCACCCGATGAGAGCGGTCAGGGCACTAATGCTCTGTCATTGCCTTTGCCACAAGCGAGCGATTTTCGCTTTCATTATGGTTTGGGCAGCTGCGCCGCGCATCGGGAGGAGGCCGCTCGCCTCGCCTTGCCCCTTTTAACGATCGTTCGGCCGGACCTTGCCTTCGATATCGACGAACCCGCTGAACTTGCCGGCTGGTATAACGCTGGACCGAATAGCAGTTTCACCAATCAATTCTAGGGCTGTGCGGAGCATCTGCATCGTTCGGCGATAGCGCGACGTTCGGGGAGAGAACTCATGCTCACTGCCGGCTCGAGACTGCGGAGGCAGGAAGGAAGAGACTGTCAATCGGCCCTTTAATTTCGGGTTTCAGTCAAGTCTGTTTTGCGGCCGTACCGGGGTATGGCCCTATGCTGATGTTCGGGTCGGGTGCCCTAACGTGCGCAGCGCGGTCTTGTAAGGCCGTAGCCTGTTGATTATGGGATGGCCCCCGCCCCTTTTCCCTGACATCGGATATGATGTCGGGTGGCTCCGACTATCCTGCTGCGCGCCGTTGTACGCGGCATGTTCTTGGATCGACTGACCAGCATATCCGGGGTCACAAATATTCAGAGCAGCGTCGCTCAAATCCTTCATCAACCGCCCATCGCCCCTGATCAAAGTCGGCGCTTAGGCGCGCTCAGCGTTGCATGTTGGTGCGCGGCAATAGTTCCGCCGGTGGATTTGCCAGCCGCGCCTCTATCTGCCGCTTCTAGCTTCGCAAGATCGGGCACGCGGTCGGGCTGCATCCGGTTGGGTATCGCGCCGATCGACAATGCCCCGACACATCTGCCCCCCATGCCGATAATCGTAACGGCGATTCCGTGACTGACCTTGTTGGTCGCGTTGAAAGCGTACCCCGCTTTCCGCGTTGCTTGCACATGCTCGAGTATCAGTTCCGGCACATAGGCGGGGAAGCGGCCTGCGATCTCTGCTGCGTTGTGATCGATCGCCTGCGCGATCTCGTCGTCGCTCAACGTAGCCAGTATAGCGATCCCGGCCGAATGTATCCCGAGCGGCGGCCGATCCCCGACGTGTGTCAGAATTATCTCCATGCTTGGACATATAGCGACAATCAAATTGTGTGATTCCAACGAGCTTCTTCGGCACGACGACGTGGGCAGCGCTGGGGCTGGGCGTCATCGCCTCGCTGCTTATTTTCGGCGTGGGCATGGCCTATCTCGAAGCGCGCCGGAAGCAAGCGGCGCGGTTGGGTGAGGGCTATGGCGACATACTCGTGAACGAACCAGAATCGCCGGCCGGCGACCACCTACCCCCTCTTGCGCTGGCGGTCATGCCGCTGCTGGTTGTGGCGCTGGCGAACCTGGCATTGCCCATGGTCCTGCCCCGTCTGCTGGGCGATAGCCAGAACCCGCCCATCCGATCCTGACCGACATGAAGAAGTAGGGTGCCTTGTGGGCGGTCCAGGGCGCTCTGTTACTCGGCATCCTGACGACGGTGATCGGCGGCTATCTTAATGTTGCCGCGCGCTTCAACGAGGGCGTTCGCGCTGCGGTCAGCGGAGCCCTGCACGCGGCGATGAACACCGCGTCCGAATATGGCTTCGGCGCGGTCATCGCCGTATTGCCCGCTTTCCTGGCGGTTCGAACTGCGCTCAGCCGCATATCCGATCCGCTGTTGAACGAGGCGGTGACGATCACGTCGTTGTGTCCGAACGACGGATCTGCCGGGTGTTGGGGCAGCATCGATCGACGCAGCGCAAGGTGCCGCGCGGGGCGGATGACGAACAGGCACTGACAGAGGACATCATCGCTTTGGCGAAGCAATATGACCGTGCGGCCGAAGCTGAAGGCGCAGACCCCGACATTTATAACTACAATTGCCAAATCGTAGATCGAAGAAATGTGCCAGGAATCCCTCTTGACGGGGATGCGATTAGACGACCTGGTTGGGCCGCATGATCGGCAGTTTGCGCAGCAAATAGGGGTAGATCTTGTGCCCCGGCGTCGGCTTCGATGTGTTCGGGCGACGGTAAATCGCCTCGATCGCCATCTTCTTCATCAGCGTGGCGACATGCTGGCGATCGATCTCGATGCCTTCCTGCCGCAGCATATCTCGCAGCATCCGACTGCCTGCAAATGGGAACTCTAGGTGCAACTCGTCCATGCGCCGCATGATCGCCAGATCAGCTGCCGACACCGGCCTGGGCAAGTAATAGACGCTGCCCCGGCTGACCCCAAGCGCCCGGGCCTGCCGCGCTAAAGGCAGAGCGTGAGTCCGATCGATCATCGTTTTGCGCTCGGCAACAGACCGGCCTTCCCGAGCGCGCCGGCCAAAAATTCATTCGCCAGCGTCGACTCGCCGATCTTGGCGTGCAGCGTCTTCACGTCGATCGCCGGCTCGGAAGCTTCGTTGCCCGTCTCGTTGCCGAACACGCGGGCAGCCCCTTCCAGGAGCTGCCCGCGCCATTGCGTGATCTGGTTGGGATGCACATCAAACTGCTGCGCCAACTCCACCAGCGTCTTCTCGCCCTTCACGGCAACGTCGCGGCGTTCGCGCCCGAGAGGGAGCCCGGACACCAGCATGGCCGCCTATCTCGTCGCGCCGAGGACGAGTGGCCCATTCGCTTACTCCCGCGAGGATCCGGCAAAGTCTGATGCCTTCAATTGCCGCCACAGTTTATCAGTTGGCAGGGAAATCGAGTGTGGGCCCGTTTGGACGCGATCGACAGTTGACCTGTCGACAGTAGTAGAGATGGCACGCTCGAGAGATTTCTTAACGATAGGGAAACTAGTGTCTAGTATCTACCAACGAAAGTGACTAACCTTGTTTGCCGGGTCAACAGAGAATGGCGAAGGCGCCTTGTCCGCCGGGAACGTGGATGAAATGAACATTGTCATTTTGAAAGAGATGGCGCCGTATGAGCGTCGGGTGTCGGGCACGCCGGAAACGGTGAAGAAGTTCAAGGCGTTGGGTGCCGATATCGCGGTCGAATCGGGCGCGGGCCTGTCCGCATCCATTTCGGACGAAGACTATGCCGCCATGGGCGCGACCGTGACCGACCGCGCTGCGGCGGTATCGGGCGCGGACATCATTCTTGGCGTGCAGGGGCCTGATCCGGACAGTATTTCGGGAGCAAAGCCCGGCGCGTGGATTGTCGCGGGCCTCAATCCCTTCGTCGAGCGGGCGCGGATCGATGCCTATGCGGTGGGGGGCTTCGAGGCGCTGGCGATGGAGTTCATGCCGCGCATCACCCGCGCGCAGTCGATGGATATCCTTTCCTCGCAATCCAACCTCTCCGGTTACAAGGCGGTGCTGGATGCGGCAGCTGAATATGGCCGCTCCTTCCCGATGATGATGACCGCTGCGGGCACGGTGTCGCCGGCCAAGGCCTTCATCATGGGCGTGGGCGTCGCAGGTCTTCAGGCGATCGCCACCGCCAAGCGCCTGGGTGCTCAGGTTTCCGCGACCGACGTGCGTTCCGCCACCAGGGAGCAGATTGAGAGCCTGGGCGCCAAGGCGATCTTCGTCGAGAGCGTCGCGGGCATCGAGGGCGAGGGCAAGGGCGGCTATGCCACCGAAATGTCCGAAGAATACAGACAAGCGCAGGCCGAACTGGTGTCTTCGCATATCGCCAAGCAGGACATCGTCATCACCACGGCGCTGATCCCCGGCAAGGCCGCGCCGCGCCTGATTTCCGACGCGCAGATCGCGACGATGAAGCCGGGCAGCGTGATCGTCGACCTGGCGGTCGAACAGGGCGGCAACGTCGAAGGTTCTGTGCTGGGCGAAGTGGTCGAGCGGCATGGCGTGAAGATCGTGGGGCACAGGAATGTGCCGTCGCGTCTGGCGGCGGATGCTTCGGCCCTGTTTGCGCGCAACCTCTATAATTTCCTCTCCGCCTTCTGGAACAAGGAAAACAATGCGCCGGTGCTGGACGAGGAAATCGGCAATGCCGTCCGCGTGACGCAGGGCGGGAAGGTGGTCAACGAACGGCTGCTTCAATTGACGGGGGTAACGCAATGAGCGCGCTTAATCCGGACTATCTGTTCGTCTTCATCCTGGCGGCATTTGTCGGTTTCCAGCTGATCAAGAAAGTATCGCCGCTGTTGCACTCGCCCCTGATGTCGCTGACCAATGCGATTGCCGCCGTGGTGATCGTCGGCGCGATCACGATCACGGGTGAGGAAGGCGCGACGCCGCTGGCCAAGACGCTGGGCTTCATCGCGGTGTTCTGCGCCACGGTCAATCTGGTCAGCGGTTTCATGATCACCGATCGCATGCTCAAGATGTTCAAGCCGCGGGGGAAGTAAGAGATGCACGCTTTCGTACCTTTCGCGGCGATCATCTCATCGTCGCTGTTCATCCTGGCGCTGATGTGGATGAGCCATCCCTCGACAGCGCGCCGCGGCGTGCGCGCGGGCGAGATCGGCATGCTCGTTGCCATTGTCGGCGCGCTGGTCCAGCATGAGGTGGTCGATTACAACCTCATCATCATCGCCATGATCGCGGGCGCGGCCGTGGGCATTCCCATGGCGCTGCTGATGCCGATGACCGCTATTCCGCAGCGGACCGCGATCTCCCACGCCTTCGGTGCGCTTGCCGTGGGCCTGATCGGCGCGGCGGAATATTATAAGCATGCCCATGCCGAATATGCGGGCAGCTTCATCGTCTGGGCGCTGATGTTCGAGATGCTGCTGGGTTTCCTGACCTGCACCGCATCGGTCATCGCCTTCGCCAAATTGCAGGAACTGATGGGCAGCCGTCCCGTTTCCTTCCCCGGCCAGCGCATCGTCAATGGTGTGGTTGCGCTGGCGGCGGTGGTGATCGGCGCGATGCTGGCCATCGACCCGACGCAGACCTGGCTGTTCCCGGCCTTTGTTGCGCTGGCGCTGCTGTTCGGCATTTTGATGGTGATCCCCATTGGCGGCGCAGACATGCCGACCGTCATCGCGCTCCTGAACAGCTATGCGGGTCTTGCGGCGAGTGCCATGGGCTTTGCGCTGGGCAATAAGCTGCTGATCGTGGCGGGTGCGCTGGACGGGGCGTCGGGCTTCATCCTGGCGGTCATCATGTGCAAGGCGATGAACCGCAGTTTCGCCAACGTCATGTTCGGCGGCTTCGGCACGGTCGTAGCGGGCGCGGCGGGCGGCAAGGACGACCGCGTCGTCCGCTCCGCTTCGGCCGAGGAAGCGGCGATGCAGCTGGAAAATGCCAGCACCGTCGTCATCATCCCCGGCTACGGCATGGCCGTCGCCCAGGCGCAGCACAAGGTCAGCGAACTGTATCAGGCGCTCACCAAGAAGGGCGTGGACGTCAAGTTCGCGATCCATCCGGTGGCGGGCCGCATGCCCGGCCATATGAACGTGCTGCTGGCCGAAGCCAATGTGCCCTATGAGCAGTTGGTTGACCTTGATGACATCAACCCCGAACTGCCTCAGGCGGACGTGGCCGTCATCATCGGCGCGAACGACACGGTGAACCCCTCGGCGCGCGACGATCCGCAAAGCGCCATTGCAGGCATGCCGATCATCGAGGCGGATCGCGCCAAGTCGGTGTTCGTCATCAAGCGATCCATGAATGCGGGCTTCGCCGGGATCGACAATCCGATCTACTATAATAGCAACACCCAGATGCTGTTCGGTGACGCCAAGGACATGGTCGGCTCCATCGCCAAGGAACTGGCCGGCGGCGGGTCAGGCCTGCACTGATGACGACTCAGTCATGATAAGTTCGCCAGCTCAACTATCGGACGTATAGCAAAGGTGAAGAGATGAAGATCCTTGTGCCCGTGAAGCGGGTCATTGACTATAATGTGAAGCCGCGGGTGAAGGCTGACGGGACGGGTGTTGACCTGGCGAACGTCAAGATGAGCATGAACCCGTTCGACGAAATCGCTGTCGAGGAAGCCATCCGCCTGAAGGAAAAGGGCGTGGCGACCGAGGTCGTCGCCGTGTCTATCGGCGTCGCCAAGGCGCAGGAAACGCTGCGCACGGCGCTGGCCATGGGCGCGGACCGCGCGATCCTGATCCAGACCGACGATGAAGTCGAACCGCTGGGCGTCGCA
>NZ_JBHSFZ010000063.1:0-620 GCF_042654265.1 Sphingobium tyrosinilyticum | reverse complement strand
TGCTCGCCGCTCTGCTGAACCTGCCGCAGGGCACCTTCGCCAGCAAGGTCGAAGTGTCGGGTGACAAGGTCGATGTAACCCGCGAAGTCGATGGCGGCCTGGAGACAGTGAAGCTGAACATCCCGGCGATCGTCACCACCGACCTGCGCCTCAATGAACCGCGCTATGCCTCGCTGCCCAACATCATGAAGGCGAAGAGCAAGCCGCTCGCAACCAAGGCGCCTGCCGATTATGGCGTCGATATTTCGCCGCGTCTGGAAACGCTGAAGGTTACTGAGCCCGCCAAGCGTTCGGCTGGCGTCAAGGTCGCAGATGTCGATGAACTGGTCGCGAAGCTCAAGGCTCTGGGAGTTGCAGCATGACGAAAGCGCTTGTCTGGGTTGAACATGAGGGCGGCGTCGTGAAGGACGCGACCCTTTCCGCCGTCACCGCCGCTGCAAAGCTGGGTGAAGTGCATCTGCTGGTTGCCGGCGCTGGCGTTGCCGGCGTAGGCGAGGCGGCCGCGAAGATTGCGGGCGTGGGCAAGGTCCATGTCGCCGATGACGCGGCCTTTGGTCATGCGCTCGCTGAAAATGTCGCGCCGCTGATCGTTGAGTTGATGGGCAGCCATGACGCGTTCG
>NZ_JBHSFZ010000062.1:0-27313 GCF_042654265.1 Sphingobium tyrosinilyticum | reverse complement strand
GGTGGCCACCAGATGGGCCGCCGGGGGTGGGGCCTCGGCCCCACCCCCGGCAACGCCGTCATCTACACCGGGAAATTACACCATCACCGCGGACGCTAGCCGCTGGGTCTGACTCCGGTTCATGTGAATCGCACCTTGAAATCACTTGAGGTCGAGGGCGTCATAGAGCGAAATAGGCGATCGGTCATAATCCCGGACTGGAACCGCCTGGCACAAGCAGGGGGTTTCACATCCGCCTATCTTCATTTGGCAGGTTGATGAATGGGTACGGCTCGCGGTGGATAAGTCGCGCGACACCACATCTCTTCATGCAAGCCATGCCGGCCCACAAAAAGGTTTACCCACCAAACATAGGCGACGGCACCAGTCGGAGAACCGGTAACAACCATAGTTGGGCGTATCGAATGGAATAGCGGAAGGGCAGCAGCTGTAAGCAGAAAATTGGCGGCGGGACGGTCCAAAAGTTTCACGCCTCGTTGGAAGGTTGGGCAGTGGCAGCACGTTGCGGTCGCCTGATCGGCTGTCGGCGTCGAGCGAACCAAAAGGACCAGAGGGTCAAACTTCCCAAAAGAGTGAGAGCCAGGCCGGCGAATGTCATCACCAGCCGATAGGCCAAGCCGCCAACCTTTGCTGCGTGCAAGGGATAGACCATGTTGTAAAGTTGCACGACCGCAGGCAGGCGTGAGGCGTCCCGCGCTGCAATCAACCGACCACTATCCGCTGCGAACCAAAGGGTCGTGCGCCCGTTAGGCAGCCACTCCTCAGGCTTCTTCATCCGCAGGGTGATGAGGCCGCTCTGTTTACGAGGCAGCGCAAGACTGCGCAGTTCAGCATCCGGGAAGCGGGCGTGCGCCGTTTCGACCATCGCTCGCCAATCGAGGCTTTTGGAGAGCAGCGCCACAGGCGCTTGCGGCGGCTTTAAGCTCGCGTCGATCTGCGCAGGGGCGCCGGGGCCAAGGATTAGCACCGCCACCGGCCGGAAAACCAAAATGGCGCCGGTCAGCGTCGCCAACAGTAAGAGCGGTGCGGCCACCAGGCCTAGATCGCGATGCTGGCGCACGATCGCGGAACGGCTGGGCCGCTTGGGCAGCAGGCGAAATTCAAAAGTCTTGCGCGTTCGTGTCCACAAGATCACGCCCGAGATGACGAAGAACAGACCCAGCAGCGCCGCGACACCGATGATCGTTTCACCGGCGTCGCCCGCGAAAAGGTGATGGTGAAGATCGAACAGCCAGAGTTCCGGCCGCTCCCACTGGCTGTTCCACCGCGTCACCAGGTCACCCGCCTGACTCACATAGGCGCCCGAACCATCTGCGAAGCGCAGCCGATCCAGCCCGAATTCCGGGCTGGCAAAGCTGATCATTTCCGGCCGGCTATCGGGGTCGGCCATGATCCGCTCTACGGTCCGCGCAACCGCCGCACTGTCCTGCACTACCGGATCGGAACCATGGGGCAAAAAGACCCAGGCGTCCTTGTGCACCAGCAGCGCGCCGGAAAATCCCAGCACCGCCAGCACAAGGCCCATCAGCCCGCCAATCCAGCGGTGCAGCAGGTCAAGCGTCTTCAAAAGCTATAGTCCCAACTCAGCGTGAAGCCGCGACCCCGCCCCGCGAAGTAGGCGAGATTGTCGGTCGGCAGCCGCGTGTCGCTGCTATAGTCGAGGTAGAATTTATCGAACAGATTTTGCACGCTCAGCCGCAGCCCCCCAAAGGCGGTCTGATAGCGGACGCTGGCATCCGTCACGGAATAGCCCCCGAAATTGTTGAGCGGGTTGGGTTGCGCCACGCCAGCATCGGCATGGAAGCTGCGCGAAAGATAATATTGGGTCTGGATGATCGCCGAAACCGGCCCGCGATTATACGTTGCCGACACATTCACACGGTCAGGCGAGATGTTGACGCCATCCAGATCGGTATCGACCTTACTATCGGCATTGCTGTCATAGCGGCCCTCGATATGAGCATAGCCAATGCCGAGCTTCAGCCCAGGGACCGGCGTCTCGCTGCGCAAATTAATCTCTATGCCTTCGATCTCGATACGCTGACGCTGCACATCGAAATTGCGTCCGATGCCCGGCACGAGCAGCTGTCCCTTGTCGCTGGATGACCAGAAATATGTGGCAGACCCGTCGAATGGCCCGCGCTTCACTTCCACGCCGATCTCGCGGTTGTTGGACACAATGGGCTCGATGGCGAGATAGCTATCGATGTCGATGCCGGTCAGATTGATCGACCGCGTGATCCGTCCCACATCAGACGCGGTATAACCCTCTGCATAGCTGGCATAGGCGCGAATGCCGTCCCAGGGCTCCAAGATAATGCCGCCATTCAGCAGCAGATCGTCGAACTTGGGCTTGCCGCCCGCGACATCCACCCCGCCCCAATAGCGTTGGGCGGCGGGTAGCGTCTGGGTAGTTTGCGCCAGAGTGTGGTAATCATCGATCTTGATCTGGACATTTTCCCAGCGCGCACCGCCAGCAAGGCGCAACAGCCCGTCGAACAGCTTCAGATTGCCCTGCACGAACGGAGCCAGGCTGCGGAATTCGGCTGGCGGCACCCAGACGCGATCGGTGGCGATCAGGCGTTGCTGCGTCTTGTCCCATAACGCGTCGAAGCCCAGCGTCGCGGTCAGCGCCTCCAGCCCCGGCACGGCGCGCTCATAGCTGAACTTCGCGCCGCGTTTGCGGGAACGGTTCTGCGACTGGTCGAACAGGTCACCGACAGGTGCGATGCTGGGGTCCTGAAAGGACGCGATATATTTGCCCGTGGCGTCGCGATTTTCCCCGCCGAACGTGTCACGTGAGCGGTTGAAGAAAATCTGGCTGACGAAATGGCCGCCCCACAGCGCCGTGTCTGTATAGGACAGGGCGAGGCTTTCGGTGCGATTGGCGGCGGGTTCACCGGGTGAGTCGCCCCGCACGGCGCTGGTCGGCAGGCCGGTCAGGCGATTGCCGGGAACTGCGATATAATCGCCATCGCTCTTCAGTTCGAAGCGGCTGGCGATCAGATCGATGCGGCCGGTCGCGGACACAGCATAGCCCACCCGCGCAAAGATGTTGGTTGCCTGCGAATCCTGCGTTTCACCCTGTGTGAGATTGAGCCCCACGCGGCGGTCCTGCCCGTCATAAAATACGCCGCGCTTTTCGTAGGTGGCGCCCATCGTCGCATCGAAATCGCCGGCCTCATACTGGAACAGCCCCCCAGCCTTGCCACCCATGCCATTGGAGTGAAACCTGTTATCCGCCGTGCCCTGCAGCAGCACCCGTCCGCTCAAACCTTCCTCTTGCGGCGCGCCAACGGTCACCTGATTGATGATACCGCCCGTGCCGCCTATCCCTTGCAACGCGTTGGAGCCGTAGATCAGTTCGACCCGATCGACGAAGAAGCCATCAATAGTGAAGCCATCGCGGCTGCCGTCGCGCAGCGGCGTCGATTGCGGAATGCCGTTAATCGCATAAGCGGCGAGCGGCCACGCAATGTCTCTCCCGCGCCTGAGAGCTTTTGGCGCGTTGGAGAGAAAGAGGGAGTCAGCGTCGCCACCGCGTCGGTGACCGAGCCGGAAATCGCGATCTGCTGGTCGAGCGCCTCCTTATCGACAACATCGATCGTCAACGGCAGCGCGTTGGCAGGCAGAATACTGCGCGCGGCCGTGACGATGATGGGGCCATCTGCCTCCGCATCCACGGCAGGTGGCGGCGATTGCGCAAAGCCCGTGCCCGTGACCAGAAACGCACCCGCAGCGAGGAGATTTCGAACGGCTTTTTTCATGATGGCCCCCCCTAATTCTTCGGGCTCGCTAGCGAACGAACGATACTAATGCAAGTCAATCTCATTTAACGAGGGGTCGCGACCTTTTCTGTTGCCGGAGCATCGATCGAAGCCGTCGGTACATTGTCTCGACGTGCCGGTGCCACTTCCGGCATCTATCTCGAGGCGCTCGATTCCGTAGAAGCATATCGCCGGGGCGAGGCGGCACTCGTCTCGGCACCGCGTTGTCGACAATCTGCTCGGCACGACGGACCTGTGCCCCACGGTGCGCCGCACGGCGAAGCTAAAAGGGCAGATCAGCGTCCATATCGATGCCGAAGCGCGCGCGATCATCGAACGCTATGACCCGGCCGTGCTCGCCCGCGGTGCGGATCTCATCACCAACGAGACGCGCCTTCGCGATCGAAGGGGAGGCGCCCCGCCCGGATCGACCGAGCAGATCGTCGCGGCGATGCGCTCCTCCTCCAGCTTTGAAACGGGCGACAAGGAAGCGATCGATGGACCGCAAAATGCGATCGTCGATCGCGACTATGCCGGACGGCCGCGCGGCATTGCGGATCCGCCTCATGCTTCATAAAGGCGGACCTCTTCCAAGAGAAAGCGCCGCTAGTTCGACGAACTGCAGTCCAGAGCTGGCGTATCAACGATCCTTAAAATTGAGGCAGTCAGGGGCCGGCTGCTGCTCAGCTGGTTAACCCGATTATAACTTACATAGGCTTAGCTGTGCCGTCAGCGATGAGGGCCTTATGTTTCGTGTGTTCGAATGCGTGTTGACGCAGCATGACCTTTTCGTCGTGGGTCTCGCGGCCGCCATCTGGATCGTGGGCAGCCTGGCTTTTTTTCTCGCACTTGCCCGTGCGCAGGAATGTCGATGGGAGCGCCGTGCGTCCTGGTTAGCCATTGGGGGCTTCGCCGGTGGTCTCGGTGTGTGGGCGACCCACTTTGTGGCCATGCTAGCTTATGATGGTGTTCTGCCGATTGGCTACGCCTTCTTTCCTACATTGATTTCTGCGGCCGCCGCGATCCTCGGTTTCTGGACCGCGCTACGCTTATTGGGCCAAGCATCTGCCGCACGCTGTGCGCTCGCGGGAATTATCGCTGCCTGCAGCGTAGGCGTGATGCATTTCATCGGCATGGCCGCCATTCGCGCACAAGCCCATATTTCCTATGACTGGAACGCTGTGGCCATCAGCCTTGCGTTAGCAATGAGCCTTTTCGCAACCGCCTTCTACATCTTCGGTCATCTGATGGGCGGACGCAGGTTCTTTCCTGCAGTTTCGGCCTCGGTACTCGCCGTTTGCGCGCTTCATTTTACCAGCATGTCGGCCACGACGCTGAAGTTCGACCCGACCCTGGCCGCGGTCCACGCCACGACCGGACGGGAATGGTTGATCGGAGCAATCGTGGCATCGACCATGGTCGTGGTGATCCTGACGGCCGCGGCGACCCTGATCGATCGTTACCTCACCGATCTCAAGGGCTTCGCCGGAGCGACGCTGGAGGGCATCTTGATCGTACGCGATCACAAGATCGTTGAGGGCAATGAGCGTTTTGCTGAATGGATGAACAGTAGCCCGTCCGACCTGGTGGGACTGGATCCCGAAAGCCTGCTCGCAGCCCAAGACGGCCGTCCCATTATAGAGGAGCGGCACAAGGCGGTGGAAGCCGTGCGGCGCGGAGGCGATGCCGAGCAGTTGTTCGAAGTTGGCGTGCACGAAATCGAATATCGCGGTCGCTTGTCTCAGGTTCTGGCTGTCCGTGATCTGACGGAAACGAAGGCAGCGCAGCGGCAAATCGAACATCTGGCACGGCATGATGGTCTGACGGGGTTACCTAATCGAACCCTGCTACAGGAACGGTTAGAACATGCCCTCGCATTGTCCAAGCGCACTGGTGAGCCTCTGGCGCTGCTAGCGCTTGACCTCGACCGCTTCAAAGCAATCAATGATATTTTCGGCCATGGGGAAGGCGACCGGATACTCGAGCGGGTCGCCTTCATGCTGAAGCGCTGCGTTCGTGGTGCCGACACGGTCGCGCGCATGGGCGGCGATGAGTTTGTCATTCTCCAGGTTGGTTCGGCGCAGCCTGATGGCGCTCGGGTGCTCGCCCATCGCATACTGGAAATCTTTCGAGAAGAGATGAACCCGGCCATGGACCCGACTGCCGTTGGCATCAGCATTGGTGTGGCGGTTTTCCCACAGGACGGAGCCGATGCCGCGGCGCTGCATCATGCTGCCGACATCGCCCTCTATCGCGCCAAGACATCCGGCAGGGGGGTCGCTGCCTTCTTCGACGCACAGATGGACCTGGAAGCGAGGCAACGGCGGCAGCTGGAAAGCGACCTGCGTCACGCTATCACGCGCAACCAGCTATATTTGGTCTATCAGCCACTGGTCACAACCGTAGACGGTAAGGTCTCCGGCTATGAAGCCCTGTTGCGCTGGACCCACCCAGATCGTGGCGAGGTGCCACCGGACGAGTTCATCCCCATTGCCGAAGACACAGGAGCGATCCTTCCCATCGGCGACTGGGTCCTGCGCCGTGCCTGTCGGGAAGCAGCGCTCTGGGTGGAACCGCTCACCCTGGCGGTGAACATTTCAGCAGTGCAGTTCCAAGTGGCGACATTGGAGGAGACGGTAACCTCTGCACTGATGGACGCCGGGCTAGCGCCTGATCGTCTCGAACTGGAGATCACCGAGACCGCACTGATGAAGGATCGGGACCAAACCATTCGGGTCCTTCACGCCCTGAAAGAGCGAGGCGTGCGGGTGGTCATGGACGATTTCGGCACGGGCTATTCCTCGCTGAGCAATCTCCAGAGCTTTCCCTTCGACAAGATCAAGATCGATCGCAGCTTCATACAGACGATGGAGGACGACGAGGCGGCCCGCTCGATCATCCGCGCGATCGTCGGGATCGGCAAAAGCCTTGCTTTGCCGGTTGTCGCTGAAGGGGTCGAAACAGATACACAGCGCCGAATGGTCCAGGAAGAAGGTTGTCCGCAGGCACAGGGTTTCTTCTACGGTTTTCCAGGCGCAGGGCCGGCAAGCTCAGCGCAACTGTCCGCTTCACAAGCGAACAGCGGACTTATCGCAGGAAGGGTGGCGTCGCACGCGGGGCCATAGTTTCAATAAGCCACGGCGGCTCGCCGACATCGCGACAGGCTCAAAGAATTCCCCAGTGTGCTCTCGGAACTCGCGCGTCCCAGAACGCCGAGGGTCTGCGATAACCTTCACGGATCGATGACGTAAGGGGCGCCCAAAATCAGTGCGACTGGTATCGAGCGGATGGCGAAATTGGCCCTGCCTTGGCTCCGTTTCTTGAGGACTAGCAGGACAGGGGGCGTCCCCAGCACGGTACCGCTCTTTCAAATATTAGGAGAACTAAACAGATCCAATGGGCGGTTCTTTCCCGGTGAGGGTCTATTTCATCATATCGACGAAGGGACGGAATGTTGCTAACTCTGTCATTTCGGAACGCTCGCATTCCAGCTGTGCGTCGCGCGGTACTTCATTTAGACGAGGTACGGCCTCAGCAGATTTGTAATCAAGCCGCAGTCCACGCAACTGATAACGTCACGGCACCGGACGGAGGGAATCGAGGAGATCGCTCGTCGGCAAGGCGAATATTATAACTGCCGGCGCTTCCGACATTGTCACAAACAAGGCCGCAGCGAGCGTGGATCACCCGTTCCAGCGGGATAGGTTAAGCGACAATAGCTATAATGAAGGAGAGGCCAATGGTCAGACTGTCACATCGCGGGATCTGCGTGAACGATATCGCGGCGTCGGAACGCTTCTATCGGGACGCACTCGGCTTCGAGCCTTATCAGGATCATGGGGTTATCGAAGGCCCCGATATGGCGAAGACCATGCAAATTCCTGGCGTTCAGCTGCGGGCGGTGATGCTCAAACGCCAGGACGGCCCGGTGATCGAATTGCTGCAGTTTCTCGAGCCGCCGGCGACGGGGCCGCGTGAGAAACGGTCCACCCTTCAATATGGCTTGGTACACATTTCATTCTATGTGGATGACATTGACGCCTGGGCCGCACGGATCGCGGAAGCAGGTGGCACGATTTATGAAGAAACCCGCGCTTACTTCGCCGCCAATGATACTACCATGCTCTACTGCACCGACCCGGACGGCGTGCGTGTCGAACTGATGAAATCGCCCGGCGAGGCCGAGCGCTTCTCCCACAGCGGTATCTGCGTGGAAGATATCGACGCCTCGCTCAACTATTATGAAGCGCTTGGCTTCACTCCCGCAGAAAATTATGTCCTTGATCAGGGCTTTGACTGGTTAGGCGTCATCAACGAAGTCCCAGGCATCAAACTGCGCGCGCAGATGGTGCGCGATGCGGGGGGCAACACGATCGAACTGCTGAAGGTGCTTGAGCCCGCTAGCTTCGGATCACGCGAACGCCAACCGCTTAACCGTTTCGGTCTCACCCATATCGCCTTCTGGGATGACGATCCTGCCACGACGGCGGCCGAGCTTGCAGAGCGCGGTGGCTATTTCGTTGAAGAGGCCCATGTGACAACCCCGATGATCGAGTTAATGCACGGCGCGGACCCGGATGGCGTTCGTATTGAACTCATGCGGCCGATATCGTCTGCTGGTTAAACTGAGGCGTTTAGTGTAGGAGTGGATCAACTCCCCACGTTGTCAGTTCCTTGCGCGCGCCATAGCTGGCCGATCGATGGAAACAATCGAAGGAGGAGATGGTCGGTTGTTGAGCGAAGGCCTGTATCGACAGGCACGACCTTGCCGCCAAAGACCCTGTCATTAGGGTTTTTGGCGAGCGTGGGTTCAGGGAGTTTGAACATAGCGCTATTGAGCGTCATCCGCCGCTCGCATTTCCGCGATCATTCGCCGCTGGATTATGCCTTGCTTAACCAAAGGCTGACGCTGGAGGTACAGAATAATCCTCACAAGTAACGGCCGTTGTCCGTCCGCAACCCGTGTAGAAACAAGGAGGCGCATTCTCTGGCATAGATCTCCCGATCTTCTGCCACAGGCGGCGTGGTCGCTGTGAAGAAGCGCACGGCAAATGTCGCAAGTGTGTAGAAGATGCGCGTCGCAGAATGGCTCGGGCGCGGCAGGCCCAATGTGTTCAGTTGATTTTCTAACGCCTCGCCCAGGCGGCGCACGCGGCCTTCATAGAATAGCTGAGCAAGATCCGGGATGAAATCGGCTTCCACGACCAGTAACCTATGCATGCGGATATTGTCAGGTTCCAGATGGCGATCCAATGCTTCCCGCGCCAAGTCAATCAGCCCGGTTTCCGGGTCCGTGCTGGTGGGACGCTGTCCAAGCGGCCGCCGGCTGGCTTCGAAAATGTCGCGTTGAACGATATAGCGGAGCAGATTTTCCTTGTTGCCGAACTGGCGATATATGGTCGCCTTGCTGACCCGAACCGCCGCTGCGATCCGGTCGATGCTCGCACGGCGATAGCCATATTCGAGAAATTCGCTGGTCGCCGCATCCACCAATGCCAGGAGCTTTTCTGCCGGCAGGCGCAGCGCAGTTACGCCTTCGCGGACAGGCGGTTCAATCAGCGGAGGCGCAGCCTTAACTCGATCCACATCCGCAATGCTGCGGTAGCCATCCAGGAAGAGATGAACGGCATGAGCTACGACGCGTTTCTGGGCAGCCTTGCCGGGCAAGGGGGTGCCTAGAAAATAACGCGCGCCCTCCACTGCGATGCCCCCGAAACGGATGGCCATGGCGTGCGGGTCGCATGGCACTATCATCGCCTTATCGATCAGCGTCTCAAGATAATCGGCGAGAGGCTGGGACGCGGCCAAGCGCTTTTCATGCAGTTCCGCTGCTAGGTCCGGCACGTGGTTCGCCGCCGCGATATTAGCGCGGAACAGGCCGAAATTCACTGGCTCGGCAAAACCCTCAAAAAGGCGCAACGCATAGCGGGCGAGCGTGTCCTCTGCACTCGCGCCGCCATCGATGGTGGAGAGATTGAGCCACGCGCCGTTCAACTTGTTCCGGACGGCAGCTTCGAACAAGGCGAGCTTGCTGGGGTAAAGTTCGTAAATGCTCTGCTTGCTCATATGCGCCACAGCGGCGATCCTATCGACGCTCGTTCGCTCAAAGCCCTCAGTTAAGAAAACTTCGCCCGCCGCATTCAGGATTTGCGTCCTGTTGTCGCGTTCGGCGGAAATGGGGGGAGAGGTGATTTCGACCATGCGGGCTTATCTTAGCGGCCGGACGGGGTGCGACGTCAACGGGTAAAGCCGAAAAGCACCTCCCAATGCCTGCGGCCCGCGACCGCAAACATCGGGACCCGGCTTCTCAGGGCGCTTTGCCAGCAGCGCCAGGCTTGCCGACCGATATATCGACCTTTCCGATCCGGCCAGGGAAATGGCCTTCATCCCCATAATCGGAAGTGACCGGCGTGTCGGCATCAAAACCGATGTCCAACGTGTCACTCATCTCCGGCAGCTTAGAGATGGTCCGCCTAATGCGGCCCTGCGCAATCTTGTCGCCATTGACAGAGATGATCATTTCGCCTCCGGCGTTCACGCCTCCGTCATAGTGGAAGTCAAAGACCATGCGACTGCGTCCCGATGCGATCGGTTGCGTCGCCGCGACCTGCGACTCGTCGCCAGTGAGTTGCGATGCCGCCATCAGGGCGACGGGCCGGCCCTCTTTCAGATAGAAGCTCCAACCGCCAAACTTGCTCCCCAGCGCAACCAGGACGCCAGTCGCGGGCTCCTTCGCCACCTCGATATCGGCAGTGATACGGAAACTGCGCGCCAGCAGCGGAGCGGCATTGACCGATGGGATGCTGATGCCCGCTCCCCAATAGCTGTAGGTCGAGCGATGCGGCCGCTGGCTTTCGGCCGCCTGGAACCTGGCAAGCGTCATCCGGTCGTCAAGTGGGAAAACCTGGTTTCGCTCCGCCTCTTTCCGGAAGAGTGCCTGCATCTCCTTCAACTTCGCGCCCTGCGTGGCCGCCAGATCGTGCGCTTGGGAAAAGTCCTTGCGCAGGTCGTATAGCTCCCACTTATACTGGTTCGGCAGAACCGACCCGTCGCCGCGTTTCCATGGCAGGTTCACCGGCGTGGTGCTGGCCAGCCAGCCCTGATGATAGATGGCGTGGTTGCCCATCATCTCGAAATATTGGGTGTCATGCCGCTCGGGCGCCTTGGGCGCGGCGAAGCTGTAGGCGAAACTGACGCCGTCGATCCGCTGTTGTGCGACGCCATTGACACTGTCGGGAGCCTTAAGGCCAGTCGCTTCCAAAATCGTCGGCATCACGTCGATGACATGGGTGAATTGGGAACGGACGCCGCGTGCCTTGATCTGGTCGGGCCAGGACACGACCAGTCCATTGCGCGTACCGCCGAGGTGGGAGGCATATTGCTTGAACCAGCGGAACGGTGCGTTCGTGGCCCAGGCCCAGCCATAGCCCCAATTGCCGACCGCATCAGGGCCGCCGATCTTGTCCAGATTGGCGAGCAGCGCCTTGTCATCCTCCTGCATGGCATTGGCAAAGGCGGACATCGGGTTGGAACTGCCATTGTCGCCCCCTTCGGCGGCAGCGCCATTATCGCCTTCGATGAACATGACGAGCGTGTTGCCGCTCTCACCCATCCGATCGAGTTCATCGAGGACCCGGCCGATCTGCGCGTCCTGATAGGCGAGCATCGCTGCATAGACTTCCATGAAGCGCGCATTGATCCGGCGCTGGTCCAGCGTGAGTGCGCCCCACGCCGCCAAGCCCTCCGGCCGCTGCGTGTCCTTGGTGCCGGAGGGAATGATGCCGAGCCGTTTCTGGCGGCTTACGGTCTGTGTACGCACCGCGTCCCATCCCTTGTCGAAATGGCCCTTGAACTTGGCGATCCAATCCGCCGGCGCCTGTAACGGCGCATGCGCTGAGCCGGTGGCATAATAAAGGAAGAAAGGCTTGTCGGGCGCGGCTGCTTTCTGGTTGTGGATCCATTGAATGGCCTCATCGGCAAGCGCCTTGTCGAGCACTCCTTCCTTCAGCGTATCGATGGGGGTGGTGCCGCGATAAAGAGCCGGCGAGAATTGATTGGTCTCCGCTGACATGAAACCATAGAAATGTTCAAAGCCTAGTCCGGTCGGCCACATGTCGAAGGGTCCGGCGGGCGAGACGTCGGCTTCGGGCGCATTATGATGCTTGCCGACCATCGCGGTATTGTAGCCATTTTGGCGCAGCACTTCCGCCATCGTCGCGGCGGTTTTCGGCAATATATTGGAATAGCCGGGGAAGCCCGTCGATAAATTGGCGACGATGCCGTTGCCCACAGCATGATGATTTCGCCCGGTCAGCAGCGCGGCGCGCGTGGGCGAACACATGGCGGTGGTGTGGAAGCGGTTATAGACAAGGCCGCGCGCCGCCAGCCGATCAAGATTGGGCGTCGGGATCGGCCCTCCGAAAGTAGAAGCCGCGCCGAACCCAACATCGTCCGTCAGGATCAGCAGCACATTGGGCGCGCCCGCAGGCGCCGTGACGGGCTTGGGAAAGGCGGCGGTCGAATCGGCATAGGTCTGCCCGATTGCTCCCCCGAAGGGTTCGGGCGCTCGCGGCAGCACGGTCTGCGCCGCTAGCGGCGCAGCGCTCCCGAGCATAAGTGCGAGAAACCCAGCTAGATAATAGGGGGCAGACCCTTTTCGCATCACTCTTCCACTCCGTGTCCTTTAGCATCTTGTACGGAAGAGTTTCGTACACTACAAGCGCCGGCAACGAACAAAATCATGTAGGAGAGAATGGTGCGCTATCTGACCGCACTTCTGCTGATGGGCGCGTCCGCCCCGGCTTTGGCTCATGCTCCCGACCTAAATGTGCCTTTTGCGGCGCCCTCCAATTACACGGCGCACGCTCAGCTCTTTCAGGAACGCGTCACTCATGTGGGGAAGACGCCGGTTTGGCAGATCGAATTTCAGGGCATGAACATCGTCGTTGTCGAAGGCAGCGACGGCTTGATCGTCCTTGATACCGGCATGAACCGCGATGTCGCGACGGCAGCCCTGGCGAAGATAAGAGCGCAGATCTCGACCAAGCCAATTAAGGCCATTATTTATACCCACCATCATCCGGATCATGTGAATGGCGCGGCCGTGTTCGTCCCGCCAGCCGATGTCGCCAATGGCAAGGTCCCGATCTTCGCCGCAGCCAATTTCCTGAAGGAGCTTTCGGATGAAGGCATTGCGACGCTGCCCATCGTGGCGACCCGCGCCGCCTATATGTACGGCTTCAGCTTGGCTGGAAAAGAAGCCGAAGATTTCCATGTCGGCTGCTGCGGCGGGCTGAACAAACCGGGAAAGAATGAATCCGCTTATATTCCGCCCACCCAATTCGTGGATGTGGATGGCGCGCGGGATATCGAAATCGCTGGGGTGAAGCTGCACCTGTTTCACACCGGCGGCGAAGCGGCCTCGCACATCGCGGCATGGCTTCCCGACCATCAGGTGCTGATCTCAGGCGACGAGGTGCAGGGCCCGACTTTCCCCAATCTCCACTCGATGGGCGGCACCAAAATGCGCGATGCCAATCGCTGGATCGAGGCACTGCGCCGGATGGAGCGCTATAACGCTGCCTGGATGGTGCCGATGCACGGCCCTGTCGTTGAGGGAGCGGCGCAGATCAAGGCTCTGCTGACGCGCTATGAGGACGTAATCCAATATACGCATGACCAGACGATCCGGCTGATCAACAAGGGCATTACGCAAAATGAACTGCCTGATGCGTTGGGACCGCTGCCCGAATGGCTGCGTTCAGAGCCCTATACGACTGAATATTATGGCGCCGCAGCAGATGCCGCGCGCAGCTATTATGTCGGTTATATCAGCTGGTTCTCCGGCGATGCGACCGACCTAGCGCCCACGCCGCGTGTTGAGCGCGCCCGCCGCGAAGTAGCGCTGATGGGCGGTCGTGCGCCTGTGCTCGCCGCGGCGGAGCGCGCGTTCACACAGGGCGACGCGCAATGGGCGGCGGAACTTGCCACGCTGCTGATCGCGATCGCCCATCAGGATATGGAGGCGCGCCGCCTGAAGGCGGCCGCTTTCCGGAAGCTGGGCTATGCCACCTATAACAGCAATCGCCGCGGCTTCTACCTCATGGGTGCGCTTGAACTGGAAGGAAAGCTCCAGCAGGCGGGCCTGACCGCGCGTTACATGAACCCCGATAATATCCGGAAAATGCCAGTCGCCCTGATGCTTGAGCAGATCCGTTACAAGGTCGATCCCAAGCGGGCGGGTGCTGCTGACCGGGCCGTCACGCTGGTCGTCGATGGTGAAGGCGAGCCATGGCTGCTCGAACTGCGAAACAGCACCTTGAAATTCCACCGGGGCCAAGCTGGGGTAGCGCCTATCGTGAAACTGGGCCGCAGCGCCTTGGGTGATCTCGTTTCCGGCAGCCAATCGGTCGAAGCGCTGGTGAAAGCGGGCGCACTCTCCGGCGAAGGCTCGCGAGTGCTGCATCAGATTTTCAACGCGCTCGATCTGACGGGCACTCCGATCAACCTCGTCATACGCTGAATAGTACGAAACATCATCGTCGATAATTCCGGCACGGGCGTCGCGCGCTGGGGCGATCAGCGGCGCGATGCCTATCGCGCGGCAATATTGTGGCAGCCGACAGATGCGCTGCAGTTGCGCTACACCTATGATCGTTCCGACATCAACGACACGCCTGTCTTCATGGTCGCGGCGCCTTTCTACCCGCGCATGGCGGATCGGCCGACGGCAGGCTCTCCCTTGGTGCGCAACCTCATGCCGAACGACGCGACCTCGCAAGGTCATAATCTTACGATCAGCTGGGAAGTGGCTGACGACGTGACGTTGAAGTCGCTCACCGGCTACCGGAAATTGTCCAGCATCACCAATCAAAATTATCTGACCGGCGTGGTAGGGCCGTTCCCTTTGATCCTAACCGGCTTCGACCAAAAGCAGGACCAGTGGAGCGAAGAAGTGCAGCTCGTCGGTTCCGCTCTTGACCGTCGGCTCGACTATGTACTTGGTGCTTATTATTTCGACGAAAATGGAGAAAGCGCTGATTATTCGGCGATCACCGGCCGTCCTCGCATGGATCGTGTCGCTACGATCCACAACCGCGCCTATGCGCTCTATGGCCAAGCAACCTTTCGTCCGGCTTTTGCGGAGGGGCTTTACCTGACTGGAGGCCTACGCTGGTCTCGTGACGAGCGCGAGGCAACGCTCGACCAAAGCATCGTGCCGGCAACCGGTTCTCCAACCGTTCTACCTCACGGCATGGGAAACAATCACTTCTCGAACCTTAGCCCCAGTTTCGTGATAGGCTACAGCGCCAATGCCCAGATCAACATCTACGCGAAATATGCGCGGGGCTATAAGACCGGTGGCTATAATATCCGGGCCAGTAGCGTCGCGCGCTTCAATGACGGCTTTGGACCCGAAACCCTGGCTTCATTCGAACTGGGTATAAAGTCGAGCTGGCTCGACAATCATTTGCAAACCAATCTCGCCTTGTTCCGGTCAAACTACAGGGATATTCAAACCAACATCCAATCCGATCCGTCGAACGTAGCGATCACCGATGTGTTCAACGCGGGGAAGGCTCGAATCCAAGGCTTTGAACTGGATGTGATCGCCAAGCCGATCGATGCCCTGACGCTATCGGTCAACTATGCGTATCTCGACGCTCAGTTCCAGGAGATCCTTGATCAGTCAGGCAACGACATCACATTCCGCTATACCTTTGTAGAAGCGCCGAAGCATACACTGACGACGTCTCTTGAATATCGTTTTCCGGAAACAACAATCGGCGTCCTCACAGCAAATATCGACTATTTTATAAAGAGCAAAGCTTCGACTTCCACGGCCGATCCACGCTATGTGATTGGAGACTATGGCCTGCTGAACGCCCGTCTCACGCTCTCAGATATTCCGGTGGGCTTTGGCAACTGGCGCCTTTCGGCCTTTGGCAAAAATCTGACCGACAAGGAATATTATATCGCCCACTTCAATGGCGGCTTGCCAAGTGCGATCTTTGGTGACCCGCGCACCTATGGACTCGAATTATCCTTCGAATATTGAGGGATATTAAGTTGCTGAGGCCATTGAATAGCCTCAGCAACCCCTGAATTTTGACGCCGCATCTGCTTTGACGCAGGCTCTATCGCGGCTTAGGATGTTGGGAAGCCGGAACGCGCAACTCGCTGACGATCCGGTTTTCTCGCGATGTGAACACTGCCACATAGGGTTTCGTGCTGTTGTCGCCCGGCGCTGGGTTGCTGCACGATCTCACCCGCAGCACACTCCGGTAATTGCAGCCACTGTCGGATTGACCGGGGCGGTCGCGCAAACGCCATCGCGCATATAGCCAGAGTAAATAATCTGCCGTTCATTAATAGTTTCGTGTCGATAATCCGAAACACGACACTGCTCTGTTGCAAATGAAGTAGATTAAATTCTCACCGATCATATATAGACCGGTCATGGCATTCTTGCAAGCTGTCATCACCCGCATTGAGGATGCAGATATTGGGCACGGCATCTTTCTGGACCTGCACCGGACCTGACGCCATCGCCGGAACCTTTGCAGACGATTAGTTTGAAAATTCTATTCCAGATTTTGCCGTTCGTTCACTATCGCGGTACATGGCCGCAATACGCAGATTGTAGTTATGCCATCGCGAACTGCGTGATGAGCGCATAGTCGATCTTCCCCGTTCCCAGCAGTGGCAACGCGTCCAGTATTCGGATCTCGCGTGGCAGGGCCAACTCCGTTACGCCATTGATCTTTCCCCACGCCACCAGCGCCGCCGCCTTGGCATCCTTTGCAGTCGTGAACAGCACCAACTGCTCGCCCTTGCGCGCATCGGGCCGCGTCACTACCGCATGCTCCGCCTCCGGCCACAGCGCCGAGGCATAGCCCTCTACGGCGGGCAGCGAAACCATCTCGCCCCCGATCTTGGCAAATCGCTTCGCCCGACCCCGGATAGTCACGAAGCCCTGATCGTCGAGAGTTACGATGTCGCCAGTGTCGTGCCAGCCCCCCTCCGGCGGTTGCAGCACGCCGGGCGCATCGGCCTTCATATAGCCTGCCATGATATTCGGCCCCCGGATCGAGAGCCGCCCACCCTCGCTGATCCCCGGCACATCGTCCAGCCGCGCCTCGATCGCCGGTAGCAGCCGTCCGACCGACCCGGCGCGGAAATGCATCGGCGTATTGACTGCGATCACCGGCCCGGCTTCCGTTGCGCCATAGCCCTCTAGGATGCGCAGCCCGAATTTCTCGGCATAGATTTTCCGCGTCTCGTCCCGCACTCGCTCGGCGCCGGCAAAGATGTAGCGTAGCGAGTAAAAGTCATAGCCATGCGCCATCCGCGCATAGCCCGAGAGGAAAGTGTCCGTCCCGAACAGGATCGTGGCATTGGCGTCATAGGCGAGCGCGGGCACGATCCGGTAATGGAGTGGGCTGGGGTAAAGCAAGGTCTTCACCCCATGGAAGATCGGCAGCAGCGTGCCCCCCGTCAGCCCGAAACTGTGGAACACCGGCAGGGCATTCAGCACCACATCGGCCGAATTGAAATCGATCCGCGCCGCAAGCTGGCGGCAGTTGGACAAGAGGTTGCGATGGGTCAGCACCACCCCCTTTGGCAGCCCTTCCGACCCGCTTGTGAAGAGAATGACCGCAGCATCTTCAGGCGAAACTTTCAGCCTTTTGTGCACCCGCCCGGCAAAGCGGCTCGCGACGAGGCCGCGCAGCTTCGCCCCGGCGCCAATCCCCGCCGCCACATCCTCCAGCCAGAGGAAGCCAATCCCCTCGGCCTCGAGTCCCGCCACGACATCGCTCAGCTTCCCCTGATCGACGAAGGCCCGCGCGGTGATGATCGTCCTGACCTGCGCGGCGGTGCAGGCGGCCTTCAGGTTCGCTAGCCCGGCAGTGAAGTTCAACATGGCAGGCACGCGCCCACCCGCCTGCAATGCGAAGAAGGCCACAGCCACTCCCGCCACATTTGGCATCAGCACGCCGACCACCTCGCGCGGCTTGGTCGAACGGTTGAGGGCTCGGCCCAACACCAGCGCGCCCGTCACCAACCGCCCGTAACTTAAGGGCTCGCGCTTCACATCCTCAACGACGGCCGAGCCTCGCCCATGGATATGCTGCGCCTCCAGCAGCGCCTCGAACAAGGTGCGATCCGTGTCCGAGGTAGCGAACATCATCTGGCTCATTTGGTCATAGAGCCGCCGCCCGGCAATCGCGCGCCGCGCCCGCGCCGTCATCTCACCTTCTATGGTGAAGCGGCGCGGCGGCAGCACGGTGAGCGTGATCTTGGGAAAACGCCGCAGCCTGACCTTGCCCTTCAGCCGCGAAAAGGGTGTGAACTGCGCCCCGTCGATCCGCACCGGGATGATCGGCGCATCGGCCTTGTCCGCGACCATGCCGGGGCCGTCGAACACTTTCATCAGCGCGCCCGTGACGGTGATCCGCCCTTCCGGGAAGATCACCAGGGTCCGCCCCTCGCGCACTGCCTTCACCATCGCCTTGGCCGACAGCGGGTTGGTGGGATCGACCGGAAAGGCATCGAACAGCGGCAGGAAGGGCTTTATCCACCAGGCCCGGGCGATGCGCGTATGGACGGCGAAGGTCGGCTTGCCCGGCAGGAAAGCGGCCAGCAGCAGCCCGTCGAGGAAGGAGACATGGTTCACGACCACCACGGCCGGTCCGCCAGCGGCGGGCATATTCTCGGACCCCAGCACCTCGACCCGATAACAGAGCCGCAGCAGGCCGCGCACGATAGCCTTGATCACCGTCTCGGGCAGCAGCCAGCAGGAAATCAGCGCCACCACCAAAGTCGCAAAGCCCATCACTCCGATCACGCCCGGCACGTTTTCGCCCCGCGCCAGCATCGCAGTGACGACGCTCACGACCGCCACGGTGGTCGCCGCATTGACAATATTGTTGGCTGCAATGGTCCGGGACCGCTCCTCACGCGGGCTATGCGTCTGGAGAATGGCATAAAGGGGCACGATGAACATGCCGCCGGCAAAGGCGATGCCAACCAGATCGAGCATGATCCGCACGCTCCCCGGCGAGCCGACGAACTCCGCAATCCCTGAACCCCGATGCACCGGCACATAGCCACTGGTCGACAGCCATAAATCGATCATGCACCCGGCCAGAACCAGCGCCGACACTGGCACGAAGCGCGCGGACACCTGCCCGCCCAGCAGCCGGTTTACCAGCATCGACCCTAGCGCCACGCTGACAGAGAAAATCAGCAGGAATAAGGTCGCAACCTCCTGCTTGGCCTTCAACACCCCGCTCACCAGCGGCGCGAATTCGGCCAGCAGCACTGCGCCCACGGCGAAGAACCAGCTGATGCCGAGGATCGACAGCCACACGCCTCGTCCATGCCGCGCGGCCTTCAGGATATGCCAGGTGCTTTTGAAGACATTGCGCTCGATCCGCAGGCCCGGCACCACGGTCGGCGCGGACGGCACGGTGAGGCTGACGAAAAAGCCGAAGGTTGCGATGCCCACCGCCACCAGGCCGGCTTCCCACGGCGGAATGACACCCGCCAGCAACTGTCCGCTCAAGATCGCGAGGAAGGTGCCCGCCTCGATCAGCCCGGTTCCGCCCATAATCTCATGCGGCGCAAGATGCTGCGGCAGGATTGAGAATTTGACCGGCCCGAAGATAGTCGAATGCAGCCCCATCAGGAACAGGCAGGACAGCAGCAGCGGCACGGACTGCAACCAAAATCCGGTGACGGCAAGGCTCATGATGACGACCTCCGCCGCCTTGACCGCGCGCACCAGCTTCGCCTTATCCCACGCATCGGCGAGCTGCCCGGCCAGCGCGGAAAAGAGGAAATAGGGTAGGATGAACAGGCCCGTGGCGATGGTCGCCAGCATCTCCGCTTTGTCCGGTTCGGCGCGATAGAGGCCGAAATTGGCGAGGAACAGCAGCGCGAACTTCAACAGATTGTCGTTGAACGCACCTAGAAACTGCACCACGAATAGCGGCGCGAAACGGCGTTTACCCAGCAAAGACAGATCAGGTGCGGACATCTTCTTACCCCCGTCCTTCACGCATTATGCGGCAATTCTGGTTGAGTCATTAAGCGGCTCGCGCAGTACGCGATTATAGAGCCAGCCGATACCGATCAGGCTGAAGCCCAGCGCCAGGAACGACCCGACCCGGAGCAGCCCGGAAAGCCCCGACGCGTCCAGCAGGAACACTTTGGCTACCGCCACCAGCATCAGCAGCAGGGATGCCATACGCCAATCCTTCGCCCGCCGATGGATACCCCAGAGGAGGAACCCGATCGCCATCCCGAGAGCCAAGACGGAACGCAATATGTCTTCTGCCTGGCTGAGGCCGGGCACCGTCAACATCGACCCCACGAACATTTGCCGCAAGGTTGCCAGCGCAAATAGCGCCATCAGCACCATCCGCGCCATGTCGACAGGCCGCCGCGTCCAGCTCCATTCCGGCCCCATCTTTTCGATCAGCCAGAGCGCCCCAAAAGCCAAGGCAGAAGCGGGAAGCAACAGATTCATCACAGGCCAGGCGCCCACCGTCTGGGGGAACCACAGCGGGTTATGCAGCAGCATCGTGTAGATCAGCAGATGCGCCAATCCCGCCGCAGTCAAAGGCATCGCGACCTTCCGGCCAACCCGCCAAAGCCCTAAGCCGGCGCCAATCAGCAATCCCTGCCAAACCGTCCGCTCTGCAAAAGCTAGGCGCGTCACGTCCGCCACATTCGCCAGCCCGAAAACTTGCTTATAAGCGACGTGCGCAGCGACTACGCCAAGCATCCCAGCCAGCCCCCAGCCCACGCGCCTCTCCCAGGGTCCCAAAACAGCCCCGGCGCGCCACAAGGCCACTCCGAGCAGCCCGGCCGGCACCGCCAACCGCCGCACGCTCTCGCCCAGCGCGGGCAAATCCCGCACCATAACCGGTTCGCCCAGCAGCGAGAAAAGCGCATGGACAAGCCAGATGGCGAGCGGCCACAGTGCCCAGAGCCCTACAAGCGCCGCCGCCACTCCGAGCCCGGCCAACATCCGCCCAGCTTGCAACCGCCGCGCGCCCTCCGCCACCAAAGCGAGCAGCAGAGCGGCTCCCACCGGCACCCAGATCGATGGCACGACCTGCGTCATTGCCCCATAAGCCAGCAGCACCGCCACGCCCTGCGCCACCATACGCCCTTCCGCAAATGTCGCCCGCCAAGCGAACAGTCCCGCCGTCGCCGCAACCGCGATCCAGCGCAGCGGCATGCCCGCCGCCCCCTCGCCCCACAGCCGCACGACATCATCCGACCCCGCCACAGCCACCAGCGCGGCGAAAGCAAAGCCCCAGCCGCTATATTCCACCCGCCGGTCCCCGGCTTTCTCCCCCAGCGTCAGCAAGCCAGCCGCCACGGCCGCGATGACCGCCGCGAAAGCCCAGCCCGGCAGCCCCAACGCCCCGGCCACGACCAGCAGCAGCCCCGCCGCCGTCGCCAGCGTCACAAAGCGCGCATCGTCTCGCGGCCTTCGCCATCCCGACACCAGAGCCCCCGCGGGCAAAACCGCCGCTCCCAGCGCCAACCCGGCAAAAGTCTGATCCAGCCCCGCACGGTAAAAATGCAGGAAGGCTACCGCAAAGCCAGCGAGTGCCAGCCCTGCGACCTGACCCGCCTCGATCAGCCCGCCGCCCGCGCACAACAGCCGCCAGAGCGCCGCACCACCATAAATCGCGCCGCCGCCAGCTAAGACCAGCGCGAACCGCCCTATCTGCGGATCAGGCCAAACCCCTGCCAGCATCAGCGCGACGCCCATCCCGACCGCCGCTAGCGGCCGCAAGCTCGCCTCACGTCCCAGCCAGACCAGCGCGATGGAGAGCAGCCCGAATAGGCCCCAATGCAGCAACGCAAAGCCGCCGGTCGCCACCAGTGCCGCCATCTGCGCCGCGGCAACCACAGCCGCGCCGATGCGCAAAACCGTAGCCCGCGCGCCTCTAAAGGCGAAGAAGGGCAGGGCCACGCCCAGCGTCAGCACCAGCAACCCGACCGACAGTGAAGACGCCCAATCCAGCACCCCCATGGCGAGCAGCGCAACGCCCCAACCCGCGCCGCCGATCAGCGCGCTGACGCCCAGCCACATCCACCGCTGGGTTCGCGACAAAGCAGAGAGGCCTCCGACCGCAAGCGCCAGATAGAAGCTAAGCAGCGGCACATTGGGCTGCCCTGCCTCGACCAGCGCGGGCGCTGCGAGACCGCCGACCAACCCCAGCAACGCACTCGGCGCCCCAAAGCGCAACGACAGCCCCATGGCCAGCGCCGTTACGCCCGCCAGTCCCGCAAAAGCCGTCACCGGACCCACCAGCCCATAGAGCCCATGCGCCGCCAATATGCTGAAATAGAGCGTTGCCAGCCCAGCCCCTGCGAGCGCCTGTCGCACCCTTCCATCGCGCACCCGCTCCTCCTGCCGCAGCGCGATTTCCGCCGCACTGATCAAAGCCCCGCCGAACAGCAGCCCAAGCACGACCCGCACCAGCGGCGAGAGCAATCCTACATCGATCGAATATTTGACCAGCAGCACCCCCGCCACCGTCAGCGTCCCCCCGCCGGCCCAGATCGGCAAACGCCGCCCGAACATCTCTTCAAAGCCAAAGGACGGCCGGGCGGCTTCGATCGGGGGAGGGGAGGCGTCTTTTGCAGGTTCAACGCGCGGGGCTGCTTCCACCTGTTCGGCAGGGGGCGGGGCTTCGACACTTTCTATCCTCCGCGCTACCACCCGCGCAGGCGGCACCACTCTCTCCCCGGCATCATTTCCAAAAAAGGGGGAAGCCGAGTTGGGCGTAGGCTGATCCATCTCCGGCAGTTCACCCAAAACGGAACGCGCAGGAGACGGGTCCCCGCTCTGGCTTGCATCGCCCTGCGGCTCGCGGGGATGACGGGCAAGGATGGGATCCCCTTCCAGCGCCGCCAGCCGCGTTTCCGCCACCTTCAGCCGCTTGCGCATGTCGAGCAGCAACACTCCGAAAACCAGCAAAATGAGCGTCACAAACATGAGTCGCACCCCTGAAGCCCGACGATCTAAACCGTCGCTAACGTAAAATTAGACGCTGTTCAATAAATTTATTAGACATCGTTCAATTCCTTTATTATCTTTTTGAACGATGGGAAGACGCTCAGACCATAGCCGCGAAGAACTTGCCGAGATGATCGTTGCGCAGGGCCACCGCCACATGGCGGAGGTGGGCTTTGCTCATTTCTCCTCGCGGGAGGTGGCCAAGCGTATCGGCTATTCAGTCGGTACGCTCTATAATGTGTTCGGCAGCTACGACCGACTGATTGTTGCAATCAACACGCGCACCTTCGATCTTTGGGCCGAGTTTCTGGAGGCCCGCCTGTCTGACAACCCGGAGGACCGCATCGCCGCGCTGGTTGAAGGCTATTTCGACTTCGCCCGGGACAATCTCCACATCTGGATGGCGATTTACGATCATCGCCTGCCGCTTGGCGTCCCGATGCCGGAAGACTATGCCCGGCAGCGCGCGGGCCTCACCGAAGTCGTCGTCCGCGAAGTAACCGCTGTCCTTCCACGCAAAGCCAAGGATCTTGCGCCGCGCCTGGCGCGCTCACTAGTCGCCACGGTCCATGGCCATTGCACCTTCGCGCTCAACGGCAGCTTCATCCTTTTGGGCGAGACGGAGCCGCTCGAAATGGCCATCACCCGCGTCAAGGAATCCTTGAGGGCCGCAGGGGCAAAGCTGTAAAAGAGAACGAAGTTGTGATACAGACCTCTCAGGGCCGCAGCACCATGCCCGGCTATGAAGATTAGTTCGTACTGATGAACGAATACAGAAAGTCTTCTATGAGCGCCGGCTTTCGTCACTCGTGGTAAGTGCAGTTATCACAGAAGCCGATTTGACGGCTTTTCTGGGGCACGCTACAAGCGCCGCCGAGGAGCGCGCGCGTTATGGACAGGGACAGGCACCCGCATGAGGCCGAGCGGGACCGGTCGGTGGCCCTGGCGCCAAGCGATCTCGCCTTGGCCGTGACGCAGATGCGCGCCGGCGAGCGGATCAGCCTCGACGACAATCTTTTTGCCGCCTATCACGCCGCCAGTTCGCCGCACTCGATCCGCGCGCTGAAATCGGACCTCGAGGCGTTCGACCTCTGGTGCCGCCATACCGGCCGGATCGCGCTACCGGCTACACCGCAAGTGGTAGCCGACTATTGCAACGCGCGCGCCGGGCAGGGGGCAAAGCCGGCCTCGCTCAGCCGCTACAAGGCCTCGATCGCCAAGCTCCACCAGCTGCTCGACCTCAAGGATCCGACCCAAGCCGAACTGGTCAAGCTCACGCTGCGCGCGATCAAACGGGCGCAGGGCAGCGCGCAAGCCCAGGCGCGGCCGCTGCGCTTCAAGGGGCCGGTCCGCGACGTCGCCGCCGAGGCGCCGCGCGGGCTCAATATCCGCGCGCTGCTCGACAGCTGCGCCGACACCCTGCCCGAGCTGCGCGACAAGGCGCTGTTGTCCACCGCCTATGATAGCGGGCTGCGCGCCTCCGAGCTGGTGGCGATCCAGGTCGAGCACATTCTTGACGCGACCGACCCCGAGGCGCGGCTGCTCGGCATCCCGCGGACCAAAAGCGACCCGGAAGGCGAGGGGGCGACGGCCTTCCTCAGCCCGCGCAGCGTCCGCGCGATCGCCGCCTGGGTACAGGCGGCCGATATCCGCGAAGGCCCGCTGTTCCGGCGCGTGCAGGTGCGCCGGATCCGCGCGCGCCCAGCGGTGCCAGGGGAGCCGGTCGGCCGGATGGACGCGGACGGCAGATGGGCCTGGCGCCGGAGCGACGGCATTCCGGCACAGCCGGCGCGCATCGACTATGATGTGGGGATGGCTCCCCTGCATCCCGGCTCGATCGGGCCGCTCTGGCGCGCGATCATCCGCCGCGCGTTCGCCCGCGGCGCGCTGCCGGATCTGACGGCGGAGGACCTCGCGCACCTGCTCCAGGGGATCAGCGCCCATTCGACGCGGGTGGGATTGAACCAGGACCTGTTCGTCAGCGGCGAGGAGCTCGCCGGGATCATGGACGCGCTGCGCTGGAAAAGCCCGCGCATGCCGCTCGCCTATAATCGCAACCTCGCCGCCGAGCAGGGGGCGGCCGGGCGGCTGATGGCGAAACTGGGTTAGGGGCTCAAAAAGCTTGCCGGCCTTCGGCGATATTAAGCAGCTCGGGAAACACTAGGGTGGCTGGCGCGCGGCCGGATGCTGGCACCAGCTCGCGTAGCATACCGTGGTCGCGCAGCGCGCGAATGATCTTCCGGGCCGTGGCGGCCGGGATCTGCACAGATTCGATGAAATCCGGCGTCTTGAACAGCGGGCGCTGGAAAATCCAGTCGAGCGCGCGCACCGCATATTGGGAATGGGTGATTTCAACCACCCAATCGCGCTTCTCCTGATGCAGCGCCAAAATCGCCTGCGCCTTCTGCGTGTTGGCTTCGGCCTGGGCGATGATGCCGCGCAGGAAGAAGGCGATCCAACCGCTCCAGTCGTCATCCCGCGAGACGGCTAGCCCGTCTTATTCGTGACGATGTCCGTTCCGCCGATCGCCGGGTTCAGGAGTCATCTGCTTGGTGATCAGGACGAGTGATCGCGCTGCGTCTTTTTCACCGCGGATGTTCGAGAGGTTTGCGAGATTGAAGGACGGGGTACGATTCAGCGGCATGCCCGCATGGTCTAGGTGGGTGCGGTCCTGAGCGCGGCGGCGACGGTTCGGAACGTGTTGGCGTCGGGACAGGCGGATGCGAAGGCGACGCGGATTCGGGTTGCAGTTTCGATCACGCGGGCGGCGACCTTGAGAAGCCGCAGGCGCAGGGTGGCGAACTCGGCATTGGCAATGGCTGCTGCTTTGGGGACAGCCTGCTGGATGCGCCACATCAACCAGTAGGCAGCGGTGTGCAGAATGAGCCGCATCTGGTTGGCGTTGGCCGATCGGCACGAGGTGCGATCGCTGCTGAGCTGGCTCTTGTGCCGCTTGATCAGGTTTTCGGCCTGGCCCCGGGCGCAATAAAGGCTGTCGTAGATATGTTCGGCGGAGCCCTCTGCCAGGGAAGTGACGAAGTAACGGATATCCATGCCCAGGGTGCTGGCTTCAATCCGGGCGACGACGCGGCGCTCGCATTTCCAGCTTTTCGCCCCATAGCGGATCTCGGCATAGCTACGCAGGACCACGCGCTGTTTCTCGGCACGCTTGACCGCGCAGGCATCGGCGGCGGCGACGATCTCAGGGTTAGCGCGCAGGGCGGCATTGGTGGGAAGGCCAAAGACATAGTCGATACCGTGCGCCTCACAAAAGGCCATGACCTCTGGCCGGCCATAATGCCCATCGCCGCGGATGGTGATGTGCGTTTGGGGCCAATGCCGACGGATATGCCGAATAAGGCGACGGATGTGCTCTGCAGCCTCCGCACCCGACGGCGTCTTGCCGGTACGCAGCAGCATGGCAACGGGTCGCCCCGTTGCCGTGTCATAGACCTGGATCGGCAGGAAGCAGCGCTCGCCGTGGTGGCCGTTCCAGAACGACAGCTGCTGATAGCCGTGCACGACGTCGCAGGTATCATCGATATCCAGCGTCACTACCTTGGGCGGTTCGGGGTAGCTGGCGCAATAGATGCGAACCATCGCGACCATCATCCGCGCCAATTGGCGCGTCGTCGGCGCATTCTCCCACCTGCTCATTGTCGGTTGGCTCGCCAGACCCGCGCCTGAATCCGGCAGCTTGCCCAGCGCCAGGCGAAAGCCAGGATCGTCGCGCAGGGCATCAAGGTCGTTAGCGTCTTCGTAGCCGCAGGCGATCGCCAGGATCCGCGCCCGCAGGATATCATCAAGCTTATGGGTGACCCGCGAAGGATCGCGCGGGTCGGCAATGCAGGCCGCGAGTTGCCGGCAGACACCCATTGCACGCTCGGCCTGAGCCAGCAGCAGAACACCACCGTCCGAGGTCAATCGCCCTCCATCGAATGCCCCTGCCACTTTCTTGCGCGACACTGCTGGAAACGAAATCACCGCCGCGCTATCGTGGCTCTTGGCGGGAGTGGCCTGTGGCATTTTTTGCCTCGCTGCAGGTTGGTCTAGACATCCAATTTCCTACAGCAAGCCAAGCGCTTAGGCCACTCCCGCCAACCCTTCATGTCCAGCCTGATGAATAAGACGGGCTATGGTCATCGCTTCTCTCCTTCCAAGTTCGGTTACACAACAGTGCTCCGGGGTGGGAGAGCCGTCCATCCCATTAGCTGGCGCTGGGAATATGGCGGCTTGAAGACCGACCAGGCGCGGCGGATGAAAGATCTGGAGAAGGAGAACCAGCGGCTCCGCCGGGCGATCTCGGACCTCACCTTGGACAAGCTGATATTGCAGGAGGCGGCGCGGGGAAACTTCTGAGCCCCGCGCGGCGACGGCGCTGCATCGATCATGTGCGACGAGTGTCAACGGCACAGTAATTTTCCCCAGAACGGGCAAAGTAAAATTCCCCACTTTGCGGTTTGAGGTTCACGATGTGGGCATGGGTGCAGCTCCATCT
>NZ_JBHSFZ010000061.1:0-1250 GCF_042654265.1 Sphingobium tyrosinilyticum | reverse complement strand
TGACGTGACCCCCGCCTTTCATCCAGCGGCGACCAGAGACCGACCGGTGTTGTCGCGCAGGAGCGCGGTTGAAGCAATGGGCGGGTTTAAACCCGCCCATTGCTTTTCGAGTTCGACGGCGAACGCCGCCGGTGTGGCATAGCCGAGCGAAGAGTGCGGCCGCTCAGTGTTATAGTCTTCGACCCAGCTGGCGAGGATCGAGCGGGCCTGACGAACCGTGAAGAACAGCGTTTCGTTGAGAAGCTCGTCGCGCATGCGGCCATTGAAGCTCTCGACGAACCCGTTCTGCGTCGGCTTGCCCGGCGCGATATAGTGCCACTCGACGCCCACATCGCCCGACCAGGCGAGCACCGCGTTCGATGTCAGTTCGGTCCCGTTGTCGCTGACGATCATCTTTGGCGCGCCGCGCTCGGCGATGAGGTCGCCCAGTTCGCGCGCCACCCGCTTGCCCGAGATCGACGTGTCGAGCACCGCCCGCAAGCATTCACGCGTCACATCGTCGACGATGTTGAGGATGCGGAACCGGCGGCCGGTGGCGAGTTGATCGTGGACGAAGTCCAGGCTCCAGCGCTGGTTGGGAAGCGCCAGCACCGGAGCCGGTGCCCGCGCGCCTACGGCGCGCCTTCTGCCCCGCCGACGCCGAACCGTCAGCCCCTCCTCACGGTAGAGCCGTTGGGTCTTCTTGCGGTTGATCATGATGCCATCCCGGCGGAGCAGGATATGCAGGCGCCGATAGCCGAACCGCCGGCGCTGTTGCGCCAACTCGCGCAAACGCGACCGCAGGTCGCCATCATCCGCCCGACATGAACGATACCGCATACTCTTGCGATCCGCTGAAATCACCCGGCACGCCCGTCGCTCGCTCATCCCCAACGTCATTTGGAGATGCGCGACCGCCTCGCGCTGCGCAGCGGGCGTCACCACTTTTTTGACAGCAGGTCTTTCAACCCCGCATTGTCCAGCATCGTCTCCGCGAGCAACCGCTTGAGTCTGGCGTTCTCCTCCTCCAGCGCCCGCAACCGCTTCGCATCGGACACCTCCAGACCCCCATACTTGGCCTTCCACGCATAATAGGTCGCGCTCGACATGCCGTGCTTGCGGCATAAATCCGTCACCACCGCTCCCGCCTCGGCTTCCTTCAGAATGCCGATAATCTGCTCTTCCAAAAACTGCTTCCGCTTCATTCCGTCCGTCCCTTCCTTGGGGTCGGACTCTAGCGCGAACTGGAGGAAAAATCGGGGGTCACGTCA
>NZ_JBHSFZ010000060.1:0-666 GCF_042654265.1 Sphingobium tyrosinilyticum | reverse complement strand
CTGTTAGGCGACATGCAAAACTGACCCCCTCGCGTCACTGAAAACTGGCCCCCTCCGGAAGGAGGACGGGACAGATGAATATGGATGATGAGACGATCTCCGCAGTTGGCTTGCGGAGGGACGCGATGCTTGAGCCTGATGAGGTGACGGCGATGCTGAGGTTGAGGAAGCTGGGCTGGGGCAGCAAGCGCCTGGCGCGAGAGTTTGGCTGTTCGCGCACGACCGTAAAGCGATATCTTGGGGCAGGCCGGTGGCAACCCTATCAGCGGCGGGTACTTCGCGGGATGTTGGCCGGTCATGAGACATGGCTTCGTGAGCGATTTTTCCGGCACCGGGGCAATGCCGATGTCGTTCGGCAGGATTTGGCCCGTGAACTCGGTGTCGTAGCGAGTTTGCGGACGGTTGAGCGAGCAGTGGCTGGCTTTCGGCAACAGCTGGCGGCAGAAGCGCGCGCGACGACACGGTTCGAGACGCCGCCAGGTCACCAGCTTCAGATCGATTTTGGCGAGAAGCGCGTCTGCATCGGTGGTGATAGGGTCCGAATATATGTTTTTGTCGCGACCCTGGGCTATTCCCGCCGCCCCTTCACGATGGCATTCCGCCATGAGCGGCAGTCGGCCTGGTTCGATGGCATGGAGGCAGCCTTTCGCCATTTTGGCGGCGTAA
>NZ_JBHSFZ010000059.1:0-6830 GCF_042654265.1 Sphingobium tyrosinilyticum | reverse complement strand
GAGGGCTTCACGCAGCCCCTGCTGTCATCAATGGTGTCTTTTCTATCGGGGACAGATAGTGTCTTCTCTATCCGGCAGGAACAACGAGTGTAAGCGGGTGGATTCTAGATCGAAGTGCGAAATCCTAGGTTTTATAGGGGTTTGATCCCCTTTCCAGGTAGGCACGCGATGAACGGCTATCAGCATGTGGGTTTGGACGAGCGGCGCGATATTTATCGGTTGGTGGCGACGGGTCGGTCCGTGCGGGAGGTTGCAGCGACCCTGCGCCGGCATCCATCGACGATTTATCGCGAGCTCAAGCGCAACCGGAACCTGGATGAGCATCATAGCTCACCTCGAACCAAGCCACCGTGGCGTGACCGGCCGCTGTTCTCGCCGCATCGCCCGGCGTGCAGCAGTTGGACCGAATCTTTCCCCCCACTCTTTGCTTGATACATAGCCAGATCAGCCGCATGCATCAGTCGCTGGAAATCCTGGCGTCTCTCAGGTGCAATAAGCAGCGCACCAATGCTGCACGTCACCGGATGGCGTCCGTCTGCCAGAACAGCGGTCAGATGGGCATGAAGGCTGTTCGCGACATTCGACGCCTCCTGTGCCGATGTCACCCGGGTTAAATAGGAGAACTCATCACCCCCCACTCGGCCGACAAGACCATCGCTGCGACGCGCTGCTAGAAGAGCGTCGGCAAATCTCCCGATTACCTCGTCACCTGCTTGATGCCCGCCGCGGCTGTTGACCGCCTTGAAATCGTCTAGGTCGAAGACAAGGAGGAGCAGTATGTGCCCAGCGCGAGCCGCATCCTCGATCATGTTCCTCGCGCAGCGCTTAAAAACTTCCTTATTGAGCATATGGGTCATGGGGTCGTGGCGAGCGAGAAACCGTTCTCGATCGTAGGATCGCCGAAAGCTTGTGACGGTCGCGGCGAGAAACAGCAGCGGCAGGACGCGGATCCCTACCTGCATCATCGCCATCTCGGAATTGGCAATAATTCCGTACCGGATTGCGGAGGCGACACTCAGGAGCGCAGCGCTCGCAGCTACAAGATAGCCTTCGCGGGCGCCCAAACCCCAGCAGGCTCCGCAGATCATCACGATGTACACAGGCGCAAGGCCTGCCGCCGGTAGGCTATAGTCAAGAAAGGCGACAATCGCCGTGCCGGTTACGATCGCCAGCCACACTTCTTCTCTGGACAGTGCATCGAGCTGCGCAGCCAATCGGCCGCCAGGCAAATGTCTGTTCACGTCGGTACCCCATTCAAAAACCGGTAGGCTCATAATAGTCGCCACTGATGAATTGATGCTTAAAACCCGTCGCCTTATAACCATCCGGTAGGCGATTTGTGAAGCGTGAAACGCACCCACCCCGGACGGCTACGCACGATCGTGGCCACGAATGTTCGCCGATTTCGAATGGAGACCGGCCTCAGCCAGCAAGATTTTGCCTACGAAATCGAGATGGACAGGACCTATTTCGGCGGGATCGAACGCGGTGAGCGCAACGTCTCGATCGACAATATCGAGCGGATCGCAAATGGCCTGAAAGTTCAGCCGTTCCTCTTATTGGTAGAGGCCGATCCCGATGACAAATCCGAGGGCCCCCTCCCCGACCGGTAGTTCAGGATTTTCCCGGCCCTTATGATGCGTGCGTCGTGAGCCAGGTGGGTGGGGCAAACTGATCGAGCCTCAGCAGCCCATGCCCTTTTTGACCGGCAACAATTGCTGTGAACGTCGCAACATTACGAAGTGGAAAGCGAAGTTTGCTGAGTGCAGGCATAACTTTCGTTCCGAGGGCTGCTGGATTGATCTCGCTGTAGATCTCGCCGCCAGCCGCTCTGATCATGGCACCTGGTTGATTGACACTGTCTATCTTCTGCATTGGACAGAGCGTCACATCAACAACGCAACATTTACATGTCTACAAATATGTTTAAAGGGGGCATTCTCACTGATCAACGGGTCGATCCTCATGGCAGACGAAAGCAAGTCCGACATCACCGCGCTTACCGTTCAACTTCTGAGCGCATTTGTATCCAAAAACACGGTTTCCAGCGAAAATCTTGCTGAGCTGATCAAGACCACGCGAGCCGCTTTGACAGAAGATCTCACGCCTGCGGCGAACGAAGCGCCAGCACAGGAATTTGTGCCAGCAGTTTCCGTCCGCAAGAGCTTGTCCTCACCAGATCACGTCATCAGTCTCATTGATGGCAAGCCCTATAAGACGCTGAAGCGGCATCTTGCCACGCATGGGCTGACGCCAGAACAATATCGCGAACGCTACAAGCTGCCCAAGTCCTACCCGCTGGTGGCCGCAAGCTATTCAGATGCGCGTCGCGCTGTAGCGGAGAGGCTTGGTCTTGGCAGGAAGCCGGCCGCCGCTTCTGTTCCCACAAATGTCCCGGCTGTTGAGGCACCGGCTGCTGCGGAGAGCAAAAACGCTGCCGGCAAAGCACCTGCCAAGGCCGCAAAGCCCAAGGCGTCCGCTGCATCGGCTGAAAAGGGCGAAGTAAAGGTGCCAGCAGCCGCCAAGGCTGCCCCCCGCAAGCGCCTTTCCATTGCATTCTCCAAGGAAGAAAAATCGCCCACTCCGCCCATTGAGAAAGCCGAGAGCCCGGGCGGCGGGAGCAAGACGGCCAAGCCCAGGACGAGCGCTGCGAAGGCAGTACCTGCGCCCAAGGTCAAGGCCGCCAACAAGCCCAAATCGTCGAAAGCCAATACAAAGGCCGCTGCTGCAAATGTGAATGCAAAGGTGCCCGAGCCAACAACTAACTGATCGAAGGATGTGCAGCCCTGCCATCGAGTGGGGCTGCCACCCTTTTTGGGGACAATTGCCTGACGGCGAATCTGATGGTTGCATCGCCTTCCCAGCCTCTCTGGACACCGCAGCGGCTTTTCCGTTAAGCGGACCCGATGCCACAAGAACTCAGTCTTGCAGTTGTCGGCGCACTGCACCCCAACCCGGACGGCACGAACCGACAGTTCGAAATCCGGATGCTCAATCCCGGCGATGCTATTTCGCTGGTGCGGGAACCCAACAACAAGGCCGACAGCTCCGCCGTTGCGGTGTTCTCCTTCCGCGGATTGCAGATCGGTTATCTATCGGCTGAACGGTGCGGCTGGATTGGCTCCAAAATTGGTCAAGGTCAGGATGTCCGCGCCGTTTTCCAGGCTGCCACGAAGGACGGTGCAATCATTCGGGTGCATCTCGATGGCGGCACCCCCACCCTACCGCCGCCGCCACCTGAACCAGTCACGACCGAAGACGAGTTGCATGAGAGCAAAGCCGACCCGGATTGCGGCTTCTGGCCGGATTATATTCCACCGGATGATTGAAGCGGGCCGATCCGACGGGGCCTCACTCTAGTGCACGCGGCCTAAAGCTCTCCTCGCCTCCGGCGTGATCGTGTAGACCGCCTCCCGCTGCGCGCCGCGGTTCGCGTGATCGACACGATACCCCTTATAGTGGCGCCGCAGTAAACCCGCCCGCACCAGGTCCGACGCGGCGCGGCTGATGCTTGTCCGTCCGGACCGCAAGATCCGCGCTTTCACCTCATCAGCGAGCACGATCTCCGCAGCAGCAGGATCCTCCGGCAGTTGACCTTTGGCGACCAGGTCCACGCGCACCGCTTCAATAAGCGTGCGCCGCCGACCGTCACGCTGCGCCAGCGGAATCAACGCCTCGCAGAGCCAATCGCGTACCGGAAGCAGGGCGCCGCCATAGCGGACATAAGGTCCAACGCTGTCACCCTGGCCTACGGCCTTGTAAATGAGGTTCAGCACCATGAACGCATAACGGGGTCGCTTGGAAACCTGCGAAATCCGTTCGATGAGATCAGGCAGCGAGCCCAAGGTGGACGCTGCTTCATAGGGTGCGAAAAGATCGGCCTGCTGGAACATATCAGGAATCTAGCACAAGCTGCACACATGTGAATCCCCCGTACCCGTAGCAAACGACAAAAAACACGCGTGTCACTTTACCGTGAGGCGCAGAGCTCGCTCGCCTGGCAAATCTCGTTGCCCAAAGTGGAAAAGCCGATAGATATGGCGCTCCATTTTTTCGGAGATCTTCATGAACAATAGCGCTCTCGCCGAAGCCATCGCGACCGAGCATGGCCTTAGCAAAGCCGACGCACGCAGCTATGTCGATGCGGTGTTCAATGCCATTGCTACCGCCGCTGCCAACGGCAATGAGGTGAGCTTAAATGGCTTTGGCAAGTTCAAGGTGAAGGATAGCCCTGCTCGTGAAGGCCGCAATCCTGCCAATGGTCAAACGATCCAGATTGCAGCGTCAAAGAAGCTGACGTTCACGCCTGCGAAGGCTGTCAAGGACCAGTTGAACGGCTGAGAAAGGGAGCGCCGTCCGACGCGGCGGCGCTCTATCATTGGTCCGGGTGTCACTTTTTCTAAGCGGGTAAAGTGACACTTCTGGCATTCTGTTGGCCGGGTGCCGGCATCTCTCGCCACAGCGGCAATTGCACTTTCTGCAATCGCGCTTCCTCCCTTCGCAATTGTCGGTTGCAAGGTGCAATGCGAAAGGGGGAATGCCTTTCAGGCATCCTCTCCTAAGACTTAGTGGGCTGGTCGTTCGATCGGCCCTTTTTTTTCGCTGGCCTGTCCGGATCACCCTTGTGATGCCGCATCGCGTAACGAGTTCGAGCTGCTACGCGCCAACGCTCCCCCCGGTCTCCTTAGGTTGCGCCAGGGCCCTCACTATCCCTTTATAAACGCTGCTAAATCTGATTAAAGCGCGGTACCCATATGGGATGCTAGCGCCGTCCGTTATCCTCGAAGCTTGCAAAAAGAGCAAAAACACCAGTGGGCTGGTGAGTCTGCTTAGTGCGCCGCCTCAAGCAGCGCAGCAAGTTTAGTATTCAGGCTGTCCCGCAGCGGATTGACGACCGTCAGCCCGCGGGTCACGAAACCGTCTTGCATGTCTTCGGACAGCAGCAACGTGCAACCTGCGTCGGCTGCCGCAGTGAGGATCAATGCATCCCAGAACTGCAGCTTATGGTCCACCACTAGATCCGCAGCTGCAAGAATGGTCTTGGGTTCTGAAGCCGAACTGCCAAAAGCTTGAGCAAATTCGATCAGCACCGCCCGCGCCTCGTCCGCACTCGCTCCACCGCGGCGCAGCACAACGAATAGTTCGCCAAGCGTCTGTGCTGGAGCAAGAAGGCTCACCCCACTACCAAGCCGTGCGATCAAATCTCTAATCTGGTCAATTTTCGCGTCGTCGCGAGCGTCACGACTAACGCCTGCGAGATAGGCCAAGATATTGGTGTCGAGGGCAACGCGCGTCATTCGTAAAGATCGTCACGCGACCAGTTTCCTGCATGCCGCACAGGCAAGGCAGCTACAAATTTCAGTAGATGCTGTATCGACCGTTGCTCGCGGGCACGGTCAACGGGCAGCACCCTTGCCACGGCGCGGCCGCGCGACATGACAGTAAAGCTCTCGCCCTCCGCGACTTCGCGTAAGAGTTCCGAGAAACGCTGATTGGCGTCACTAGCGCTGATTGCTCGTTCCATGCCCCCAATCTAGTGCATAACACTAACATTGCAAGGTGAGGTGCGCGGCGCACGCACCGCCGAACACATAGGACCGTGGATCGCCTCGAGGTTGGAATGGAACGGGGGACCCAACATGATCGTCATCCGTTACACCCGCACTTTGGGAGAGAGACTATGTACCGCACATCCACTTTCATCATCGCGTTCGCGATCAGCTTGGCGCTGTCAGCCTGCGGCGGAAAAGGAGACGACAAGCTGGGTGAACAGGCACAGGAAGCAATGGAAAACAAAGCAGACAAGATGGACGCGATGGCCGACAATATGAGCGGCACCGCTGAAGATATGATGGAGGCCAAGGCCGACGCGACGAGAGAAGCCGGGGAGGCCAAGGAAGAAGCAATCGACAGGTCTGACGTAAATGCAGACGCGCTGTCCGCCGCGCAGCGATCTGAGATCGTCAACGGAAATTGATGGTCGGCGCAGGCTGCTGCGCTGCCACCATTGGGAGTAGAAGCCCGTCTTCATGAGCGACAACAAGAGCCTGATCATCATTTGCCCGCGATGTAGCACCGCGAACCGCGTTCCGGCTCACAGGCTTCAGGCGGGCGGCACGTGCGGACGGTGCAAGCGGCCACTTTTCGCAGGCGAACCGATAACGCTCACCGCCGCCAATTTTGATGCGCACGCAAGTCGCAGCGACATTCCCCTACTTGTGGATTTCTGGGCCTCTTGGTGTGGACCTTGCCGTCAGATGGCGCCTGCCTTCACAGCGGCCGCGCGCGAGCTTGAACCCTATATGCGCTTGGGTAAGCTCGACACCGAAGCAGAGCAGGCAGTTGCGGGACGCTATGGGATCCGCTCAATCCCCACGATGATCCTGTTTTCAAACGGCCGGGAAGTTGCCAGGCAGTCAGGCGCCATGCCGCAACAGGCGATAGTCGCCTGGGCCAAGTCCCAATCCTTGGGGAGCATGCCGCGCTGAGGCTTAAATTTGGCGGGCATAAGCCCCGCCGATGCATCATCGACCAGCACTTGAAATCCGTTCGTTATTGCGGTGACGGCACTCCGCGGCGAACAAGCGTCCAGTTGACAAGCTCGCTCTCCTGTTCTCGGCTTCTAGCTGAATGCAGGGAGACACATCATGCACCGGATAATGGCGTTGGGCGCGGCGATCGCGGCAATCGCTAGCACGCCCACGCTCGCGCGAGACAATTCGGCTCGCGCAGTGTGACGTGACCCCCGCCTTTCATCCAGCGGCGACCAGAGACCGACCGGTGTTGTCGCGCAGGAGCGCGGTTGAAGCAATGGGCGGGTTTAAACCCGC
>NZ_JBHSFZ010000058.1:242332-242578 GCF_042654265.1 Sphingobium tyrosinilyticum | reverse complement strand
GGATACGACCATCGAGATTTTGACGCCAGATTTCCGGAACAAGCATGAGCGGGCCGTCGAGATGATCGTGGCTGCGCGGCCGGACGTCTATAACCACAATTTGGAGACGGTGCCGAGGCTCTACCCGACCATTCGTCCCGGTGCGCGCTATTATGCGTCGCTGCGTCTTCTGGAGTCGGTCAAGAAGCTCGACCCTTCGATCTTCACCAAATCGGGCATCATGCTGGGCTTGGGCGAGGAGCGATC
>NZ_JBHSFZ010000058.1:0-242322 GCF_042654265.1 Sphingobium tyrosinilyticum | reverse complement strand
CATGGACGACATGCGCTCCGCCGACATCGATTTCTTGACCATGGGCCAATATCTGCAGCCGACCCCGAAACATGCCAAGGTGATGGAGTTTGTGACGCCGCCTGCGTTCAACGCCTATGCCGCGATTGCGCGCGCTAAGGGCTTTTTGCAGGTCGCGTCCAGCCCGCTGACCCGTTCCAGCTATCATGCGGGCAAGGACTTTGCGGAGATGCGCGCGGCGCGTGAGGCGCAACTGGCCAAGGCAGCACGCTGAACCAATGCGAAAGCAAAATGTGAATTGCCTCCTTTGCTCAACAGTCAACATCGTCCTTCCGGCCGGCGCTGCATGAGATCTGGCGCCCGATGCGATCAAGATCGTCACTGATACCAGAATAATATGTGCTGATAATTTAAGTGTTCAGATTATATTTTACTGCAGACAACAACTGAAGGAAAGAAAGATGTTCAGTCACGTTATGGTCGGTGCGAATGATATTGAGGAATCGAAGACGTTTTACGATGCTATTTTAGCAACTTTGGGGGTTCCGCCCGGATTCATAGATGATAAGGGCCGCGTTTTCTATATCACGCAAGCTGGGATCTTCGCGATAAGCAAGCCCATCAACGGAGAACCCGCCACGTTCGCTAATGGTGGAACTATCGGATTTGCCGCTAACTCACCAGAACAGGCTGATGCTTGGCATGCAGCAGGACTAGCCAACGGCGGCTCAACTTGTGAGGACGCCCCCGGTGTACGTGAGGGCGGTGCAAAATTGTACTTGGCCTACCTGCGCGATCCGGCAGGCAATAAAATTTGCGCGCTTCACAATATGCAAGCTGACGCTTGAAAAGCTGGGGAGCGCTCCTTGTCCGGGCGCTCCACTCAATGATCCCCTGATGGCCAGCATACCCTAATTAATCCCGAAAGCAGGGACTTAGCGCGGCGCTTCACAAGCATAGGTCCGGCACGAACTATGGTCGCCTACCCTTCTGGAACGGACCAGCTGTCCGCCTTACAGGCTACTCCATTTCAGCGCCGTCGCTTCAAGCCCAGTCGCTCCGCCTGAAAAAATATTCTGCTTATTTGTTTTGATCCAAATCTACGAAGTGAGCTCGGAAATAACCATCGAGGATAGTGAAATTCGTAATCGGAAAATCAATCTACATCCAATGTAGCCCCACACCAATTACTCGCAATCCGGTGCGCCGCACCCACATCTAGAAGTTAACATTTCTCGAAGCTATCAGGCCAGGCCGTGGGAGACTCTACGAGATGCGCATAAGAAATGGCCGTACCTCATCTGGACCTTCCCTGTCCCAGCTCGACGAACAGATCATCGCTGTTTTGCGAACGAATGGCAGGGCTAGCAACCAAGAAATTGCTGAGCAATTATCGGTTTCAGCAGCGACAATATCGGCGCGGCTGCAGAGGAGGGAAGAGGCCCGCGCAATGCGCGTGGTCGCCGTTTCTGATTTTGCAGCATGGGGCTATGATGTCATCATCGCTGTCGGGGTGCAGGTGCAAGGGCGCGACGCTCATGAGGTGGGAAGCGAGCTTGCAAAATTCCCCGAGGTCCTGAGCGGCAACGTCATGAACGGGCGTCATGATCTGGAGTTGCTGGTAGCACTTCACGACTTCGCAGAGGTCCAGGAATTTCTCTATGAGCATATTTCCCGGGTCGAGGGCGTTTCGCAGATCGATTCAGGTGTAGCGGTCGACATTCTCAAATATTAGTTCAACGTGGTGCCACTATGACAAATATGAGCCAACATAAGCTGGACCCCATCGATCGACAAATTGTGGACATATTGTCGCACGATGCGCGCGTTTCGAATGGCTCGATCGCAAATAAGCTGGTGATTACAGAAGGCACCATCCGGCAGCGGATCAAGCGGCTTCAGAAGGACGGATTGATCCAGTTCACAGTCGTCACCGATTTTTCGCATGGCTGGCTCTCCCAATCTTTGCATGATGGGGATCGATGCCGATCCCTCACGTGTAAGCGCGATAGCGGAGGAGTTAAGGCAAATTCCCGAAATCAATTGCGTCGTGTTGCTGTTGGGCCGCTTCAATCTCCTAGCGATGGGACTGTGCACAAACATCGAGCAGATTGATCACTTGGTAAAAGCAAGGATCAGGACTTTACCAGGGGTGCAGCGGGTGGAAACGGCCATTTTCGTCCATAACCTGAAATATGAGGCGGGCGTCGCCAAGATCATGCGGAGAGCAGAGCATGCCGAAGATCTGGCCTGTGAAGCCTCACGGCTCCCAAATAGCAGACGGAAGCGGTCAGCGCGAAAGCATGCAGCTCCTGTCTAGCCCCAGGTCCAGGCATACGGGCCAAAAAGCGGCATATCATGATGGGCTTCCACCCTTGAATAGCTCGAGAAAGCGTGGCGGTGCCGTGCTTGTAAAGTCATTCAGCTAGGCAGATCATACGCCCTCAACTCATACGAGGAGCGCGCTAGGCAAGCCGGGAGCGAATCCCATCATAACGCAATGTTGGCCCTTATGATGGCTGGCACACTCATCGGCCAGGATGTGACAGGCCAATCACCTGCAATCAGGGAGGCAAGATAGCAGGTCGATATGATTTGCCGGATTAACAGTCGAGGCACTTAGGGATAGTCGCACCTGTTTAGGGTTGAGACTGGTTAGCTTCAATACGACTAAATGTAAGGACAAAAAGTGAAGGTAGCATGTCCAAGATGCCATCGCGTCGGCGTTCTTTCGCCGCCGCCGGCAAGAATCGCTAACGATACCGTACCTCTCCCAAATATTGAAGCACCCGAAGGCTTCGGAAAGTTCAGATCGGCTGGGATGGGGAGGTTTACCTTTACTGCCTAACTTGCTCAGTTGCAGCTATATTAATAGAAGAAGACACCTAATCCATCACTTATGCGATCGTATATCTATGCATAACGGCAGGAATTTATCCGCGGACGCGATAATGGCGTCCAGCTCATCGTCCCATTCGGTGCGGCATATATCGGTGAAGTGCCAGCCGTTTGGTGAGCCTGGACATCAGCTCGGAACGACATGCCCTCATACTGGGCGCCGCGACGGACGTGGGTTATCTCACTTAAGCATTCGTCCCAAACCAATTTGCAGATGTTATGAGCACCCAGGACGAGGAGCCCTGGCCCAAGCAGCGATCTCTTCCACGTGATGCTTCAGACGATCCGGACACCCCTCCGCCTTCGCTGCCACCCTCCCCTGCTACAAGCTACTCCATCCCGACCGAGGCCCTGTTCAGCTCAACTGACCCCAGACCTTCCGTTCAGCCGGCCGCGGATCATCTTCGACATGGCAGGTCGAATCTATGACCATCACAGGCCGTCGGCTGAGATCATAGGCGGGCCATTCCGGAACACCCGGAGCACTGGGCTTACCGGTTCGCGCGAAGCTGGCCCACAGGCGGCTCATGTTCGCGCCCGCCGCGATCCGTTCGGCTCGACTGCCCGCTAAGCGGCCTGCGACATTGTTAAATTTAACGGGGATATCGAGCGCATGAGCGGCGCCCATCTCTGCATCGACGCCGGGCATGGCCCGTCCGCCGCGCTGATAGGCGAAAAGGTAGCGAAAGACCGGGGCTCCGCCCTGCCGCAGCTTGCGTTCGGCAATGACGTTGGAACCGACTCCTGAAAAAGCGTCGCTGAAAACGGCAAAATAGAGATCGGTGGGTGTCGCTTCGGGCCGCTCGCTGCGATAGGCGGCCTCGATCGCATCTGCCCGGTCGCCGAAACGCTCACGCAGGCGCTGTTTCAGGCCCTCGCCGCTCAGCTTCCAGGCATCCGCGTCGCGCCGTTCGACGGCGAAGAACATCTGTTCATCCTGATTGCCGCCGACGATCAGCGGCTTGTCCCGCGACATGGTCGGGGCAACCGGATCAAAGGGATGGTGCGGCAGGATATGGCCGTCGACCACTGGCGCGAAGCCGCCGCCCCCACGTCCCACGCCCTGTCGCGGATCATCCGCTGCGGGCGCAGGTCCCCCAGCCGAGCGCCCGAGCGCAGTCTGCATTTCCAGAAGGCGGGACGCGGGTACGTTCAGCAGCTTGCGCCAGTCCCGGGGCGCAATCCCTAGTGTGGCGAGAAGCTGCCGCGTCGTTTCGGCCGCTGCGTCCTTTGTCATCATCCGCACGCCCGGGCCGCTTTCGATCGAGGCCTTGTGAAAATAAGCTGCCGCCTGCGGCATGGCGTAAAGACAGGAAGTCTTGGCTCCGCCGCCGGATTCGCCAAAGATCGTGACATTGCGCGGGTCACCGCCAAATGCCGCGACATTGCGGGAAATCCAGCGCAGTGCGAAGGCGATATCCTGCACACCCCGATTGCCAGACCCTGCATAGTCCCGGCCGGCGATCTCATCGAGGTAGAGGAAACCCAGCAGACCAAGCCGGTGGTTGGTCGCGACCACCACCACATCATTTTCACGAGCCAGATTGGCGCCGTCCTGCCCCGCGGCGCCACCAGATCCACTGGTGAAGCCACCGCCATGGCTGTAAACCATGACCGGCTTGCCCCGGCCACCGCCCGATGGTGTCCAGATGTTGAGGAACAGGCAATCTTCGGACGGCGCAGGCTCGCGAATGCCGAATGTGCCGCCACGCGGCTGCATGGCGGGAGCGCCGAGCTGCGTGGCGTCGCGCACGCCGGCCCATTTGGGCGGCGGGGGTGCTTCGCGGAAGCGGTTCGCGCCGGATACGGAACCAGCATAGGGAATAGCGCGGTAGATATCGACGCCATTGCGGCGCTCGCCCCGCAGCTTCCCCTGCCGGACCTCTGCGAAACAGGCTTCCGTTTCCCCCGCGGCGAGCGCGTTGGAAGCAAGCGCAATGCCCGCCAGCGCTGTTCCGCCGACCACAAAGTTACGGCGGTCGATGTCCATCGCCATCGTCTTTTCTCCTCCCGATGGCCCGGCTTTCCTGAATGCCCACCATCTATCAAGTTCCACAAGGGTTCGCAGATCAGGACGCCCAGGGATCCTTGCCCTGAACGGCCTTGCCCTCCTGGTTGAAATCCATGACGTCGTTCACCTTTGGGTTGAACGGTGCCCAGCGCGGTAATTCGCGTCCATTGGGATTGCCCGACTTTGCGAAGTCCACGACATAGCCGCTGATAATGTGCCCCATCTCCACGTCTCGCGGCGTGGTCTTCTCGCCATATTTGATGGCGGCATTATCGAGGAAGAATGGAATGTCGCTTGCATGCCATGCGCCCGACTTGGGGTTGCCTTGAGCCGGTGCGACGTAGGAAAAGCGGTAATGATAGACTGGCACGCCATGGCCTGTGATCGCCCCCGCCAGTCTGCGCGCGCCAGCAATCATCACACCCTTGCGCCCGCCAATGTCGGCACTGGTGGCGCCGATCATCACCGGGACGCGCGCGAAGGCGCCAGACTGATAGGCGGTGAGCGGCCTTACCGCCAGCTTGTCATCAGCGAAAGGCGATGAATGGGTGCGAGGACTCGTCGCGCGCATGCTCGACATGTTGAGTCCGTCGGTCACGTCCTCAGCCGGAAGAGCGCGCAGCCGGCCAGTGCCAGAGGATCATCGGCTGCGATGTTCTTCCGTCCTGCGAATGCAACACCAACCTGTTCTTCGGTGGCGAGATCGGTCCCCCCAACCAGGAAGTCTCCATCGCCGCCAGACATGACCACGGCCTTCTGAAACAGCCCCTTGCCCAAGGGTGAGGTCATCCAGTTGTTGACCGACATGCCGCCCGCGCTTTCCCCGACGATCGTGACATTACGCGGGTCGCCGCCGAACGCCGCGATATTTTTCTGGACCCAACGCAGCGCAGCCAGCTGGTCCATGTAGCCATAATTGCCAAGCAGTCCGCCGTCGGCATTTTCCCGCGACAGGGCTGGGTGGGCGAAAGTGCCAAATCGGCCCACGCGATAATTGAAGCTGAAGAACAGCACGCCCCTGCGCGCCAGGTTCGCGCCAGAATAGGTCGGCGGAGATGACCCGCCATTGACGAAGCCGCCGCCATAGATCCACACCATTACCGGCAGCTTGCCGCTGCTCTTCGCCGGACGCCAGATATTGGCATAAAGACAGTCCTCGGCGGGCGGCGTGCCAAGCGGCGCAGCGTCGCTGGGGAATGGCTTTTGCATGCAATCGTTGCGGTAGCTTGTAGTGGGCAGCACGCCTCCCCAAGCCTTGACCGGCTGGGGCGCGCGCCAGCGCAACTCGCCGACAGGAGGCGCGGCGAATGGTATGCCCTTCCAGCTCAGCACGCCGTCTTCTTTCGTACCCTGAACCTTGCCGGCGGCGGTTGCGACGACTTCGCCCACGGGCCGCGCGGCGGCGGAGGCTGCAGATAATATGAGCGCGGCGCAGCCGAGCGACCAGATTTTCCGCATATTCCCTCTCCTTGGTCCCTGATGGTGATTATACAAACCGCGCCAGCGCCTGCGCGACCTCATACGCGTCCGATCTCCGTTTCAGGCTATGGTTTCCGCATCCCGGCTTGCGAAAGAATGCACCTGATGGTTTCCAATGGGCACTGCAGCGCCCGCTGCGGCAATAGCTAAAGGATGTCTCAAGGCCCGACGGGCACGCTCCGTTGAAGGTCAAGTGGCGTTATCCCCATAATCGGTTGAATGGGTTCATGCCTACACTGTCTGCATCCCTACCGATGAGCAGGGGTGCACTCCATCCCAAATCTTCAAAGACGCTGTGCGCACGCTCGTGTTTGGATTGCAGTGGTAGCGTGGCCTCCTCTGCCCATTGTGAGGGTATTTCACATCACATGGGAGCGACAGCCGGGCGTTGATTATCGCGCCCGCGCTTTTAGTGCTCAGACCGCTCAGGCTTCCCTAATCAACTGGTGCCTGCGAATGTCGGCGGTTAGGCTGTGCGTCAAAACAAATAGCGTTCGGTATGAGGGTAGGATGGACAAATCGGCATCTTTTGCAACATTTCTTCTCTCCGGGACGCTCTTAGCGACCGCCGCTCTCGCCCAAGGTGCGCCGGAATGGACCGGCAATGCAGGTAAGACCGAAGCTCCGGCACCAAAAAATCTTCTGGCGGAGTTCTCCCATCCGCCGGCCAGCGCAAGGCCACGGGTCTGGTGGCACTGGATGAATGGCAACATTACCCAGGATGGGATCCGTAAGGATATCGCCTGGATGAAGCGTATTGGCATCGGCGGCATGCAGACGTTCGACGCCAGTATCGCCACGCCGCAAATAGTCGACAGACGGCTCGTCTACATGACGCCGGAATGGAAACAGGCCTTCCGCCTTGCGGCGCAACTCGCTGATCAAAACGATCTCGAACTGGGCATCGCCGCCTCCCCCGGTTGGTCGGAAACAGGCGGGCCTTGGGTGAAGCCGGAAGACGGAATGAAGAAGCTGGTCTGGAGCGAAACCATCATTCACGGTGGGGGGCAGCGGAGACGTATCACGATCGCGCCGCCGCCACGAGTGACTGGGCCGTATCAGGATATCGCACTTGCGAATCCTATGGCGGGCATGACCGCCAAGTCCAAGCCTGCGCTTGAACATTATGCCGACATCGCCTTGCTGGCCTACCCTGCCGCGGCGGCAACGCCCTCTCGGGCTAACGTCACGGATGGAGCAAAGCAGCCGATCGACGCTGCCCTGTTGGTGGATGACAGCCTTTCCACCGCCGTTGAGGCGAGCAGCGATGCACCGGGCAAGGCGCCGACGCTCAATGTTGCTTATGCACAGCCCCAAACTGTGCGCGCGGTCACCCTGTTCGTCACCGGCGGCACGAACATGTTCGGCGGCCGCTCCGTTCAACCTCGGCTGGAAGCGAGCGATGACAATCGCCGCTGGCGCAAGATCGCAGACCTGGACGTCAGCAAGGTGCCCACGACCGTAAGCTTCCCCGCGCAAACTGCCCGCTATTTTCGTCTCGTGCTGGATCCGGCGGCGCCATCTAGCACTATTGCCCAACTGGGCGAGCCTGCCCCCGGCGCTGATCCAGGTTTTCTGGGCACGCCACTTCCGCCGAGCAAGAAACCCGTAAAGGTCGCGATGCTACGTCTATGGGCGAACGACCGGATCGACCGCTTCGAGCACAAGGCAGGCTTCGAGCTAGCGCCGGACTATTATGCCCTAAGCCCCGAGTTGCCCGATGCAAAAGGAATAGACCCCGGCAAAGTGATAAATCTCACCGGGAAGCTGCGGCAGGACGGCATGCTTGACTGGTCGCCACCGAGGGGAACATGGCGGATTGTCCGTTTTGGTTACTCCTTGCTCGGCACCACCAATCATCCCGCCCCCGTAGAGGCGACCGGACTCGAAGTCGACAAGTTCGACGGGGAAGCCGTGCGCCGCTACCTGGAATATTATCTTCAGACCTACCGGGACGCAGCCGGTCCCGATTTGATCGGCCACCGAGGGGTCCGCGCGCTGCTCACAGATTCGATAGAAGCAGGCGCGGCGAACTGGACGCCCAAGATGGTTCAACAGTTCGTGCGCTTGCGCGGCTATGATCCAACCCCCTGGATGCCAGCGCTCACCGGCGAGATCGTCCATTCGCGTAGCCAGAGCGACAAGTTTCTCTATGATTTCCGCCGTACCATGGCGGAGCTCATTGCGTCCGAACATTACGGCACCCTCGCGCAGCTTGCACATGAGAATAAGCTGAAGGTTTATGGCGAGGCGCTAGAGGACAAGCGGCCCTCAATAGGCGACGATATGGCGATGCGCTCCTTCGCCGACGTTCCAATGGCAGCGATGTGGACCTATGGGGAAAAGGCGGGTCCCCGACCTACTCTGCTGGCAGACATCAAGGGTGCGGCGTCCGTTGCCCATATCTACGGGCAGAATATCGTTGCGGCTGAATCCTTGACCTCCATGCTCGCGCCGTGGGGGCATGCGCCCTCGGATCTGCGCCCGGTCATGGATCTTGAATTTGTCACAGGGATCAATCGCCCGGTGATTCACACCTCCGTGCATCAACCTTTGGACACGAAGGTTCCGGGCGTATCGCTTCTGTTTTTTGGCCAATATTTCAATCGGCACGAGAGCTGGGCGGAGATGGCGAAGCCTTGGGTCGATTATTTGACTCGATCTTCCTACCTCCTCCAGCAAGGCCGCCATGTTGCCGACGTCGCCTATTTCTACGGTGAGGAGGCACCGCTAACTGGCCTCTATGGCGAAAAGCCGGTAGCGGATGCGCCTGTACGCTACGCCTTCGACTTTGCCAATGTCGACGTGCTGATGAAGAGGCTTAGCGTTGAGGATGGCGACCTGGTGGCAGCGTCGGGGGCACGATACCGGGCGCTATATCTGGGCGGATCTTCGGCGAAGATGACGCTTGCCACGCTGAGGCGGGTCGCTGAACTGGTGGAAGCAGGCGCGACCGTCGTGGGTACACGTCCCAAAGGCAGTCCCCAACTTTCCGACGATCCGGAAGCCTATAACGCTCTTGCCGATCGCCTGTGGACCGGCCAGCCAGTCGCTACGATCGGCAAGGGCCGCGTGATCGACGGCAAGGACATCGAAGACGCGCTGCGCCAAATTGGCGTTGTCCCCGATTTTGCATATACAGCGCAGCATCCAGACGCCGAGCTTTTGTTCCTCCATCGCAAGCTCGACGAAGGCGACATATATTTTGTCAGCAACCGTAGGAAGCGGCAGGAGCGGATCGAAGCCCGCTTCCGTACTGTGGGCAAGGCCCCGGAAATCTGGCGTGCAGATTCCGGAAAGGTGGAGCCGCTATCGTACCGCGTCGAAGGGAATGTGACCGTTGCCACGCTTAGTCTGGCGCCGCAGGAAAGCTATTTCATCGTCTTCAGCAAGCCGGGCTCGGCGTCCTTCACGGCGCCTTCCCAACCCAAGTTTGAACCCATAGCCGAGCTTGATGGTCCGTGGTCGGTTTCGTTCGAGTCTCCTGTTAGCGCACCGCCTGCTCAGACCTTGTTCAAATTGGCCCCGCTTAACGAAAGCGACGACGCCTCGGTCAAATATTTCTCGGGTAGGTCTACCTACAGCAAGAGCTTTAGATTGCCGCGCGGCGTGCGTCCCGGTGCGCCGCTGCTACTGGACCTCGGCACGGTTGGTGATCTGGCTGAGGTGCGCGTCAACGGCAAGCTGCTCGCAACACTCTGGCACGCGCCGTTCCAGATAGATATCGGTAGTGCTACGGTGGCGGGTGCCAACCGGATCGAGGTGAAAGTTGCAAACCTTTGGGTGAACCGGCTGATCGGCGACGCGCAAAAGGGGGCGACGAAGGTCACCTACACCTCAATGCCGACCTACAAGCCTGACGCACCACTCCGCCCGTCAGGCTTAATCGGCCCTGTCACGCTTGCTGCGCAACCATGAGCGTGCTGGCCGAAAAGATAGAAGAAGCCGAGCATAGAGGAAAGCGGTATCAAGCGGCGCTTGCTTGACCGCCCCACCGGTGAACCTATTGTGTGTAGAGAGACCGTAACTTAGCGATGAGAGTTGGCGTCAAATTGAGCCGGTCCCGCAAATACCCACTCGGACCGCCGGGGTGCCGATCCATCACCTTGAATATTGCTTCGATATAGCGGCGGTCTGCAGCCATGAAGGCATCGTAAACACCCTCGGGCAGATCGGCCCATTGGCCGGTTCCCCGATCAATGCCGCCGGTCTTTTTGCTGTCGAAATATTTGTCTGACAGCAGATAGTCGGCAACGATCGTTTCCCGTGGCACCCCGAGGGCAGTTAACAACAAAGCTGCCGCCACGCCCGTTCGATCTTTCCCCGCTGAACAGTTGAAGGCGAGAGGCGCATGTCCGGCAAGCAGTTCAGCAAACATGCGACGGTATTGATCGTTGAAGCGCTCCAATAAGTCCGGGTATCGCGCGGCGACTATTTCCCGTGCTTTTGCGGGGGTCCATTCCCGGGCGGGCACTGCTATACCCATATTACTGTCGAGGGCATAATCCTCGGCAAGGACGCGTGGGGCGCGACCTCGAGGCCAGGACACGGGCTGGCGAGTGCGTTCGGCCGTACTGCGAAAATCACATACGGTGCGGATGCCGAGCCTACCGAGATATGCGAAATCCTTTTGCGTCAGGCCGTACATCGAACCCGATCGATAGAGCAGGCGCCACCGCACGGTCCGCCCGTCCATCGTGCGATAGCCGCCTAGATCCCGAAAATTTTGCCCTCCCTCCAGCGGGAGCAGGCGCGAATAACGCTTGACTGCGGAAGGGGGCGCCTTCGCACCTGCCTGCCACTCCGCTGCGGGCGTCATGAACAGCGATGCCAAAAGGGCCGCGTGCCCGATCTTCAGTCGGTCAGCCATTGTCAGTCATCCTCTCCAATCAGAAGCGTATCGTTGCATCCACACCCCAGGTGCGGGGTTCATTGAAAATGCCATAGGTGCCTATGAACCGATAGGAACCCCGGCTCCGGTAGAACACATGCTGTTCGTTGAGGAGATTGCGTGCCCAGAGCGCCACTTCCAGCCCCGCCTCGCGACCCAGATCGATTTCGCTCAATGCGAGCCGACCGTTCACCACAAACATCTTGTCCGTCAGGGTCGGCTCGGAAGCTGAGCTGCGATATCCGCCCGAAACAGCGGCATCCAGATGTGCCCGCAGTGTGACGCTGGTCAACGGTACCTCATAATCGATGGCACCGCTGCCTGCATGGCTGGGCGTGCTGATGATATAGACCGTCTGAACCTGGTTGTTGTTAAATGGGTTCGGCGCGGGAGGAAGGTGCATATGGGTATAGGCGTAGGCAGCGCTTAGCGTCAGTCCCCTGACGGGATTGAGTGCCGCGTCAATCTCTACGCCCTTGATCGTGCTGTGCCCAGGCGCATTCGCGGTTTCCGCCGTTGTGCGGTTGCCGCCTGTGGATGCCACGAAATCGATCTGCATGTCGCTGTATCGGCTACGATAGAGTGCAAGGTTGACCCGCGCCCGGCGATCCCAGAACTGGGTTTTCAGCCCTGCTTCCACGCTTCCACATGTTCCGGTCCGAAGGCGCGATAGTTGATCGAGCGTGCATTCGCGCCACCTGCCCGATATGCTGTGCTCCACTTGCCATAGAGGTGAGCATTGCGGTTGATGTCCGCGGCAAGCGTGACCTGTGGGTCGAAACGATCAGAAGAAATGTTGAAGCGGAAATCAGTGACCGCGCCATTGACCTTGAACAGCGTTCCGCTTTTTTCGTCATGCGTGTAGCGGCCCCCAACAGTCAGGTGCAGCACGTTATTCAGCACTGGCGGGTTCCAGCTTGCCTGGCCGAATGCGGCGTAGCTGTCCGCCTTGGCGTTACTTGCGCGGTCTGGGAAAGGAGTAGCCGCCTGCAGGGTCGGGAGCGGCGTCGCCACCGTACCATCGGCATTCCATCTCATCGAGTTAGGTGACCAGGCATTGTCCTCGCCCGCCTCGTGATAATAATAGAGCCCGGCGACATAATTTAGCCGCGCCGCCGACCCGATCAGTTGCAGCTCCTGACTATATTGATGCTGACGAAGTGACGCGAGACCATATCGGCTGAATGCGGCATTGGGGATGAACGGTCCGCTGTGTGCCCCAAGGCCATTGTCAAATTGGCTTTGTGTCAGATGACGATAAGACGAAATCGACCGCAGCTTGACATCCTCATCCACCGTCCAGTTGAGGTTCAGCGCCACACCATAAGTTCGGCCGATGCTTGGCTGCTGGGGCACGCCGATGTCTGCCGTGCGAGCACGATCGGCTTGTACCTGGACCAACGGAGCGAGAGCTGGCGCGGCGGGGTTTTTCTCCAGCAGTTGAATATAATAAGAAGTCGTCGCGTCATAGGAATAATCCCCGTCGAGCTGAGCGCTGAAACCGTCATTTGGCTCCCAGAGCGCTGCTCCATGAATGCCGCGCCGATCGAAGGTATTGAAATCGTCCGCGCTTCCCAGGGGGTTCTTGGTCGTACCCCCACGTTTGGAGAGTACGCCATCCACTTTTAAACTGAGATTGGCGAAGCGAGGAAAGTCGATATGCGTTTCGCCGCTATATCCGCCGAAATTGCGGACGCCAACTGTTTGGCGGAGCTGGAATTCGCCGCTTGGCTTCCGGCTGGTGATGGACACCGCGCCGCCAGTCGAGTTCCGCCCGAAGAGCGTTCCTTGCGGGCCCTTGAGCACTTCGATCCGTTCAACATCAAGCAGCGCCATGCCCAGTCCCTGCGATCGGCCGAGGTAAACGCCGTCAATATAGATGCCGACGCCAGCGTCACGGCTGGGCTGATTGGGATCCGCCGGGACGATGCCGCGGATGCCTACGATCAGCGCAGAACTTCGGGAAAAGAAGGGCACAATGCGTAGCGAGGGCACCGTTCCGCCGACGAGGTCGGTCAGGCTTTGAATGCGCCTGTTCTTTAAATCCTCACTACCCAGGACCGACATCGCAATTGGCGTATGCTGGAGATTGGTTTCCCGTTTTTCCGCAGTGACGACGATTTCGGTCAGGCCACCTTCGTCACGTTCTAAGGATGTCGACGTCTGCACCGCTGACCCTTGCGCCGCCCAGGCGGTTACCCCCTGACCAAAGGCAACGGCCGCCGCAGTGGCCAGCAAAGCCTTGCGGCAGGAAACAAGTTTTGTCGACCTCATAACATCTCCCCTAAGATAGTGGCGCGGACGCTCTGTAGCAGTTGTATGTCATTTCCGTTACATGGTTGTATGCACGCACGCAATGGGCGAATATGGGTCATGATCTTGCCGTACCCGCCCGCCACAGAGCATCAGTCTGGGCCCGTATCCGCAGACAGACTATGTATAGCTTTGATAAATATGGTGGAAAATTCTGGGCTCGCGGCTGTGTCCGGGCGTCAGGTGAGTGATGCAGCCGGTGTCAAAATGTCTTCTATCTACCATCATTTCGGCGGTATGGAGCAGTTGTATGCTTCATCATTTGAGTGGGCCTGGCGCGAATCGGAGCGGTGGTGCCGCGATCGCTTGGACGCGTGCGCGGGGCTAACCAGTGCCGAGTGTCTCGCCCCGATCTTGGCTGACACGATTGATGATTGGTGCGAAGGACAGCGTCACCTAGCCTTCGCATGGCGCGAATGCCATCTGCTGGCAGAGCGCGACCCCAGCTATCGCCTGGCTGCCGATCGATGGGAACTCTCGTGGCAGCATTTCTGGGATACTCTGTGCGCACAAATGGGTCTGGTCCAGTTTTCGCGGATCACCCGTTATTTCTTCGATGGGGAAAGCTTTCTGCATCTGCTGCGCTGGCGCCGGCCGGTGGATCGAGCAGCGCTCGATGAGATGTGCCGAAACTGGGCAGCGCGGTTACTGAGGAAGGAAATTCCGCCTTCGCCCTGCTTCGATTGGGCACGTGATGAGGCAGGAGCCACCTCTTTGCCAGCGCGACGAGAGGACCCTATTTATAGTCAGATCGCCGAGGCGGCTGCGATACTGCTTAAAAAGACCGGGGCCGCCGGCATGACCCATCGTGCGGTGGCTGCGGAAGCCGGCCTGACGCTCGGAACCGTAAGCCACCGCGTAAAGACGAAAGCAGAATTGCTGCAAGCCGCATTTGAGCGGGTCTATCAAAATAGCTCCACCCTCTTCACTCCTCTAACTAGCGAAGCCACCGAGGGGGAGCGGCGGGTGCAGGCGATGGAAGGCGCCGTCGAGCTCATGGTGATGGACCGTGCCGCGCTCGATATGGACGAGTTGATACTAGCCACAGCACGCGACCCAGCGCTCCAGCCTTTTGCAGGCAGGTTGCGTTATTGTCGCGGACGAACGTCAAGACGCTTCCTCCAACTCGCTCTTGGCGGAGAGAAAGCATCGGCTGTTGATGCGGCCCTGATTTCGGCCTTCAAAATGGGTTTCAGTCGGCGGAGGTTAAACAGACAATCGCCCGAGACATCGGCAAGCCTCGCCGATGCCGATTTGCGGGTGTTGATTGACCTCATGAGCGACGAATAAGCGAATATTCCGCCGCCGGTAGTTCAGGATCCAAATCCCGCCCTCGAAGGTGGGGAGCCATTTCTTGCATGCTCGGGCGTTAGGGGTGGCAGAGCTGCCAACTTCTCTGCCTGCCATGTCTACGCCAGTGATCCTTAGCCGCTCAGTCCACCCATGCTGAGACGTCAGGCCATGCCCATTGAACCGACATCAACTCTGACACACCGCGCCACCCTGCTTTGTCCTCCGGAAACGCCACCTTGATATCGCGCGACAAATTCGACGAAGCGATCTGCAAGGATATCGATCATCAAAGGGTCAGTTGCAATGCCGGATTGCAGCGCGGCGTGATTACTCTGATCCAAGATCTCGTAGAGCAACATCCAAGCTTCCATCCACTGCCGCTTCTCCGTCGGTTCCTCTCTGTTGGCGGCAAAGGCGGGAATCCCTGCTCCCAACACATCGATCAGCCGATCGGTGAACCCTTGGGCCCTCGCTAAAAAATTGGGCGCTGTAACCAGGGCCTGCGTGAACGCCCGCAACAGGCCAGGATAGGCGCGATCAGATTCAAAAATGTCACTGATCCACTCTTGGACGATGATAGGGTCGCGATAGTCGAGCCGAGTGATCTGAGCATAACGTGGCAACACGCGGTCCGTCATTTCCCGGAACAGATCGGCGGTAAGAGCCGCTTTGTCGGAGAATTGCCGATAAAAGGTTACGCGTGTGACGCCAGCCGCCGTTGCTATGTCCTCGACGGTCACGGGTAGATAACCATGCGTGCAAAACAGCTCCGCAGCCGCCTTCAACAGACGCTGCCTCGCGCGCCCCCGGCCGGAACGCGGGGTGCTCGGACCTTCCGGCACCCCTTCCTTAGGCAGCCTTTCATTCTGCTGCGAGTGCAACCCTCTTCTCCTTTTCAGGACCGACAAACTGGCCGGGATATCGACCGGTGAATTCGCCATTATCGAAAGTCGGCACGCCGTTCACAAGCGTCAGCAGCATGGGCGCAGGATCACGGGTGTAGCGATATGTGCGGCCGCCAGTGCCGTCCCACACATCAAAAATCTTGCGCTCCGGCCGTTTTTCGACCTTGGAGAGGTCGAACACGGCCACATCGGCCACCTTTCCGACCTTGAGTATACCGCGATCATGGAGTCCAAAAAAATCGGCCAGTTTGCCGGTCATGACATGAACGGCCTCCTCAATAGTCAAAAGCTGGCGATCGCGCACGAAGTCAGTCAGTAGCCCGATATTATCTCCTGCGCCGCAGAACATCTTTCCATGGGCGCCCGCATCCGAAATGTTCCCGACCGATCGCGGATCCCTCAGCAGCTCCAGCAGAACAGGCTCATCGATTTCCCACGACTTTTTGTGCAGCACCGACTCAGCGCCATTGTTGAACACCCATTCGGCGAGCGCGTCAGACGGATGCGCGATCCCGCGTTGCTTCATATAGGCGCCGAGCGTGATGCCTACGGGACCATAACCGCTCTCGCTCTCCTTGAATGTTAGAGCTTCGGGATCATGGAGGAACGAGAAGCTATAGGTTTCATCCCAGCCCTTCCGGGCGCGTTGGAGCCAGACGGGATCATTCAGCATCGCTGCCTTTGCGTCCCAGCCTTCGGCATTGATGACTTCCTGCCATACTGGGTTGCCATTCTGCGCGAAGACTAAGCTGCGACTGAAGTTGATGACCGAGGTCGGCGAAACATGGTGAAATCCCGTCCAAAAATCCAGGCCTTCTGCCTTGAACTGTTCATGCAGTTCCTTGCTACGCTTCCCCACCTCCTGCTGGTGCTTGAGCGTGGGCAACCCCGCCCATTGCATCCGCACCCCAGCTTTTTTCGCCAAGCGACCCATGCGCTCCACCGTATCGGGTCCCGTCATGCGCATGAAATGATCCACAATCACCTGGAAGGTCGCGCCCGGATAACGGGACAGAACGCCCAGGAGAGCGTCAAACTCCGCGTCATCGGCAAGCTGCGATGGCAGTGGACGGTCCCATTTGTCGAAATCGAGGTAATTTGACGAGAAGCCGATTGCCCCTGCGGCGAGCGCGTCATCGAGCAGCAGCGCCATCTGCGCGATTTCCTCCTGGGTGGCGGCGCGCTGCCAGGCATCTTGGCCCATGGCGGTAAGACGCAAGGGGATATGGCCGATGAAGGCCGCAAAGTTCAGCGGAAGCTTCACGTTGCGCTGCATCGATGCCTTATATTCGCTCCAACTCCTCCAGTCCCAAGGCACGATGTGGCGCATCGGTTCTTCCGGGATGTCTTCGAAGAAGTTGAAAATGTCGATGACATTCTGCCTATCTTCTTCAGTTTGCGGCGCTGGCGCCATGGAAAATCCGCAGTTTCCGTTGATCGATGTAGTCGCGCCATAGGCTGGCAGCGGCTCCATATTGGGCGACCACCAGACGCCGCCATCATAATGGTTATGCGTTTCGATGAAGCCTGGCGTCACAAGACAGGCTGTGGCGTCAATTACCCTTTCCCCGCGGGCGGCCTCCAGATTTGAGCCAATTTCGATGATCCGTCCACCAGCGACCCGAACGTCGGCATCGTACGGCGGGGCCCCTGTACCATCCACCACTGTTCCGCCCTTGATCAGTATGTGAAATTCCATTCCGCCTCTCCTATCCTAGAGCCCGATATTTTGTTACATCATGTAACATTAGTGCTATCGCTGCGAAAGCCTGCAACTTCCCGAGGGACGGCGCATATCGGTCCAGCGATCTAATTGTCTGACAAAATGATTGTGCCCCATTGCATTCCGGATTAAATCCTGTCGCATAAGCCGCCAGCATAAGCGGCACGTGCACGACTAGGAGATGATGCGGTGAAACGATGCGCTGCTGCCCGTTGCTACAAGGCTCGGCTCCATTTCCCATCAGCAATGAGGACGACCCTGCATCGTCGATCATCGCTGAGCACATCCTACCCATTCAACTGATGTCGCGGCGCGGTTCGGCGCCGGTCGCCCGCGCCGCCTCGAGACGCGAGCGCATACCTTGTCTTGTTGATTACGGAAGATACATCAACTTTTAGACATACAGGGAGGATAAAATGAGAAAATTCATTGTAACTGCGCTTACAGGAACAAGCAGTTTAATGATTGCAACCTCAGCACTGGCTCAGACAAGTACAAACGCGCCGACTGCCCAAGAGGCGGGACCCTCTCTTGGCAACGACATCATAGTTACAGCGCGTCGCCGCGAAGAAAGCCTGCAAGACGTCCCCCAGACTGTTGATGTCGTGACCGGCGCTGCGCTTGAAGAACTCAACATCACGCGTTTCGAGGATGTCACTACCGTCGTGCCAGGCTTGCAGCTATCGCAACAGGGTGGCGTTGGGTTTCGCACTACGCTGCGTGGCGTTGGCGTCGATACAATTGGCGGGGCAGCGCCAAACGTCGAATATTACATCAACGACGCAAACGTCTCGCCTTTCGCGCTTTTTCAATCCATGTATGACATCGGCCAGATCGAAGTTCTGCGCGGACCGCAAGGCACTCTGCGCGGCAAGGCATCACCCTCCGGCTCGATTACTGTCACGACGCGTCGGGCCGATCTTCAGGAATTTGGCGGTACGCTGCAGGGAAGCGCAACAGGCAACGGCGCGATCAACGTTCAGGGCGGTATAGGCATTCCGATCATTCCCGGCATTGCGGCTCTGCGAGTGGCAGGCGTCGTCGACCAGAATGACGCCAACGAAGTTCGTCCGATCACGCCCGCGACCAAGCCCTTTTCGAACACCAGCAGCGCCCGCGCTAGCCTACGCGTGGAACCGAGCGATATGCTCGATGCAAACGTCACCTATCAATATCTCCGCCGCGAGACGGAATTCTATGCGCAGGTCGAATCGATCGGCGTTTCGCAGCCGACTACCACCCCTCAGTTCGGTGGGACGACATTTATCCGCGGACGCGATCGACGGTCGGTGACGGACACCCCAGGGCGGGTTGACGAACGGCAGCACCTCGTCACGGCGAATGCCAATCTGCGTCTCGCCGGGCAGCAACTTAGCTATGTCGGATCTTATTTCGATCTTAAGCAGAACACCGCTCAGCCGCAAGACAACGCGAACATCTTCCCAGATGACGACATCCGCCAGACGGTGGCTACCGATGCAAGTCAGTGGACGCATGAAGTCAGACTGTCGTCGGACGAGCGTCTGTTTGGCTTCCTCGACTATACGGCAGGCGCCTTCTTCCTGAAAACCAGCGGTCATAATGATATCGGGCAGCCCCGGCTGACTGGTGCCAACTTTGGCCAGCCGATCTTGTTCAACATCTTCATGCTGCCGCTCATCAACGAGGGCTGGCGCAAAGAGCGGTCGTTTTTCGGTAATTTGGTCGCGCATATTGGTGAAGGCACCGAACTGTCCGGCGGCCTTCGTCGGATCAGGATCACTGACGACACTACCACCACCGCAATCATACCGGGCTTTGGCGCAATACCTATTCAGGCTTCGAATCCGAGAAAGTTCCACGCCACGATCTACAATGCGTCGATCAAACACGAGTTTAGCGACGACCTGATGGTCTATGCCAACACCGGCACGAGCTTCCGGACCAATGCGCCCGCCATTGGCATCGGTCGCCCGTTAACACAGGGACTGAGTCAATTCCTGAATATCGATCCTGAAAAGTCGACCTCTTATGAAGTTGGGTTCAAGGCATCTATGATGGACCGCAAGATCAGCATCAGCGCCGCTGCGTTCCACCAGAAGTTCAAGAACTTTCTGTTCAAAGACACCCAGATCACCAACTTCATTGACCTGGTCAATCCCGCAGGCAGCCAGACTGATCCCACCAATTGGAGGATTGGCGGCTTCCCATTCCTCGCGAACCTACCGGTCACGGTCAAGGGTGTGGAACTACAAGTCACTTACAAGCCGAGCCGCAACTTCTATCTCGACGCGCAGCTAGCCTATGCGGACGGGAAGATAAAGAACGGGACAATCGCCTGTAATGACGTAGACGGCGACGGAGTTCCTGACGCGGCGATCCCGACCCCACAGCAAATCTTCGACGTGTCCGGCGGCAATGCGGTGGCGACCTGCACAGTCAACCAGCGCGTGTCGACTCAACCGGATTGGTCACTCAACCTGCAGTCGGAATACTCGCATCCTATTTCACCTGTTACAGCTGCGTTCATTCGGGGCAATTTCACCTACAACCCCAGCAATCCGAATAATCCGAATAACAGATTCGACCGGGTTAAGGCTTATGGATTGCTCAACCTCTACGCAGGCCTGCGCAGTGAGGATGGTGCCTGGGAACTGGCGCTGTTTGCAAAGAATATAACTAACACCTACCGGATGCTCTCGCGCAGCGACGTTCCGCTCTCGACTTCTGTCTCTCTGCCCCCGCAACTGGGCGGAGCGAGCCTGAATTTCCCGAGCAACTATGTTGGGGTGAGTTCGACGATCCCACGCGAATTCGGCCTCAGCCTGCGATTTGCCTTCGGGTCGCGCTAAGGCAAAAGGGGGTGCCATCAGGCAGATGGCACCCTCGCTCCCTTCTCCTCCTCAAGGCCTGCTCCGCTTATCCAGCGCAGCAGGTCTCTTTTTTTTTCAGCGAGCTTCACCGAGCAGCTCGACCGGGCCGATCAGGCCAGACGGTCTCAGTTCAGCGGATGGCAGATAGGTCGGGATGGCGGTATAGGCGACCTTATTTGCGCCTTTCTGCTGATCGCCAATCAACCGGTTGACCCACAGGTTCGCAACCTTGACCTCCAATTCGTTGCTTCCCTTGCGGAGCCGCGTGCCGACATTCAGCCGATAGGGCGCGTGCCATGCAGTCCCGGCCGCCTTGCCGTTGACGCGCACCTCGGCGATTTCCCCTACCTTTCCGAAATCGAGCCACAGAGGCCGACCCGGTTTCCAATCCCGCGGGGCTGCAAAAGTCGTACGATAGGTTGCGATCCCGGAGAAATAGCGAATGCCGGGATCGGCATTCTTCTCAAGTGGCTGCAGCGTTGTCATCCGGGTCGAGGCGGGCGCTCCGCGGCCGGGCTGGAAAACGACCGTCCAAGGTCCAGCGACTTCGCCGACAGAAACCAAGGGCGGCTTCGCAACCGAGGCGGACGCTTGTGCTGTCGGTTTGCGGAAAAGAATATGCATCGCATCGCCCGGAGCCAGCGTGAGCGGTACGATCGTCTCGCCATTCTCGGTGCGGTAGCTAAGTTGTTCCACTTCCCCGGTTTCTGCACGCCACATCTCGGGCGCCTTGCCCGTGACGCGGAAGCGCGCTTCTATGATCTCGGACCGCTTCTGATTGCGATTGACCAGGAAGTAGCCGTCGCCATCATCCAGCTTGCGATGCAAGAAGGGTATTTGGCTGTCCGCCTGCCCCCCCGTGAAGTGAAAATCCGCCCCTACATCGATGCGCCGCAAGGCTGCTTCTACATCTTTACCCGCGATCACCCGTCCTTTTCCAACCTGGGTTTCAACTCCACCCGCCCATAATTTGTGCACAAGAGCGGCGAATTCAGCGGTATCATCCGCAAGGCTGGGGCTCGATTCAGGCGCATCGCCCAGGACCGTTGCGCCGCCCTCTACCAGCGCAGCGATCCGGCGCAGAGCGGGGACCGTCATCCGACGCGACGTTCCGCCAAGGTACAGCAGACGATAACGCGCTCCGCCCTTCGTGACCAGTTCGGCACCATCGTTCTGAAGCAGATTCTGCAGCGCATCGAAGCTGACAAAGTCATAGGCGCTCGTCTTGGGTGTGTCCTTCGCATTCTCAAATTGGAAGAGCGCGGTGAGTGGCGCTTCTTCGCCAAAGAAATAGGCAACGTCGGCGACGTTCCGCCCTTGCTGCAACAATAAGGAGTTACGCGAAATATAGTCTATCCATGGCTTGGCCATGTCCGCCCAGCTTTCATGACGGTTGAAATATTGGCCAAAGATGCCGAGCGACAATCCAGGTTTCTTATCCTCTGCGGGCTGCATCACCGTGGACGCGATGACCGGCCGATTGATGCCGCTCACGAATTCAAGGTCGATCGTTGCCTTGAGGCTGGCGGGCGACGTGCCCCACGGAGTGAAGGCCGATGTAAGCGATTCCGCCGCGGCAATATTTTGACCATAAAGATGGGCGACAGAAGCTGCGCCGCGCAAGTCATACAGGAAAGCGCTGCGGGGCTCGCCTCCATCGGGCAAATACCACATCGCCGCCATCGGATAGTCGGTGAAGCTGCGCAGCCGGATGTCGTCGCCCAAGGATGGCCGCCCGTTCTCCAGTGCTTCCCCATAAATTTTTAGGCCATTTTCATGCGCCACCTTTGCGGCGACTTCATAATGTTCCGTCGCATGCAAGTCGCCAATTGTACGACGATAGTCATAAAGGAAGGCATTGCTCTCGCGCGCCGAACCGATGACTGCTCCCGTCAGCGCTGGCAACCATGGGGTGGGATCATAGCCACGCAATCTCTTGAACTGCGACACCATCGCGGGGGTCCAGTTGAACGCGCCAACTTCCGTCGAGTCATTCAGTAGAGCGCTGATGCCCCGCCGACCGAACAGATCACTGCCGACTGCGCTGCGATACATGTCGAAATATTCGGCGAAATAGCGCCGCACCGCAGCGCCATCCATCTTATCAACTTCGAGGCCCGTCGCCTCCGCGGTGGCCGGATGATTAGTCTTGCCGGTGAGCGACCAGCCCAACCGCACGATCCGCCATTCACCCTTTGGAGGCGTCCAGTCGAGCGTACCGTCCGCTGCCATATGTGAGGAGAGATCCACCACCTGCGATGGTGCAGCCCCCTTTACATCCGGCGCCAACCCGTCGAGCGCGTAATAGTCCGACGCGACATGATAGCCGGCCTTCGCTTCAAACTGGTTGATCTTTGAGTCGGTGAGGAGACGCAGCGCATTGACCTTAATCCCGTTGTCAGGAGCACCGCCAAGCGCCGCCAGTGCCGCAAGATCGATACCAGGCGGCAGCTGCAGCGAAGGCGCACCCGCTGATGGTGCCGGCGCAAAGACGACCCGGAAATGCCGAGCGGTCGCGGGCGCAAAACTGATGGTGGATGGCACGTCGCTCAGTGGCACCTCGGCCACCTGCCGCCAGGCGGCGCCATCATCGCTCACCTCGAGGCGGGGCCGCAGGCCGGGCGACACGATCGTAGGTCCGCCCCCTGGTGCAAAGAGGGTGAGACCGCGTACCGTTTGCGGGCGTGCATAGTTGAACGCGATACTGGGCGCTTCATGCCCTGAAGTTTTGGCGAGGGTGAGTCCACTTTGGAAGTTATCGTCAGTCAGAGCTGCCGCATCGATCTGCTTGCCGTCGCTGGTCTTCACCTCTGCCTCGGGGAGCCTTGGTGTAGACGCCACCGGATAGGCAAGCACTGCGATATCGCGATAGAAATCGGCAGGTGCGTGGTCGCCCGTGTCTGCGCCGCTCGCTTCTTTGGGTGCGGGAATACCGTCAAAGGGCCCCGCAACGCCAGCTGGCCGCGGCAGACGCATTTTCGTCCGCTTTCCTCCGCGCGCCTGCGTTTCGGTCCAGACTAGCTTTTTCATCGCGTCTTCCGGCTTCACCCAGGGGCCGCCTGTCAGTGACCAGCCTGCTGACGATGTGATTGCAAATTCCAAGCCCAGTCGATCAGCCTCACTTGCCGCCCGCTTGAGCACCTCACGCCACTCCGGCGTCATGTAGGCAAGCCGCTTTTCAACGATTTGCGGAGTCTTCTGGTTCGCATCGAACATCTGTACGCCGGCTACGCCGATCCGTTGCAGCCAAGCCAGATCCTTGGCCGCTGCATCAGCCGTGATGTTGCCATTCATCCAGTGCCACCACACCCTCGGGCGGGCGCTCGCCGGCGGGTCGCGGAAAAGCTGTTCGAGGCTGGATGCCTGACCGTCCGCGGCTAGTGCGGGCCAAGCCGCCAAAGCGGTCGCCCCGGTCAGGAACGCATGGAATAGCCTTTTCCTCGATATCTCCATCCCTGCTCGCATTTTGCTGTCCCTCTAGGCCGGCTGTTGGCAATTGATCGTTTGCGAAAATAATATGGCTGGTTATCGGCGAGTGAAGCAGCGAAATGGCTCTGCCTCGCCGCACCATCAATTCAATGCGACATAGCGCAAGTTTCGAAATCTAACTGTTCCATCTTTGATGGCATAAAGCGCCGGACGAAGACTGAGGAACCCGTCGGCCACGTTATGATTGTAGCCCGCCACCTCGTAGGAGATGTAGGTCTGCCAATGTCGGGCGTCTTGGCTGTGAAAAAAGGTGGCAACATTTTCGTGGTTGACGACACGCAAGAACAATCTGCGTCCGGCTGGCACTTTCATGTCGCCGAACATCGGCGATTGCCCCATCTTATAGGTACGCAACCGCTGACCATCGGCGCCCGCCCCGCAGAAGAAACGCTGATCATAATAGAGCAGGATGCCGCCCTGCGCATTGCCGGTGAGTTCCACTTCTACCGACATCTCATAATTGCGCTCACCAGCGTTGATGACCAGCGGTGAAGATTCGCTGATCCTTGTTCCCTCCCCTGTCAGAATCAATGCCCCATCTTCAAGGCGCATGCGCTCGGCATAGGTGTCGCCGGGCATGAAGGCGGCCAGGTTTATGCCGAAGCGGTCTCGCGTGAAATCATCCGAATGAGCAGCGCCGTGAGCCCCGGCCTTACCGCCCCTTGGCTTGCGCAGCGGTTTGGTCAGGTCGCCGCCCTTCGCCAGGGGCCAGCCGTCCGCCGTCCAATCGAACGGCTCCAGCAGCATCTGACGGCCCAGCGTGCGGAACCCATTTTCATAGCCGTGGTAGAGGAACCACCAGTCGCCTGCCGGTCCCTGCACAGGCGTCGCATGTCCGCGTGACCACCAAGGTTCATCGGCGCTCTGGGTATGCACGATCGGATTATGAGGGCAGTTTTCCCAAGGCCCGCGAACTGAGCGGGAGCGCGCAACGACAGCCATGTGGCTGGTGGGCGGACCAGCGGTGCCGCCCTGTGCCGAGAACATGTAGAACCAGCCATCCTTCTTGAGCAGCTTCGGTCCTTCCAGCGCGAAACCTTCGACAATCCAATCCTCTGGAATCGGCCAGCCAGAATAGACCTTCGCCGTCTTGCCAGCGCGTTTAAGGCCATCATCTGTAATGGGTATGAGTTTACCACCGTCAAGGAACAGGTAGCGCGTGCCGTCTTCACCCACGACATGGCCAGGATCGATGCCCTCATAAATGCCCATATCCATTGGATCGCTCCAGGGCCCGTCGATGCGATCTGAATGAACGACATAAATTGCCATGATCGGCCGTTTGGCTTTTTCGGCAGGCGGAAGCGCGCTGGATGGCGCGAAGTTTGCAGCTGGAAAATAGATGTAATAGCGCCCGTCATGCTTAATAAGATCTGGAGCAAAGACGGACCCGACCGGACGGCGCAGCGCTGGGCCCACCGGCGTCCAGTTTACAAGGTCCGTCGACTTCCAGATCACTAAGCCGGGATAATAGTGAAAGGAGGAAGATACCTTATAGTAAGTATCGCCGTCCTTCAAAACGCTGGGATCGGGATGATCGCCTGCCAGCACTGGGTTTAGATAGGTGCCATTGCCCAGATCGGCTTTGCGCTGACCTTCTATACCCCTGGGCCACAGCTTGGCTGCTTCACTACGCCGCGGCAAGGCCGACGCGGCGAGCGCTCCGGTCGGCAAGGCGGAAGCAGCGGTGACGCCCAGACCGAATGCCAGTGCCTCGCGACGGGATGCATGCGACATTTCAAATCCTCTTCCTACCCGAAAGATTTAATACTCAGACTAATTTCCGTACCCGATCTCCATTTGCACTCCGCCGATGTCAAGCTGCCGAGCCTAATTTATTTCATTTTTTGAAACGGATCAGTTCTGCAAGGGGAGCCCGGTCAATCCTCGCCTGATTGATCGGCGCATCGTTGTCCGCATAGCCGATGGCTAGGCCGCAAAAGAGAAGATGGTCCGCCGGAATGTCGAGATGGGCGCGGATCGCGCCGCCATGTACTGACCATGCTTCTTGCGGACAGCTATCCACCCCCTCCTCGCGGAGCAGCAGCATGATGGTCTGCAGCCACATACCCAGATCCGACCATTGCGGTGGGCCCATGAAGGCCGGCGTATGGCAGAACAGCACGACCGGAGCGCCAAATGCAGTTAAGTTGCGCGCGACATGCGCGAGACGCGCAGGCCGGTCCTCGCGCGGGATGCCGATTGCGGCATACATCTCCTCGCCACACTGAAAGCGGCGAGAGCGATAGGGCTCAGGCAGCGCAGGTGGATAGATATCATAATCGGGCGTGCTCGTCCCGGCCGCAGCTTGCTCTCCAACGGCCGCGATCAACCGCTCCAGCGCCGCTCCGGAAACCACGACGCCGTGCCAGGGCTGGACATTGCCACCTGACGGAGCGCGCCGCGCCTTCTCTAGCACGCGCAGCAGCAGAGCTTCCTCGACTGGTGTCGGCAAAAAGGCACGTACTGAACGGCGCGTGGCGACCGCTTCGCTGACCTCCATCGCCATTCCTCCTGCAACATCTGGCATGAGCTATTCCACTGCGAGCATATCGTGACGGAACCCGAGTGACGCCAGGAAGTAGAACAAGCCGGCGATCATATGAGTGAGGGGGACAACCAGCATCGCGACAGCCAACGCGCGCGGCCCTAGCTCAGCTTCGAGCGCATCGCTGATCTGTCCGGCAATCAGCGGGCCGAGACCGCCGGCGATCGCCGTGAACATCAGAAGGAAGGCTGAAGCCGTCGCCCTCGTGTCCGGCGGAGCGAGGCGCTGGATCGCGGCAATCGCCGGCGGCAGATAGGCCACTCCTACGACATTGCCCAACGCCAGCAGAAGCACCGCTTCGCGCGCGCCCGCGACGCGGAAGGCTGCGAAGGAACAAGGCGCCAGAAGAGCAACCATCGCGGTCAGTACCCACAATATCCAGCGTGGATCGCTCCGCGACAGACGGTCGGCAACGATACCTGCACCAAGCACGCTGACGATACCTGCCGCACCCGCGGCTATACCATATTGCACGCTGACCTGCGCCAGTGTCAGACCATGGACACGCATCAGGAATGCGCTAGCAAAGACATTAAGCGCATAGCCTCCAATGCCGATGAAGGCCGTGGCTATCATGATGAGGAGGAAGCTGGGCTTGCGCAGCAGGCCAAAGGCGGGCTTTAGCGATCGCGAGGCAACTGGGGGCGCCACTCCCGCCACCGGTGGCTGACGCCGCCCGAGGAGCAACAGCACCAACGGCCCTAGCACCAGCCCAAATATCCCCATGAAGGCGAACGTCGCCCGCCAGCCAAAGGCGGCGCCCAAGAGCCCGCCGCCGAGATAGCTGAGCAGATGAGAAAGGGGAATGGAAAGGGTCAACACTGCCAATGCTGCTGCGCGTCTGTCAGGCGCGAAATTTCGGGCAACGAAGGCATGCGCGCCTGGAGTGCTTCCTGCCTCCCCCAGCGCCACGCCCATGCGGGTCAGTGCCAATTGCCATCCCGTCTGAGCCGCTGCTCCGATCAGCGTCATGACGCTCCATAGCCCCAGACATGAGCTGATCACCAAACCATAAGCGCCGCGATCGGACAGGCGTGCAATAGGGATGCCGAGCAGTGAGTAGACGAGTAGGAAGCCGAAACCGTTGATAAGGCCGATGGCGGTGTCGGACAGCTGCAGATCGTGCTTGATCGGCTCCACCAGAACGCCTGGCAAGGCTCGGTCGACGATATTGACGACGCCCACCAAAGTGAGCAGCATCACCGCCGACCAGGCGCGCCCTGGTGCCATCCGCACTGGCGCTTCACCCCGCATGATTAGGTTCCTTCCGGCGCCGCATCCTTCCACCCTTATTTTTCTAATCGTCGAAGCCGCGCATAGCCGTGGGCTTGCCGCGATAGAAATCGAGCGCCGCCACCGTGTCAAACGCCTCGAATACCTCGGTCAATCCCTCGGGCCCGGATCGAACGAAGATGGTATATTCATTCTCATAGATCCCCTCCTTGCCAATCACATGGGCACGGTAGATGAAGCGTGCTGCACTTACCCTCTCGTCGCCGACCTCATCCAATATCTCGACCTCGCAGTCTGGGCGATGCACCTCGCCCCACACCTTGCTGTTGAAGGCGATCACCGCGTCCTTTCCCTCCATCGGGCGCGGAAAAGGCGTAGAGGCTGGCATCGACCAGCGTATGCCGGGTGCATAGGCTGCCGACATCTTTTCCACATCGCCAAAAGCCTGCACAAGTGCGCCTGCCGGGGTTCTTCCCATTTCCTATATCCTTATGCATTAGCCCCAATAAACAAAGGCTCGTGTTTCGCAGGACGCGCGCGGGACGGTATGATCGCAGCTTCGCCAATAGTCGAATGAGCTATGCGGCGTTCCCGCCATACCTTCGTCTGCGCTATCGAAACCGACGAAGAGCAGCAGATCCTCTTCCGTCATATCGGACACATATGCCCATCGGTGCGCTGGATTGTAGCGGTAGATATAATTATCCGATCGCGACTCCGCGCCCTCATACCCCTGGATGTTTCCGGTATGAACAAGATCCTCACGCGACAATGTCTGCCGGTCCAGGACGGCCAGCGGTGTATCCTGCGGCGGCGGGCTCAGCGCACGCCAGCCCTGGACCACAGCATATCGGCCTGACAGCCATCTTTCCTTAAGCGGGTCATCGGCCAGAACCGCCTGCGCCATGGCATGGAATGATGCCGCATCAAAATCACAATGGACATAGCGGGCCGGAACACCATCCAGTCGGGCGTCCTGGGCAGCCCGTTCGCTAGAGCGGAGCATGGATCGCTTGACGACGACCTTGCGAGCGCCCGTCAGTTCGCTAATCAGTTGGTGGAACGCCGGGTGATAGACCTCATCGATGGCGCCCGGATCGCGTTCACTACCGATGTCCAGGCGCAAACGGGCGAGAGCAAATCCCTCCCTCGCCAATGTTGGTGGCCGATCGAACGCCCTGATGTCATGCACTTCCATGACCCGGCTATCATAGTTGATGTTGGTCCGATGAGGCTGATGTTTGAAATAGAGCGGCTCCTCATTCATGGGACCAACATAGTTGAACGAGCCTTGAACACTTCCAGCCATCGGCTTCCACTCCCATCAACAGATATCGATATATATTGTTCTGAAACAGACATCCTTTCTGATCCCCAATGTTGAGTGCTCAGGTTCGATTCTGCTTCTGTCGCTGCCCGACTATTTTCTCATGCCGCATCATGCGCAACCGTGCAGGATCGCTGATATCACGCAAGTGGTTGGCTTCTTGAACGGACTACCAATCTAAACTTCGTCTCCCGACCGCCGCCTTCCAGAACACCATAATGCCCAATGCATCGACTAACGCAATATATGTATTGCATTGCGTTTGAGGGAGCTCTTTCGCGCCGAATGAGTCGCCTCAAGGCGTGGTAGGCGACCCCACCGCTCGCATCAGCGCCGCTTCCAGCGCGCCATTGAACTGGCGCGACACGGCGGCTTGCGGCACCATTGTCTGGAACCCATGGAAAGCACCTGGCACGACGAGCAACTCGGTTGGCACCCCTTGTCCAACGAGCCGCCTAGCGAACTCGATATCCTCCTCTGCGAACAGATCGATTGAGCCCACGCCAATGAATGTCGGCGGGAGTCCGCGAAGATTCTCCTCACGCGCTGGTACGGAGCCTGGCGGGACGGTGCGGCTGCCCGCGGGCTTGCCGAGCAGCGCCGTCCAACCCGCCCGATTGTCCTGTGGTCGCCAGACCAATGTTCCGATGGTCCGATCGACCTTGTGCGTCGATCCGGTTCGATCGTCCAGCATCGGGTAGACCAGTGCCTGGAAGGCAATGGGCACTTCCTTGCGATCACGTGCGGCGATGGTCAGCATGGCCGCATGCCCACCACCGGCGCTTTCGCCCATAACTGCGATGCGCTTGGGATCGACACCCAAGCTGCCGGCATTGTCGTGGAGCCATTTCAGCGCCGCATAATTATCCTCCAGCGCGCCTGGGAAGCGCGTTTCGGGTGCCAAACGATATTCCACGCTTACAACCACGCAATTGAGGCGCGCGGCAAGCCCCAGCACCGCCCGCACCGACCCGCGAGCGGAACCGGCCATGAAGCCGCCGCCATGAATATAGAGGATGGCGCCCCGCTGTGCTGACTGCTGAGCGGAACGATTGACGATGTAGACTGTAACCGGCGGATGGCCGGCTTTCGCTGGTACCGTTTCTTCCTCGACTCCCGGGGGAAGATCTGCAGGTCGTGAAGGCCGGCGCAGCGGCGAAGCTACCGGCTGCGTGGCTGATGCTTGGAGCAGTCGCGTGCCGATGGCGCGCAATTCCGGGTTGAGATACTCTGGCGCAACCGGCACCTGCGCCAGAGCCGGCATGGCAGGCAGCAACAGGCCCCATAGGCCCCGCCGGATGCCCCGCATCACTTACCCCTCACTTCAAAGGAGCCGGCGAGATCGGCATCGGAATTCCCGCCTACCCAGAGGTCAAACTTCGTTTCGTCCTGAACCCAGCCCTGGCTGGCCGCGCTCCAGTAGCGTAGATCCTCAGGCTTCAGCACAAATCGAAGCGTACGTGTTTGACCCGGTTTAAGGCTGACACGCTGAAAGCCCTTGAGTTCACGGACAGGCCGCGCCGCCGAACCATAACGCTGATGAACATAAAGCTGCGCGACTTCCTCGCCCACGCGCTTGCCCCTGTTGGTCAGATCGACGCTGACACGGACCGCCTCTCCTAACCCATAGGTTGGCTTCTCCACCTGAAGGTTGCCGTAGCTGAACTGAGTGTAGCTCAGGCCATGGCCGAATGGCCAAATGGGCTTATTACTCTCATTCCAGTAGCGCTTGTTTGCATTGGTGGGATCGTGGGAAACCAGAAAGGAATAGGTATAAGGCGCTTGTCCCGCGCTGCGGATCCAACTGAAAGGCAGTTTGCCGCCCGGCGCCGCATCACCGACGAGCAGGTCCGCTACTGCATCGCCGCCTGCAGAACCTGGATACCAGGCCTCCAGAATAGCGGCCACCTTGCTATCCTTGAGATCGAGTGGCCGTGCGTTCATGAGCACAACAACGACCGGCTTTCCCGTTGCGACGACGGCGTCCAGCAGTTCCTGCTGGCGACCGGGCAGACTGAAGTCTGAGCGGGATGCAACTTCTCCGATCATGTCAAAGGCTTCGCCCAGAACGAGCACCGCGACGTCAGCCTTGCTCGCAAGATCCACCGCTCGCTTGAACTCGGCATCTGGGTCGATGGGCGTCAGCTTCGGCCGGGGGTCGAGTGTTGCGAAAGGAGATGTGAAGGCTCGTTGCGGCATACGCACGCCTTCAGAGTAATCGACCCTTACGGCCGGGCCGAACTTGGCTTTGAGCCCCGCCAGGACGGTGGTCGCCTTGGGATTGTTCTGCGGGAATACCCAGGGTCCGAGCGTATCGCGCTCCGAATCCGCCATCGGACCGATCACGGCGATAGATTTCACGCCCTTGCGGTCAAGCGGCAGCAGGCCATTTTCATTGCGCAACAGCACTGCCGACCGGGCCGCTGCGCTGCGTGCAAGCGCCAGATGCGCCGGGTCGTTGAGGCGCTTTTCCGTCAGGCTTTCATCCACATAGGGATGTTCAAATAGCCCCATGCGGATCTTTGCCTCCAGCACGCGGCGTACGGCTGCGTCTACCTGGGCCTGACTCACCTTCCCGGTCTTCAGCGCGTCGGGCAGACTGCTCATCGCAGCCTTGCTCATCGGCGGGTTCATTTCCATGTCGAGGCCAGCGCTGACCGCGCGCGCTGCGGCGTCCTCGCGATCAGCGGCGAAATGCTGGGTGACTAGATTCTGGACTGCCTGATTGTCGCTAACGACGAAGCCTTTAAAGCCCAGTTTTTCGCGCAGCAATGTACTGAGCAGCCAAGGATTGGCTGCGGCAGGCACGCCGTTTACGCCCATATAGGCTGACATGATGTTGGCCGCGCCCGCGTCAATCGCCGCCTTGAACGGAGGCAGATAGACGTTCCACAACTCGCTGTCGGAAAGATTCACCTCGTCATAGTCACGGCCGCCATAGGAGGCGCCATAGCCGACAAAATGCTTCGGCCCTGAAATGATCCGGTCCGGTTGTCCGAGCCCCCGTCCTTGAAACCCACGCACCTGCGCCGCCGCCATGACCGCCCCTAAATACGGGTCTTCCCCCGCCCCTTCGACCATACGGCCCCAGCGCGCGTCGCGCGCCACGTCGATCATAGGCGCGAAGGTCCAATGAAGACCCACGGCCCGCGCCTCGGCGGCGGCGGCTGCCTGCGCCTTCTCAACAAGCGACGGGTCCCAGCTGGCGGCAAGCCCAATCGGGACCGGGAAGATGGTGTGCAGGCCGTGGATCACGTCAAATCCGAAGAGCAGCGGGATCTTAAGCCGCGACTTTTCCATCGCGATCTTCTGTAGTCGATTTAGCGCACTTGGATCAGTGACAAAGAGCACAGACCCCATGCCGCCAGCTTCGATAGCCTTTTCGACGGCCCCATTGCTCGGAAATTGAGCGAAATAGAAAAATTGGGTTAGCTGCCCCGCCTTCTCTTCGGGCGTCATCTGCGCAATGAGCGTGTCGGCCTTCGCCTTGACGGCTTCATCGATCGAGCTCGTGGGTGCTGGGGCCTGGCCAACCGCAGGTGCTCCCGAGAGCGCAGCAAAGCAGGCACCGGCAGCAAGAGCGCGCCGCAGGGAATTGGTCAATTTCATCATTCCTCCCGAAAATTGCGGTGGCATGCCGAGCATGTGGCACCCAATAGCTTGGCCCGGGTCTGCACCGCAGAAATATTGCCGGTTTCTACCGCCTTCGTCATCAAATCCGACTGCTGCGCAAAGGCGGTCTGCGCCTTCTTGAACCCAGCTGCATCAGACCAGATCGCCGTCTTTGCCTTGGTTTTAGCGCCGCTTTCTGGCCCAGACCCGGCGGGGAACCACTGATATTGGTCACGAGCCGCAGCACTGATAGTGCGCGCCGCGATCCGAGCCGTCATTTTGATAAGCGTGCCCGATTTCGCCTGGTCGTTGATCGTCTTGAATGCCGCGCCCACTTCCCGGTAGCGATTTACGCGGTTTTCAGCTGCCGCCTTGGGTGTGAGTCCTTGCGCCAGCGCTGCTCCCGTCATTGAAATTCCGGCGCAAAAAAGCACGGCCCATCGCAGCATGATCCACTCCTTCGTCATATCCACATATCCACTCGTCAAATGCTTCAAATTTTGAATTGACACAAGAGCCGTTTAGGAAGAGCGTAATAGCGCACGCCGCCGTCAGGCAGGCCAACAGAAAATTGCGTTAGGATGTAGAGATGCGATTGCGCGTTCCATCATGGGCGAATGGCGCGGTGTTGGGGGCGTTTGCAACCGCTCTATCGGCGTGCACACCAGCGCCTTCCTCCAATGTTGCTACTTCAGCTGCATTCATTTCTCCAACGGCCACCGATGGACAGATCGTCACCATGCGGCGACTCACCGAAAAGCAATACCGCAATGCTATTGCTGACATATTCGGTGAGGATATCAAGGTTGCTGGGCGGTTCGACCCGATCGTGCGGCCAGAGCACGAGCTGATTGCGACGGGCGCATCTATCGCCGTGCTATCGTCGGCTGGCTTTGAACAATTTGACGCAATGGCACGCGGAATTGCAGCTCAAGTCCTCGATGAAAAGCATCGGGCAATCTTCCTTACATGCAAGCCCGCGCAGGCAGCCAAGGCTGATCCAAGATGCGCAGGTCAGTTCATAAAGCGGATCGGATTGTCCCTATTCCGACGGCCGCTATCCGCCAAAGAGGTCAGCTTCTACGTCGATGTGGCGGGCAACGCGGCCTCGACGCTGGGGGATTTCTACAAAGGACTACATCTAAGCCTCGCATCGATGCTTGTCTCGCCGCAATTTCTCTTCTGGATTGAGACGGCGACACCGGATGGCAAGGAGCTCGACAGCTGGTCCAAGGCTGCCCGGTTGAGCTCCATTCTCTGGAACACCGTCCCGGATGCCGCGCTCTTGAAGGCTGCCAGGAGCGGCGAGATCAACACGCCTGACGGTCTGCGCGCACAGGTAGAGCGCATGATGGCGTCACCCCGTTTTGAAGAGGGGGCTCGGGCTTTCTTTAGCGATTTCTTGCAGTTGGACCGTGTCGATGATGTCGCCAAGGACCCGCTGGTCTATCCTCGCTTCACAACCGGCGTCGGCTCCGACTTCAAGGAGCAGACGCTGCGCACGATGGTTGACCATCTGTTGACGCGAGACCAACCCTACCCTCAGATATTCACAACCCGGCATACCTACCTCAATCGGCGACTGGGATTGGTGTACGGTATCCCCGTCGCCAGCACCGCCAGCTGGGAGCCCATCGATCTGCCGACTGACAGCGACCGCGTCGGCCTGCTCGGCCAGGGCGCGTTCCTCGCGCTCTTTTCACATGAAGGGCGCAGTTCGCCGACCTTGCGCGGGCGAGCAATACGCGAAGTTCTGATGTGCCAGCCGGTGCCCAATCCGCCTGCCAATGTGGACTTCTCTGGCTTCAATGATACGTCAAACGACGTGCTCAAAACCGCCCGCCAGCGCCTTGACCGACACAATAGCGACCCGGTTTGCGCCGCCTGCCATAAAATCACCGATCCGCTTGGACTGCCGCTGGAACAATATGACGGTATCGGCGGGCGCCGCCTTACCGAAAATGGAGCGTCGATCAACACCGCCGGCGCATTTGAAGGCAAGAGCTTCAATGGCCTGTCGGGTCTGTCCGCATTGATGGCGCAGAGCCAGGCACCCAGCGAGTGCATCGCCAGACGGGCGGTTGAGTATGCAAGCGGTCTTGGCGCAGACAAGCTGCCCGAAGGATGGGTGGAAGCGATCCTTAAAGCTTTCCAGGCTGACAATTTCCGATTTCGCTCCCTCATTCGCTCCATCGCCCTTAGTCCGCAATTCTTCTCCGTCTCCACGCAGGCGCTCACGCCTGCTTCGGCGCATGTCGCCATGGCGGACAATTCTAACGGAAAGGTGCCATGATGTTTGACCTGTCCCGACGCGCCATTCTGCGCGGCATGTTTCAGGGCGCGGCGGTGGGCGTGGCCCTGCCGTTACTTGATTGCTTCCTGGATAATAACGGCGCGGCGATGGCCAATGGCATGCCGCTGCCGATCCGCTTTGGCACCTGGTTCTGGGGCCTAGGTGTGACCGAGGACCGATGGAAACCCGTGACCGAGGGCGCCAATTATGAGGTGATGCACGAACTGAAACCCCTCGAAGCCTATAAGGACAGGATCACGATCTTGTCGGGCTTTGACGTACTACTCGACGGCAGACCCAACCTGCCGCACCTCAGCGGGGGCATCGGCATTCGCACCGGCGTTGCGCCCATGAACCCCGGCCTGCCCGCCCCCTCGTTCGACGTGCTTATCGCCGACCAGATCGGGACGCAGTCACGCTTCCGATCACTGGAAGTATCGGCTACGCGCGACGCAACCAATTCCTTGAGCGGTCGCGGCGAAGGCAGCCTCAATCCAGCGGAAACATCGCCACTCGAATTTTACAACCGGTTGTTCGGCGACGAATTCGTCGATCCGAACAACGCGGATTTCAAGCCCAATCCTGCCGTCATGGCACGACAGAGCGTCCTTTCGAGCGTTGCTGATCAACGCAAAGCGCTAGAAGCCCGAGTGGGCGCGCGTGACAAGGAACGGCTCGATCAATATTTCACTGCCCTGCGCCAAACCGAGCAGCAACTCGCTTTGCAGCTGCGAAAACCGCCCGCGCTGGAGGCCTGCGTCGTACCTGCCAAGCCCATAGCAGCGGCACCGCCCAACAATCAAATTGAGCATGTGATCGAGAACCATAAGGTTATGAGCCAATTATTGGCGATGGCGCTGGCCTGTAATCAGACGCGAGTGTTCAACGTCAATTTTAACAATAATGCGTCCTCTTTGACCAAAGCAGGCAGCACCATTTCGCATCACCAGCTAACACATGAAGAGCCGATTGACGCCAAGCTTGGCTATCAGCCTGAGTCGACCTGGTTCGTTGAGCGCTGCATGGAAGCGTTCGGCACATTCGTGGACATTCTGGGCCAGTTCAAGGAGGGCGACGGCACTTTGCTGGACCACAGCCTGGTCATGGCACATTCAGAAACAAACTTCGCCAAGGCGCATACAGTGGATGGTATTCCCATGATGCTGGCCGGACGCGCCGGGGGCAAGGTTAAGACCGGGTTGCATATTGCCGGCGGCGGATCGCCTGCCACGCGCGTGGGACTGACCATGCAGCAGATCATGGGCGTACCGGTCGATAATTGGGGCGCGGACAGCATGCGCACCAGTAAAACGGTGAGCGAAATCATGGTTTGAACGATGCGGCAATGGGCTCCTGGCGCCCGCCCCGCCGGATCAGCGGGTGCGAGCCTTGGCCGCAGCGGCACGGTGGGGTGGCACGTGCGGCTCATCCAGTCGCGCGATCTTGCGCCCGATCAACAGAAAATTTTCCAATTCTCCAGGTGCGAGTACAGATACCCGCTCTTTCATGAAAGCGTCGATCGTAGCCATCATTTTGCGGTGCAACGCCTCGCCAGCCTTCGTCAGCTTCAGTTGCAGCGAACGTCCATCCCCTGCCACCCGCTCTCGTGTCAGCAGCTTTTCGGCCAAAAGCTTATTAAGCTCGAATGTCATGGTGCTTGGCAACACGTCGAAATAGTCGGCCAGCTGCCGCGGACGATCGACACCAGAATAGATAAGGCCGATGATGAAGAGCGATCGTCCGGTGAGCTTACTGTCTTCCCACAGATCGCGAAGCGCCCACCCGATGTCGCTTTGCAACGCAGTTGTAAAGCTGATCACTTCAAACAACTGGGCGTAGGGATCCGCCTTGGCCTGGGCAGACGGGACGGAACCTTGATTGCGCACGCAATGAGCTTTCAACATTCGAGGGCAACGAAGCGCCGGGCCTATCGCATCCGGTCGGCGCCGTCCATCATCCAGATAGGAGAGAGAAGGTGAAAACTGTAGGCAAATGCGCTGTGCTGATCGCGGCACTTTGCGGCGCGCATCCGGTTCTGGCCTCCAAGCCCCATGACATTGGCGCTGAGGTAGCGGCAGTCCTCCCTCCTGGCATCATCATCAAGGAAAGCTCTGACGGGCTTATACTTGCAATGGCATCAGGCGAGTTGGTCTATCAGTTGGATTTTGATCGCGGGCCTGCAGCCGATCGGCGGCGCGATCTGGCCAAGGCGCGCTGCGCCAACTTCTGCAATCGCCATTGGGCCCCGGTTCTTGCATCCAGGCGTTTCACGGCGACGGGCAAATGGACGATTGTCGATCAACCGGCGGGCCAGCAACTCGCCTATGACGGCGCACCGCTCTACCGTTTCATAGGCGGGACCATGGATGTGCTCGGCAAGGTACCCGTCTTCCCACCCTATTTTAGCGGCTATTCCAAATCCGCGGCCGCCCTTGTGAACGGAGTGCCGAATGGGTCGCGCTACTGGCAGACCGTGCCCTATCGCCCGGCGGCACCCCGGATCATGGCGCCCGCAGGCGTCACGCCGCGCTGGTCAGGCAAGGCTTTCATCCTCTCTGACAGCAGTGGCAAATCGCTCTACCTTTCAGCCGATGGCAAGCCCTGTGCCCCAGCTTGCGCGGACGTTGAACCTCTGAAGGCGCCACTGGCCGCGGAGCCGGTCGGTGAATGGCGTCCTATCGACAGCGAGGATGGCGTGCGACGCTGGACCTATCGCGGGACACCAGTTTATCGAGCTCGGGGCGACACCGTACCGGACGAAGCTGCCTTCAAACCGATGGAGGTGGGATGAGGATGGAGGGCGAAGACCGGCAAGCACCTGTGAAGAGCAAGATGTGGGACGCGCCTGTGCGGATTGTACACTGGGCGTTGGTCGTGCTGATCGTTATGTCCTGGTTGTCCCATCCCGATCACATGGATTGGCATCGCGTTACGGGCTACGCCATTTTGGGCATGCTGTCATTCCGGGTGATCTGGGGGTTTGTGGGCTCGTCCAACGCGCGTTTCAGTGACTTCTTGGCAGGCCCGTGTGCGACCTTCGCCTATCTGCGCGACATGCCGCGCCGCAGCCATAAATCGCTGCCCAGTCACAACCCCCTTGGTGGTTGGAGCGTTGTGCTGATCCTGCTCACGCTTACCGGGCAGGTCCTGTCCGGCCTGTTTGCGGTCGATATCGACGGGCTTCAGTCTGGCCCTCTATCGACCAATGTCGACTTCGACACCGGCCGCTGGTTCGCACAAATGCATGCACTCTGCTTCCAAAGCCTCCAGATACTGATCCTCCTGCATGTGGCGGCCGTCCTGTTCTATTTTATCCACAAGCGTGCAAACCTCGTCAGTCCGATGATCACGGGCAACAGCCACTTCCAGGCTGATCCAGACATTCGCTTTGCTGGCCCCGGCCGCTTCTTGATGGCGGCGATGATAGCTGGCGCAATAGCGTGGTTTGCATCCAGGGGATTTGGTTTAAGCTAGACCGAACCACGGCACTTCTCCCTACACGATGCGATGGTCACCCTCCGGCGTCTGCCAATTTATGAAACGAAGCTATTGCATTTCTAGCGGTAGCAGCCACGATAAGGCCGAAAAGAAAATGCCACCGGGTATACGGCGGCCGGCGAGGATGGAAAGCGGGATGGAAGGGCCAAGTAAGAAGGGCGAATGGTGCGCGATGTGGCCCCTGCCTCTTGTCTCCATGTTGGGAGTGGCCGGCACAGGGCTGTTCAGCATGTCGAGCGGCGTGTTCATGGATGAGATGATACGTGAATTCGGCTGGTCGCGAACCGAATTCAGCTCCGCAATGACAGCCTATGTCATCGTCGGTCTCATTGGTCTTCCGATACTTGGGCGCGCTATCGACCGGTTCGGTTCACGTGCAGTGGCTCTGGCGGGCCTGCTACCGACCGTCGCGGGCATGTCGCTGCTGGGTCTGACCAACGGCAATGTGTGGCAATGGCGGTTCTTCATCCTCATTCAGGCACTGGGCATATTGATCATCAGCGTGCCGGTATGGATCACGGCAGTCATCGCCCGTTTCCGCGCCTCGCGCGGCCTCGCCATAGCGGTCGCGCTAGCTGGTACTGGCCTGGGCTCCGCCACCTGGCCAATATTGGCAGCCTTTTATGTCGAACATTTCGGCTGGCGACTCGCCTTCCCTGCCCTTGCACTCAGTTGGGCAGTGCTGACTGTGCCACTTACTCTGCTTTTCTTCCATGATTCAGGACGTCGCACTGTAAGCGCCATTTCGGCCATAACCACGCCCAAGCCGCCGATCGGCCCTGTCTTGCTATCGCGCACCTTCCTGTGCCTGGCCGCAAGCGGAGGCTTGTTCATCGGCGCGAGCTACGGACTGTTGATGCATTTTGTGCCGATCTTACGGTGGAGCGGCCACGATTTGGCCACATCCGCCATGATCGCAGGCGTCACCGGCGTATGCACCATTCTGGGCCGCATATTAACCGGCTTTCTTCTCGACCTCCTGCCCACACGATGGCTAGGCATGTGTGTCTTCCTGCTGCCGATCGGCACGAGTCTGCTCCTGCTCCAAGCCGGAAGTGTGCTCCCGGCAGCGCTAGCTGCGGCAATTTTGCTGGGACTCTCGACGGGCGCCGAAACAGACATCCTCACCTATATCGCCGCACGCCGGTTCGATCAGGCAGTCTTCGGATCGATATACTCGGTCATTCAAAGCGTATTCGCTGGCATGTCGGTCGGAGGATCGATCGTTGCTGGCGCGCTGTTTGACGTGAACAACTCCTATGCACCGGTGCTAACGGCCGTCATTCCCCTGGCCTTGCTCGGCGCGGTATTTCTGGCCCTAGTCCCGCCGGCCGGCGACCCGCCTCTCAAACGGGGCGCAGATGATGACGCCGTATCTGGAAAACCGGCTTTGTCACCAAAATGAACTAACGTGCTCCCTTTTCAGTAAATTATGTCAGGAATCATTCCATGCTTCGTTCCCATAGCCTTCAAAACCCCCACGCATTTTTTATCGACGGCGAATGGGTAGCGCCCTGTTCCAGCGCAACGTTCGATGTGCTCGACAGCGCAACCGAGGAAGTGTTCGTCACTGTTGCCGAGGCGCAGGAGGCAGACGCGCTGCGCGCTGTCGCTGCGGCGCGCCATGCTTTCGATCATGGTCCTTGGCCGCGAATGAGCCATCAGGAACGCGGCTCCCTGCTCGCGAAGATCGCCGAAAGCTGGGAAAGGCGTAAGGAAGCGCTCGCTGATAGCTGGTCGGCTGAATCAGGCGTGCTCAGCGCCATGTCAATCCATGCAGCAAAGAGCAATGCCGACGTCTTCCGCTACCATGCCCGGCTAGCGGACAGCTTCGCGTGGCAGGAGCGACATGTCTCCTCAACAGGGCTCCCGGCGCTGCTCGTGCGAGAACCGGTCGGCGTCGTGCTTGCGATCGTTCCGTGGAATGCACCCCATTCCCTCCTCTCTTATAAATGCGCGGCTGCTCTCATCGCCGGCTGCACTGTCATCCTCAAAGCGTCTCCCGAAGCGCCTTCCTCAATCTATATGTTTGCTGAAATCTGCGAGGAGATCGGCCTGCCGCCAGGTGTCGTCAACGTTCTCACGGCAGACCGTGCTGTGTCGGAACTGCTCGTACGCAACCCTGGCGTTGACAAGGTCAGTTTCACCGGATCGACCGCCGCGGGACGTCGCATCGCCTCGCTCTGCGGCGAGCGGATCGCGCGCGTGACATTGGAATTGGGCGGCAAGTCACCCGCCGTGATCCTAGACGATTATGATATCGGCGAAGCTGCCTCATCGCTCGCCAAGTCCGCACCACTGATGACGGGTCAGGTTTGTTCGTCCCTCACCCGCATCATTGTTCCAGAACAGCGGCATGATGATTTGGTCGATGCACTCGCTGCGAATTTCGCGAAAATCCGCGTGGGCGATCCCTCTGATCCCGACAGCGACATGGGGCCCCTTGCCATGGCGCGACAGCGCGACCGTGTGGAAAGCCTGATCGAGCAGGGCAAAGCGGAGGGCGCGCGGCTTGCGGCCGGTGGCGGACGCCCCGCCCACCTAAACCGCGGATATTATGTCGAGCCAACCCTCTTTGCGAATGTCGACAATGGCTCCGCCATCGCACGCGAAGAGATTTTCGGTCCTGTGCTAAGCGTCATCCCGGCTGCCAGCGAGGAACAGGCGATCGCGATTGCCAACGACACGATCTATGGCCTTAATGCGAGTGTCTTCACTCATGACCCCGAACGCGCTTATGCCGTCGGACGGCAGCTGCGCGCCGGGACGGTTGGGCACAATGCCTTTCGCGGTGACTTCTCCATCGCCTTCGGCGGCTTCAAACAGTCTGGCCTTGGCCGCGAGGGCGGGATCGAGGGCCTCCAGCCCTATCTGGAAGCGAAAACCATGATCTTTGAACGGGCCCCTGCGGCGGCGCAATAACAGTCGGCGGCGAGGAGAGCCTATGTCGGTCAAGTTGGAAGGTAGCGCCCGCAAGGAGTGGCGCAGTCATTGGACAATAGCGCTTGCTGCCTGTGCCGGCATGGCGAGCAGCAGTTCGCTCAACTATGCCACCGGTCTGTTCATAGAGCCCTTCCAGCGAGAATTTGGCTGGAGCCGGGTCGAAATCACGACCGGCCCCGCCATCGTTGCAGTAATCTGCGTGGTGGGTGCCCCGTTCACGGGCGCTGCCATCGACCGCTTAGGTGCGCGGCGTATCGGCATCTTCGGATTGTTCGCTATCACCTTGCTGGTGTCAGCTCTCGGAGCTGTGGGCCCTGCAATCGAGAGCTGGTTCGCCGTCTGGACCATGCTCGGCCTTGCAAGTCTATTCGTGCTGCCCAATGTGTGGACGGCCGCAGTGTCCGGCTTCTTCTTTGCAGGCCGGGGGCTCGCCCTAGGGTTGACGCTCTGCGGCAGCGGGATCACATCGATCATCACGCCCATATTGACCTACTGGCTGATTCAGCGCTTTGGTTGGCGCCTTGCCTACCCCGGCCTGGCCTTGTCATGGGCGGCGATTGCGCTGCCGCTGCTGATGCTATTCTTAACGAGTGCCAAGGATGTGCAACGCGTCGCATCCACTGCCCCGGATGTCCGGCCTGACGCCATCCATGCCGCCCCGCGCAAGGAGGAACTGCTCTCATGGCGTTTCCTCCAACTCGCACTCGCCGGCTTCCTGTTCGCCCTGGTTGTGCCGCCGCTCGTAATCAGCGTCGTGCCCGTCCTGACCTCCAACGGCCTGACCCGCGCGCAGGCTGCGGGCACGGCATCGCTGCTCGGCTTTTCGGCGATCGGTGGACGACTGGCGATTGGATATCTGCTTGACCGCGTGGATGGCCGCCTGCTTGCGGGCAGCATTGTTTCATTGCCGATGGCAACATGTGCGCTTCTCCTGGGAATGCCCGGTTCCATCACGGCCGCAACCATCGCGGTGCTTCTGCTCGGCCTCGCTCTAGGCGCGGAATATGATATCGTCGCCTATCTGACCTCACGCTATTTCACCCTTGGTAATTTCGGATTGCTGTTTGGAGCGCTTGCTGGTGTGATCGCCTTTGCCGGTTCGGGCGGGCCGCTGCTGCTGAGCGCGATCTACGACCATTATCATAGCTATGCCCCGGCCTTGTGGATCGCGATGCCACTCTGCCCCATTGCGGCGCTGCTCTTCATTCTGCTCGGCCCATATCCAAGCCGAGTGCCTAGGCCAGCGGTGGCGTGAAGCCCGGATCGGCCTTGGCCATGGCGCGAATATAGGCCGGGCGCGCCGCGACGCGTGCCAAATAGGCGCGAAGGTTCGGCAAAGCGGATATGTCGCGCGGCACGAACAGGCGCATCGTTGTGAGCGGGAAATGCATCATGACATCGGCCAATGTGAAGTCGGGACCGGCAAAGTAGGGTGATTCGCCAAGCCGCGCCTCCACCATTGCGAAGGCCCGGTCGGCCCGCTCCAGGAAGGCGCGCGTGCCGCTGTTGTCCTGTCCCGGCGCCAGCACATTTGCCGCCATGGCCATCATCTGGGCAGGCATGAATGAGCCGTTGGCAAAATGGAGCCAATAAATATAGTTGGCGAAGTGCGGGCTATCGGGTTCGACGACGAACTCCCCACCCCCATATTTCGCGATCACATAATCTAGGATCGCGCCCGTTTCCGGCAGCGTCACCGACCCATCTTCAATCACGGGAGCGGTATTCGACGGATGCAGCGCCCGATAACTGTCGGGCGCCTGGCGAGTGAGCGGGTCCCGCTCGTGCCGCACCAACTGGTAGGTGAGCCCGAGTTCCTCACATAGCCATACGATACGATCCGATTGGGAAATCCCAAGGTGGTGGACCGTCAGCACCCGTCAGCCCTCGACCACTTCACTCACCTGAATGACCGGGGCAACATCGGTATAGTTGGGAACGTCTGCGCCGAGTTCGCTGCCGCCCTTCGCAAGGCCAGCCTGAAATGCAGCAAGATCCGCGAAATAGAAATGGACCATCGCATGGAAGGCCGGCGGGCTGCCCGGCGCCGCACCAGTCACACCCCTGTCGATCTCATAGCGCAGCGACTGCATGCGATCCTGAGCCATGGCGCAGTGCTTAGCAGCATAATAGTCATGGTCGAAGCGGCTATCTTCTGAATAGGGATAGAGCACAGTGAATTTGATCATCTGATCAGCCTTTCTTCTGGCGGTTCAAGCGGCAACAAGGAGGTTGTCGGCGTCAGCTGCATGTTTGGCGGCAACATAGCCCCAAACGAAGGACGGACCTACGCTGGATCCTGCGCCGGGATAGGCCGTGCCCATCACCGACGCAGTCGACGTGCCGGTCGCATAGAGGCCGGGGATCGGTGTACCGTCCTCGCGCAGCACGCGCGCATTCACGTCCGTCACAACGCCTCCATAAGTGCCCACATCGCCTGGATACATGGGAACGGCATAGAAGGGCGCGGTATCGATGGGACCGAGCGTCTTGGATCCCTCCTGCGTCGGATCACCCAGCCAGTTGTCGTAGGCCCGCTCACCACGATGGAAGTCGGGATCGCGGCCCTCGCGCGCGCCGAGGTTGAAACGGTCGATCGTGGCCCGCAGCGTCGCGGGATCAACGTTGATCAGGGCTGCCAATCCCTCGATCGTGTCAGCCTTCTTCACCAGCCCGGAACTGAACCAACGTTTAGGGCGAGCGCCCATTCCTGCGATGCCGAACAGTGGATAGCGATCAAAATGCCATTGATCAAAAATCCACCAACTGGGAACCGCGGGAACTGTGTGGTTGCGGATCAGTTGATTGCGGCAAAAGGCCATGTAGGAGCCAGCCTCGTTCATGTAACGCACGCCGGTCTGATCGACGATGATGGCATGAGGCGCGCTGACGCTACCCTGGCCGCTGATCTTCTTGAGGTCGATGCCATTGCCGTCAAGATTCTCATTGCCCGGCACCAGACTAGCCTGCAATCCAACGCGCTCACTCATCTGCCCAAAGGCCGCGCCGAGGCGGATCATCGTCTCGATCATCTCGCCGGTATCGCCAGGCGCAGCAGCGGTATATTTGACCGAGGTACCAGGCGCATATTTATCGCGCATCGCCTGATTTTGGGCAAAGCCCCCGGCGTTGACGAGCACACCAAGCCGTGCACCAATCCGATATTCCCGGCCATGCTTATCGACAACTACGCCCTTGACCGCCCCATTTTCCACGACCAGATCCTTAACCGGGCTCTTGGTGCGGATATCGACCTTGGCTTTCAGCGCTGCCTGCAACATGCGCCCCTGAAGTGCAGCGCCGTTTCCCACAATGTTGCGGCCGGTCAGCCGCTCCTTGCCAATCCGCAGCAGCAGCTTTGCTATAGCGATGCCGAACCTCCTCCGGGTTCTGGCGCTCATCACCGCACCCATTTCTTCAGGCGCCGCCACCACGGGGATGAAGTTTGGCCGCAGCTTCCTTTTCCACCGTCCCAACTCATTGAGGTTGAACGGTTCGGCAAGAACCGTGCGCCCAGCCGCGGAACCGCCTGGCCGCTCGTCATAATAGTCAGGCCAGTAGGGTGCGCGCGTCAGCTTGATGCCTTGAGCAATCAGGAAATCGACCATCCTGCGCGCCTGCGTCACGTAAGCAGCGCGCCGTTCGCGCGAAGTGCCCGGCGCATCCTGCGACTGCCCCGCCGTCGCCTCCAGATATTCAAGTGCCTTTTCGGGGCTGTCCTCGATACCTTCCTGTTCCATGAAAGGATTATTGGGTATCCACATGACGCCGCCCGACTTGGCCGTTGTGCCGCCAACAAGGTCCGTCTTCTCCAGGATCAGAACGCTTTTGCCGACCTGCCGCATGACCAGCGCAGCACACATTGAGCCGCCGCCGCTACCGACCACGACAAAATCAAATTCCTCGTCAAATTGAGCCATCGGCCTCTCCACCCGCACAGTGCGCTGCGCCTGATATGCACCAACTCGTGTGCAATCCCAGGAGCAGGGTCAAGTCTTGAGCCGCGTTCAACCCCTTACCGCTAGACGAAACGGCTGCTCCATCGTCGCCGCGATGCTTGCGTAGTCAGCACGCAAATGCATGAGCCGGCGCTATGAAGGGCAAAATATCGAACAAGAGGATTTGGGAATGGCGAAGGAAAAGCTGAAGGTTGGCATCGTTAGCGCCAACTGGGGCGCGCTTGCTCACCTGCCCGCTTGGCGGCTGCTCGAGGATGATGTGGAGGTGACGGCAATCTGCACATCCCGGCAGGAGACGGCCGAAGCTGCCGCTGTCCAATATGATGTGGCGCGTCCATTCTGGGACTTCGAAGCGATGTGCGCCGATCCTGCCATCGACATCATCGATGCGGGAACCAACCCAATTCTGCGCGAAAAGATGGTCGCAACGGCACTGCGTGCCGGCAAACATGCCGTAAACCAGCTGCCCTTTGCGACATCCTACGAGGCGGCTAGAGGGCTTGCGGACCTGCAGCAGGCAAACGGGCTCAAAGGTATCGCGGCGCCGAGTGTCGTAGGTCTCCCCCATCTGGCTCTGATGAAGGAAATGATCGACGCCGGCGAAATCGGTGAGGTTTTCCAGGTGCAATGCTCCTGGCAGCTGTCCTTCTTCCTCAAGATCTATCCCGGCTTTTCCTACACTTGGTTCGGAAAAGACGGGCTAGGGGTCAGCGCGATGCGCAACCAGGGCTCGCACCTCCTACATGCGGTACGGCAGGTTTTCGGCCCGATCAAATCGATCGTAGGGCGACTGGAAACACAATTGAAGCAGTGGGATCTGGGCGACGGCGCGACGATGGCAGTCGAAACAGACGACACAGCTCATGCCTTGCTCCGCTTTGCTAATGGAGCGATGGGCACGCTGATTACCTCATGGACGGCAGCGGATGCGCCCGGCTTCCACATAGACGCGCTCGGTTCCAAGGGCCGCCTCCGGCTCGACGCGCTACAATATCCCAGCATAGCCACGGCCAAACTTTATCATGGGAGACCAGACTTCCGCATGATGCCCTCCGGGAGCGATGTGCCGGTACCCGAACGGCTGATGACCGTCGCGGGTCGTCTCGTCGAACCACATGAGAGTGACGCCCATAACGGGTCGCAGCGCGTTTCGATCGCCCGTCTGTTCGAGGGGTTCGTGCGATCCATCCGCGACGGCAGCGAGCCGGTACCTGACTTCGCGCGTGCCGCAGAAGTACAGGGTGTGATCGAGGCAGTCTACCAGTCGCACGGCCAGCGCGCCTGGGTAGACCTCCCAGCCTGATCAGCCTGCCCGCTGGCCGAGCGTGTCGAGGAATAGGCGGATCTCGCTGTTGATCTCCTCCTCCTCAGGCGACCCAGGCAAGCCGGGATGAAGTCCGGCCTCAAGCACATGCAGTTCGGCCCGGATGCCCGCTGCCCGCAGGGCCCGATGCATCCGCACCGTGTTGGACAGGAACAGGTCACGCGTGCCCGTCGTGAGCAGCGTCGGCGGAAAGCCCTTCGCGAACTCACCGAATAGCGGCGATATATAAGGATGTGTCAGATCATGGCCATCAGCGTAGAGCAGATTAACTGGCATTTAGGCGACCGAGCATGTCGATCCCGTCCAGGGTATTGAAACTGTCACCGGATTCGGTGAGGTCGGCTTCGGGGGTCATCAGTAACGCGCCGGCAGGCAGCGGTAGCCCCTCATCGCGCGCTCGCAGAATCAGTGCAGCAGCAAGATTACCGCCCGCCGACGCTCCGCCGATAACGATGTCCTGCGGAGAGTGATCGCGCAGCAGCGCGCGATAGACGGCGATGCAGTCGTCCAAACCGGCCGGATAGGGATGATCAGGCGCCATGCGATAGTCAGGGGACCAAATCCGTGCGCCGAAGCGAAGCGCACTGCGGCCCGCCAGCATTCGGGCGACCGGACCGCCGCAGCCAATTAGTGCACCGCCATGAATATCGAGAAGGATCGGCCTTTCGCGCCAGCCTTGCTCGATTGGCCTTGAGACAAAGACGGGCACGCCGTCGATCTGCTGATCGGAAGTTTCAACGCCAGGAACTGCATCGCCGCCCAGCATCTGGAGCACCATCTGGTCGGAGGCAGCAACATAAGCCTTCCATGCCGCCTTATCCTCCAGCGGAGGATAGTTGATACGCCTGGGCGGAACCATCAGCGATGATTGCGCCTCGGCGCTTAGGTGAGCGGGCACTTGAATGTCCCGCGCCGGAACAGTGAAGCCGGGTGCTGGATTTGCTCTTTCGATCATGCGTCATCCTCAATCCTACTATAGTCCTATGCGGCGGTTCGCGGCACGCGTCCGGCCGAACAACCTGCGAGCATATCGTGAAATGCGGCGCAGCATCTATCATATGAATTGCATATCACGATGTTTATTATTTGCGTGTCGAGGTACGCTATCTTAGAACCGCGCCGTTCGGACGAGGTGGCACAAGCCGCGACCGCCTGGGCGAAATCGGCAGGAGAGGATTTGCGTGAGCGCAGCGAAACAGGAGTGGGCCAGGATGTGGCCATTGCCGCTGGTGGCGATGATCGGCATCACGGGGAGCGCCTCGGTCGGCTATTCTGCAAGTGTGTTCATGGAGCCGATAACCCGCGAATTTGGCTGGACACGCGCCGAATTCTTTTCTGCGGTCACCATGCAGATGATTGCCGGCATGCTGATCATCCCGTTCGTCGGGCTGCTGATCGACCGGTTGGGTTCGCGAGTGCTGGCCATTGTCGGAACCGTGACGTTTGTCATGAGCTTTTCAGCGCTGGGCCTTGCCAACGGCGCCCTTTGGCAATGGTTCCTGTTGGCGGGTCTCCAAATAATTGGAGCGGCCCTCATTACCCAACCAGTCTGGGTCAAACCGGTCATTGGACAATTTGACGCGTCCCGCGGCCTTGCCATGGCAATCGCCCTGTCGGGAAATGGCGTTGCCAACACCATCTGGCCCTTTATCGCCGCCGCGCTCATCGAATGGGTCGGCTGGCGCGCGGCCTATATGTCGATAGCCTTGGGATGGGCGGCTGTCTCCCTGCCATTAACGCTGCTATTCTTTCGTGACGGCCGAAGGGTGAAGGGCGCCGCTACCGTTGCAGCGAACAGCCCGGCCGCCCGGCCGCCTCTTCTGCCGACCGTGCTGTCGGCTCCCTTTCTGTTCCTCACGGCGTCGGGCGCATTGTTTTCGTGCGCGGTGTTCGGTCTGACGCTGCATCTGGTGCCCCTGCTTCGCGGAGCAGGCGTGACGACCGTGACCGCAGGCGCGATCGCGGGCCTTGCCGGCATTTCAGCAGTGATCGGGCGGCTTGGCACTGGCTATCTGCTGGACCGGCTTCCCACGCGCCTGGTCGGCATCATCGTATTTGTGCTGCCGATCATCGTCTGCAGCCTGTTATGGACCGGGGCTGGCGCCGTACCGCTCTACATGCTCGCTGCGATTCTCCTGGGTTTGGCCGCCGGCGCGGAGATCGATGTCGTGACTTTCATCGCATCACGACAATTCGATCAGCGTATCTTCGGGTCGATCTACGCCGTGGTCATAGCCAGTTTCGGGGGCGCAGCGAGCCTGGGCCCGTTGCTGGCGGGCGCATTGTTCGACGCTCGGGGAAATTATGACGTTTTTCTGCTCTGCGCAGCCAGCCTTTCTGCGATTGGCGCCATGCTGATGGCGATGGTCGCTATCCAGCCGGCTCAGAGCCGAACGCCAAACAACCTTGACCAAATTCCAGTACCGGCCGATGCGAAGAGCTGAACATGCACCCGCGTCGGACCGAGCAGTGAGAAATTCGAGTATTAACAGATATTGAACAATGTCATTTTGATACCACAGGCCTATTGACAGTGGGAGGCTACTCCTTATCCCGGCGTCATGGACCTTCGACACATGCGCCATTTCGTAGCTGTCGCTGAAGAATTGCATTTCGGCCGCGCGGCGCGACGCCTGCACATGGCGCAACCTCCGCTCAGTCAGTCAATTCGCCGGCTGGAACTGGATCTAGGGGTCGATCTGTTTGACAGATCGCGGCGCGGAGTGGAACTCACCGCCGCGGGCAAGGTCTTTTTGACAGAAGCCCGCCGGACTCTGGCGCAAGCTGATCTCACACGCAAGCTCACCCAGCGCGAAGCGATGCAGGTGCCCGAGATCCGCGTCAGTTTTGTCGGAGCAGCGCTTTACCGGATTTTGCCTGACATGATCGCGCGTTACCGCACCACCCGGCCTGACGTGCACATCCGCCTGTTCGAACGATCCTCCGTGGATCAGATTGCCGGCCTGAAGGCTGGCGATTTTGACATCGGCTTCGTGACAGTTGCTGGGGCAGGCGGCTTGGATTTCTGCGAAACGCTCGTGGTGGAGCGAACACGTTCCGTCGCCGCAATCCCCGCAGATTGGCCAGTCGCGCAACAGAGTTCAATTACGCCCATTGAACTGAGCGAGCTCCCCTTTATCGCACCTCCACAGCGCTATGCGCAATCCTCGGCGCTGTATACGGCTTTCAGTAATGCTGGCGTGATGCCGCACGTTACGCAGGAAACGATGCAAACCAATACTGCAATCAGCCTGGTAAGTGCAGGATTGGGCGTTAGCATGGTTCCGGCCACGGCTTCCTTGATGCAACCTCGCAACGTCCGCTTCATGCCGATATCTGGACTGGAACCTGAGCCCGCATCCGAGCTGACCATGATGTGGCATCCTCAGCAGGTCGGGGCGCGTGGTGAGGAATTTGTTGCCTTCACGCGGCAGTTCCTTGCTGAAAAGCCGCATCTGCTTGACCCCGATGCGCCGCTCTAAACCCGCATATTGGAATTGGCCAAAGAGCATCCACTTCGCTTTAATAGCCGTCGACTCAGAGTCTACTCTGCCCGATCGGGACAGAATGGGCGAAAAAGCATCGACGATTGATTGACGTAGATCGATGCTTGCAAGCCTACGCGAAATGGAGTCGACGGTAGCGGCCGCGAAAGTAGAGCAGCGGATCGCGATGCGGTTCGAACCAAGCATGGTTCACTTGGCCTACGAAGATCAGATGGTCGCCGCCCTCGTGCATCGCATAAGTGGTGCAATCGAACGAGGCGAGCGCACCCCGTAGGATGGGCGAGCCTTTGTCGGCTTGAGTCGTCCAGTCGACCCCATCAAAACGAGGAGCGTCCCGTCGGGCAAAGCGATTAGCGATAGGCTGCTGACCAATATGCAGCACATTCACGGCGAAGCGACCGGCGGCAACGAAACTCTCCAGGCTTCCTGAAGTCTTTGCCAGCGAGAAAATGATCAGCGGGGGATCCAAGGAAAGCGAGGAAAAGCTGTTGGCGGTAAAGCCGATCGGCTCGCCCTCCCCGTCAAAGGATGTCACGACTGTCACGCCGGTCCCGAAACAGCCAAGCGCATCGCGCAGCACGCGCGGTTCGGCACCACCGATATAGCTAATCGGCTGACGCGGGGCACGACGTTCGAGGAACTCGAGCAGGACGGCGTTGAACGCCTCCTCCCGCTCTGCCGCGGCATAATGACCCGCCCCTTCAATTTCAGCGGATTCCGAGCCTTCGATCATCGATTGAAGACGGTCGACAGCTTCTGCCGATATGGTCGAGTTGAGGGACCCGCGGATCAGCGTCACCGGTAAGTTGCGGATTTGCGCGGCCGCCGCAGCAAGCCTTTCCCGCGCCCCCCGAATGTCGGCGGTCATGACTGCGCGCGGATCGCCGCGCCACCGAAAGCCGCCCGAGCCATCGCGCTCATAAGCAGCCAGCAGACGCTCTCGGGCGACCAGTGAAGGTTCGTCCGGGTGCAGGGAAATGATTGCCTTCAGCACGTCGTCGGCACTGGCAAAAACCGTGGTAAGGCGCGAAAAGGCGCTGTGCAGCCGCGCGCTGGTGTTCGAATCGAACCATATATTGGCGTCCACCAGGACCAGCCCCGATATTAGCGGGGCAGTGCTTTCCCCGATCGCGGCAATGGCGACGAGGGCGCCCAGACCGGCAGCGACAACCACAGCGCGCGACGGCAACGCTGCAAGCACTGCCTTGAGATCCCCGACATAGGCATCCAGATCATAACGCCCGTCGCTGGCATGGCCGCTGTCACCATGCCCCCGCAGGTCGACGCAAATGGCGTAGCGCCCTGCATCTGCCAGCGCGCGCGCCGAGCCATGCCAGAAGGCGCGCGACTGGCCCGTCGACGGTATCAGTAGCACCGCCGGATCATCGGGAGAGCCGAAAGCGTCGCCGACAATGGGCACACCGCCAAAGCCTTGAAAGTCTAGCCGCGCCGCCGTCACCATATCCGCACCTCTTCCTTTGATATCTATATAATATCAGTATCATCTATTTTCATACTATTTTGGAACAGATAACAAGGCAAGGACGAATAGTGAGAGGAGCCACCAATGCACAAGATGATGGTCCTGGCCCGCGCGAGCGAAGGCAAGAAAGCAGAACTGGCGCGCTGGTATGATGAGCGCCACATCCCCGACTTGCTCGCCGTGCCGGGCTTTATCAGCGCCGAACGTCATGATGCGGTGCCTATCAAGGCGCCCGATGGCCTGCCGAACTGGGATTTCCTGCTCATCTATGAATTCGAAGGCGATCCAATGACCGCTTTGCGAAACATGGGCAATGTCATGGGAAGTGAGAAGATGCCGCGTAGCGACGCGCTGGACAGCACCTACACGCTTTCCGTCGTGGGCATATCGCAGGGGCGCCGGACCGCGGAGGTATAATGCATATGATATCAATAACGGCGCAATTCATATTTGAATGCGCTTAAAGCTCCGCATAATATTGCGATTGAGAGGAGCCATTCATGCTTGACCAGACCACCGCACCGATCGTCGATGCCGACGCCCATGTGAATCCGCCCCACACCATGTGGGAAGAATATCTCCCCGCCTCGCTGCGCGAACTCGCGCCTAAGGTCGAACACGGCGAGGATGCGGACTATGTCATCTTCGAAGGCAAGCGCCGCAAGGTTAACCTGATCAGCGCGCAGGCTGGTCGCAAGGGCAAGGACTTCAAGATGGAAGGCCGCCTGTCCGACGCCCGCACCGGCGGCTGGATGCCTGGCGCGCGGCTGGAGGATATGGACAAGGACGGCATCGACACCGCCATCCTGTTCGGCGGCGGCCCACTGGGCACCGCCAATCAGGAACTCTACAAAGCGAGCTTCAACGCCTATAACCAGTGGCTTGCGGACTTCTGCTCGCATGATCCCGCACGCCTGGTCGGTGTAGGCTATATCCCGATGCGCGACGTGGACGAGTCTATCGCGATGGTTCGCGAATTTGCGAAGAAGGGCCTGAAGGCTGTCAATATTCCCGCCTTCCCGCAGGCGCTTCAAGGCAATCTGGATGCAGGCAATGCGCAAACGCTGGCTCTGACTGGCGACGTCAATGGTGACCGCAGCTATGCCGACCCGGAATTCGACCCCTTCTGGAAGGCGGTCTGTGACCTCGGCATGCCGGTGACAATCCATCTCGGCGGACGTGCTGTTCGCTTCAATCAGCCCAGATGGTTCCTGTCTGACCTCCTCATGTCGAAGTTCGGCATGGGTGAGCCGATCGCTATCATGATCTTCGGCGGCGTGTTCCAGCGTTTCCCCGACCTCAAGCTGGTGTCAGTGGAAAGCGGCGTCGGCTGGTTCGCCTTCGCGTCCAACTATATGGACGAAACCTGGCATAAGCAGCGGTATTGGGTGAACAGCGTGCTCGAAAAAGAGCCGAGCTACTTCATGGACAAGAACATCTACGGATCGTTCATTCATGACCGCGCCGGCATCCTGATGCGCGACTTTCCGGGCGCTAAAAACATCATGTGGTCGTCCGACTATCCGCATTCGGAAACCACTTTCCCCCATTCGATGGAAGTCATTGAGAAGCTGTTCGAAGGCGTTCCCGACGAAGACCGCCGCATGATCATTGGCGGCAGGGCCAAGGCGCTCTACAATCTCTGAGCGCGGGAGGCTGACAATGGGTCGGGAAAGCTGGACAAGCCAGCGCATCGCACTGCGGCGGCACCCGGACGGCCGGGTGTCGCCCACCGACTTCGCCGTTGAGGATCAGCCGATTCCTCAACCCGGTGACGGTGAGTTTCTGGTTCGGATACTGGCAGTATCGGTCGATCCAATGCTGCGCATCTTCATCGATCCTGCACCGATGGCCGGCGCCATGCCGCCGATGCCAGTGGGCAGCACCGTTCCCGGCGCGGCTGTCGGCGAGATTGTCGAAACGCGCCATTCCGATTTCGCGATCGGCGACATCGTTGAAGGTCGCTTTGGCTGGCAGCATTTTGCATTATCTAACGGCGCCGGCGTCAACCGCGTCGATGCGCGACTGGGCGCCCCGGAAAATGCGCTGGCGATTGGTGGGCTGCCGGGCTTCACGGCCTATGCAGGGCTGGAAGTGGCTGACCTGAAGCCCGGCCAGACGATCCTGGTTAGTGGTGCGGCAGGCGCGGTAGGATCGGCCGTCGGCGCCTTGGTCAAGGCACGCGGCATCCGCGCGGTCGGCATTGCGGGCGGCGAGGAGAAGCGCCGCTATCTGCTCGACAATGGCTATGATGCGGTCGCGGACCGCCTCGCGCCCGATTTCAAGGAACAACTCGCCCAAGCGCTGCCCCAGGGCGCGAACGTCTATTTCGACAATGTGGGTGGGCCGATGCTGGCCGATATCCTGCCAGTCATGGCGCCGGGCGGGCTAATCCTCGTCTGCGGCCTCATGGCAGGCTATCAGGGGGATGAGCAGACCGGCAGGGACAATCTGCCCGCGCTGCTGCGTGCCATCATGTTCAAGGGCCTGCGCATTCAGGCTTTCAGCCAATATGGCAAGGACGCGCTGCGCCCCGCCTTCGACGATGAAGTGGCCGAACTGGTCGGCAGCGGTAAGGTGAAACCGCAATTGCATATCGAACAGGGGCTCGAACGGCTGCCCCATGCGCTGGCCGGATTGTTCGAACGCAGCGTGCCCGGCAAGGTCGTGGTCCGCGTCGCCGAACCATCGGACGCAGTGCCGACGAAGATTTTCGAGGAGAGTGAATAATGGCGACCGCGCCGCAGACCGAAGGCCGCACCGTGGCCCATTATGCAACCGACATGCTGATCGGCGGGCGTGCCGTTGCGGGACGGGGAGATCCGGTAACGGTCATCAATCCGTCCACCGGCCTGGAGACGATCCGCTTCGCCGGCGCGTCGATAGATCAGTTCAAGCAGGCGATCGAAGAGGCGCGTACCGCCGCGGACAAGGGCGATTGGGCCGCGCTGTCGCCCGTCGAGCGCGTGACGATCCTGCGCCGATTCATGACGGCGCTGTCGATCCGGGCCGACGCTATGAAGGCACTTCTGGTCACGGAAACCGGCTGCCCGGTCGGTTCGCCAGCGCTCTATGCGCAGCTTGCATCGCCCGTCCAGACTATCAACGCGATGCTGGACCTTTATCTGCGCTTGCCGGAGATTGAGGAAAATCCGCTGACTCTGGAGGAGCGCGTCAACCCGCTCGGCACCGTGGTGCAGAGTGTGCGTCGGCATGTGCCCATCGGCGTCGTTGCGGCCATCTCCGCCTATAATTTCCCGATGTATATCAACCTATGGAAGATCATGCCCGCCCTCGCCGCCGGCAATGTGGTCATCCTGCGCCCCAGCCCGCTGACCCCGCTCAGCGCGCTCGCCATGGTGGAAGTGGCGATCGAGACAGGCCTGCCCGCAGGCGTGCTTTCCATCCTCGCCGAGCAGGGCGCTGAGGGCGCGCTGCTGATGACAACCGATCCGGCGGTCGACATGATCACCTTCACCGGATCGTCGGATGTCGGCGCGAAAGTGATGGCGCAGGGCGCGCCGACGATGAAGCGGGTCCAGCTGGAGCTGGGCGGTAAGTCCGCCCAGATCTTCCTGCCCGACCGGGTCGAGGCCGCCTATGCTGCGGCCGCAACCGTCTGCCTCGCTCATGCAGGGCAGGGCTGCGTGCTTGGCACACGGGTCTTCGTGCCCGAGGAAAAGAAGGCCGAAGTCATCGCCGCGATGAAGGCGAGCCTGGAGAATGTTCGGCTGGGCGATTCTGACGATCCCGCGACGGTCATGGGACCGGTCATCAGCGCGGCGCAGGTTGCGCGGTGCGAGCGCTACGTCGAACTGGCGGTGCAGGCGGGTGCGACGGTGGCGCTTGGTGGAAAGCGGGTGGACCGGCAGGGCTTCTATTTTGAACCGACCATCCTGGACGTGCCTAACAACAAGAACCCGGCCGCGCAGGACGAGATTTTCGGCCCCGTCATCGCCGTCATCGGCTATCGCGATGTCGACCATGCCATCGAGATGGCGAACGACAGCCGCTTCGGCTTGTCAGGCTATGTCCACGGCAAGGACGCGCGCCAGGCGCTTGCCGTAGCCAAGCGGATCCGGTCCGGCACGGTCAACGTCAACTGCTTCATGATGAGCGGCAACGCATCGTCGGGCGGCCACAAGATGAGCGGCATCGGTCGCGAACGCGGCGTGGAAGGCATCCGCATTTATCAGGAGATGCAGGTTCTGAACTTCGCGAATTAAAGACAAGGCGGGAGAGATAAAGTGCTGTTGGAAGGCAAATCGGTTGTCATCATGGGCGCCGGATCGGGCGTCGGCCGCGCCGCGTCGCTGATCTTCGCGCGGAACGGCGCGAAGTTGATCTGCGCGGACCTCGTCGCGGAACGCAATGAGGAAACGGTCGGACTCATCAGGGAGGAAGGCTTTACCGACGCGCAGGCCATCACCTGCAATGTTGTCAAGGAAGCCGACGTCCAGGCCGCGATCGATGCGGCGGTGTCCGCCTATGGCCGGCTCGACGTCATTTTCAACAATGTCGGCATCGCCAGTCCTGTTCGGAACAACGCACTCGTCCGCTTCGACGAAATCACCGACGAAGATTTCGACCAGCTCAATGACGTTAATTTTCGGGGCGTCGGCAATGGTTGTAGGCTCGCCATTCGCCAGTTCCTCAAGCAGGGCGATCACAACGGCGTGATCGTCAACACCGCGTCGGTCGCCGGCATGGTGGGCTGGGGCGGCGTGCTCTACGGTGCGACCAAGGGCGCTGTCATCCAATTGACGCGGGGCCTGGCGATCGAGAATGCGAAAAACGGCATTCGCGTCAACGCCGTCTGCCCGGCGGGCATGATCACCAATTTCGGTGCCGGATCGGCGCCACGCGTCGTCACACCCGAACTGGAATCCATGTACGGGAAACAGCACCCCTTGGGCATGCCGATATCGCCGGAGGATTGCGCCAACGCCGCACTATTCCTGGCGTCAGACATGGCGCGCAACATTACGGGCGTCGCACTGCCGGTTGACGGCGGTTACGTCGCAGCCTGATGGAAAGGTTGCGCGGTCAGATCGCCATCGTCGGCATTGGCGTCACGCAGCAGGGGCGCAAGCTCGGCGTCACCGGGCTGGAGCTCCGTCGCCAGGCGCTGGAATTGGCACTAGCCGATGCAGGCGTCGATCGTTCGGCGATCGATGGCTATATCCACGCTTCGACCGAGCGAGAGGATCTGCGCTATCTAGGGCTCTCCCCCCATTTTTCCTGGGCGGTGCAGTCCGGCGGCGCCACCGCGCCGTGCAGCTTTGCCATGGCGGCGGGCGCGATCCTGACCGGTCAGGCGGAAATGATCGCCTGCGGTTATGGCGCAGCGCCCTCCACGCCGGTCGAAAGCGGCGGCGTCGGCACTTACGGCGCCTATGGCTATGGCTATCCCATGCGGGTCGGCATGGTCGGCGCTGCAAGCGCCCATGCGCTCCACGCGCGCTGGCACATGGACCATTATGGCACCACCAGCCGGCATCTGGGCGCGGTCGCCGTGCAACTGCGCGATCATGCGTCGAAGCGGCCCGACGCCGTGACCTACGGCGAGCCGATCACGATCGAGCAGCATCAAGCATCGCCGATGATCGTCGATCCGTTTCGCCTGCTCGATTGCTGCCGCGACACCGATGGCGGCTCCTGCTTCCTGCTGACCAGCGCCGAGCGGGCAAGGTCGATGCCGGGCGTGCGGCCCCTCTATCTGCTGGGCATGGGCTTTGGCCACAATATCCGCAACTGGCACGAACGCGATCTTTATCGCTATCATGACGATATCGCCCCGGCCGCAGCGCGCGCCTTCGCACAGGCGGGGGTGGGGCTGTCGGACATCGACACCGCGCAGTTCTACGATCCCTTCACCATCTCGGTGCTCATGCAGCTGGAACATTATGGCTTCTGCAAGCCCGGCCAGGGTGGTCCATTTGTCGAAGAGGGTGGCATCGCCGTCGACGGTGTCATTCCGGTCAATACCGGCGGCGGGCAGTTGTCCGGCTTCTATGCACAAGGGTTCACACCCATCATCGAGGCTGCCAGGCAGTTGCGCGGAGAGGCTGGCGCAACGCAGGTTTCCGGGGCGCGGCTGGCGCTCACGAGCGGGCATGGCCTCAATGGCGGCATTCAGAACACCTGGTCGCACGGCACACTGATCCTGGGGAACGAAGCATGAGTGACATCGCACCCCTGATCACCGGCGATCCTGATGCGCCTTTCTGGACCGCATGGAAGGATGACGAACGCTTCCTGCTGCATCGCTGCGGCATTTGTGGTCGCAGCGAATGGCCGGCCACTTGCTGTCCAGACCATGGCATGGCAGCGATGCAATGGGTGGAAGGATCCGGCCGGGGCGCCGTCGATACCTTCACCATCTTTCATCGCGCCTATACCGCCGAACTGGCGGCCGAAGTGCCCTATTCGCTGATCGTGATTCGGCTGGATGAAGGACCATATTTCCACAGCCGGCTCGTCGATGCCGACCTGAGCGCGCTAAAGACCGGCCTGCGCGTGCGGTTGCGGCGCGATGCAGGAGACGACTTCCCGCTGTTCGTGCCGGAATGAGCGGAACACCGCCCATCCTGCTCGTCACCGGCGCAACTGGAGCGATCGGGGGGGAAATTGCTGCGCAAGCGGCCGAGTCTGGCCGGAGGATCGCGGTGCACGGCCGTAGCGAGGACAGCGTGGCAAGCGCTATCGACCAGCTGCGCTTGCGCTGCCCGGAAGCAAGCCTCTTCCCCGCCCCTGCCGATTTCGATCGGCCCGACGCAATAACCAAGCTGATCGACGGGCTCGCTGCTGCCGGTCCGATTGGGTCCGTCATCCATTGCGCCGTCTCCGGCGCTCCCGGCGTGACTGGCGGTTTCCCTACTACCAACCCCAGCGCCTTTGCAGTGCTTGCCGACGCGACGCTCGCGCGTTTCCAGCAGCTCTGCTTCGCCGCGCTGCCTCATCTCGCCATCCAGGGCGGGACGATCGTCACCCTTGCCGCCGATTCCGGCCGCTTCGCCGCACCGAACCAGTCGCTGCTCGCCGGCGCCTATGGCGGCATGATGAGCTTCGTGCGCAGCCTGGCTTTGGAGGTCGCGCACCACGGCGTGCGTGTTCATTGCCTGTCACCCAGCTTTGTCGAGGGCACACCGATCTTCGACGCCTTTGCTGGGTCAGGCAGCCGGGCCGAGTCCGCCCGAAATCGCGCCGGACTTGGCCTGCCCCAGCCGAAGGACATCGCTCCGATCGCGTTGTTCCTGTGCGGGCCGGGCGCGGCGAAGATCACGGGCCAGATCATCAGCATCAATGGCGGCCTTAACGCCTGACCAGGCATATCGCGGCGGCGGAGCCTTCGCCCCGCGCCTTGCATGCCCATGCGCCGGGGCTAAGCAGGACATCATCCGATCAGGGGAAAGAGATGATGGCATTGATGTCGGTGCGCCTGGGCAGCAACAATGTGGAGAAGGCGGGTGCCTTCTACGATTCGACGTTCAAGACGATCGGTTTTGGCGATATCCGCATGCCAACATCTTCCGGCGTGGCGCTTTATGCGCTTCCGGGCGATCCCTATCTCATCACCCGCTCAGCTTATGCCGGGGAAGCTGCGACGCCTGCCAATGGTGGCACCATCGGCTTTGCGGCGCCGGACGCTGCGGCTGTGGATCGTTGGCACGCCACGGGCCTGACCAGCGGGGGAACCTGCGAGGGCGCGCGCGGCACGCGTGCAGCCGCAGGTGGACGCTATGGTGCCTATCTGCGCGATCCCGATGGTAACAAGCTTTGCGCCTAGGCGCCAAGCTGATGAGGACGGCCGTCGATCCCCTCACCGGGTCGACGGCGACCAAGCGTCCGCCTCTTCAAAGGCCCATTTCGTCCAGCACCTTCGAAATTCCCGTCCCCGGCGCTGTGTAGGCCATGCCCGAGGGCATTTCCCGGAAGGAGGTCATACGAACGCTGAGGCATTCCATCTTGAAGCTCGCGAAAGCTTCATACCATTCGATATCCGCAGCCGACTTGCCCGACACCTCGCTCCACAAGGCGATTGTTTCCTCGCGGGAACCCATGCCGTCCAGACGCGGAATGCCCTGCCGCACCGTCTGGCCATGATCATGCACGAGCCACCAGGCGAGGTCGTGCAGCGCGCCGCCCAATGAGGGCTGCTCCCAGTCCATGACCGCCGCGACCTTGAAATCCGGACCGATCATCATGTTGCCGATACGGGCATCACCCCAGACAATGCCTTCGGGCCGGTTTGCAGGTGTTCCCGCCAGCAAACGGTCGAAGCTGTTGCGCAGCAGCTGCTGCTGTCCCTGCGGGTCGATCCAGTCGAGGAATCGGCGCCACCGGTCAGATTCCTGATCGAACCCGACAGGCCCACCCGGCAGTGTCAGGAACTGCGCCTTTGCCAGCGGAACATGCTGGATCAGCGCGAGTTGGCGGACCGAATCTTCCCACGCCGTCCGGCGGTCCGCAGGCGCGGTCTCGACAAGCCAGCCTTCACGCGAATAAGGCGGATAGCTGACGGCAACGCGTCCAGCCTTCTTTTCCATTACGAAGAATGCCGCACCGAGCAGCGCCGCATCCTCCTCAAACCACAGCGGTTCGGCGACACGGACTAGGCCGGTGTCATGCATCAGCTGCATAATCTGATATTGGCGATCGAACAGATCGTCCAGAAAGACAGTGTTGCGCAACGGCTTGATCCGCACGACCATCCCCCGACTCCGGGGCACGCCGTCTTCTATCCAGCTCGCATCGAACAGGATGGTCTCGTGGCTCATGCCCGCACCGCGGGGGTAGTCCAGATTTTGGATGGCGACGTCGCGGGCCTGCGGCATCTGCTTGCCAAGCCAGGCGGTCAGCGCTGCGCCAAGTTCATCGAGATCGCGGATCGCGGGGGCTACAATGCCAGGTTCACGCGCCTTGATGGTAGCGCTCATGCAGCGCCCCCTTCGGCGGTACGCTCGGCCATGCGTTGCATCGCGTCCATGCACATTTGCAGGGCATGGGCGGGGTTCAGTTCCAGAACGCGGCTGGCCTCCTCATAGATCAGCACATGGCCCGACGGGATGAAATAGGCTTCGCCCGCCTCGATCACCTCATCCGGCCAGTCGGAACCCGGATAGCGCGCGCGCAACCGTCCTTCGAACACATAGCCATAATGCGGACAGGGACAGACGCCGCCCGGCAGTCCGCCCGCCTTGTACATTTCCGAACAGTCGAGCGGTCCCGGAACAGTGGTATAGCCCACTTCCATGTCGCCCCATTTTTCCGTGTGGAAGCCGCCTTCCCCCAGTGCCGGCCAGCGTTGGCTACCCGAGGGCAGATCTTCGGGTCGAGCGTGTGGCATCCTTCTCTCCATATTTCCTATTCAGCCTATGATGCGCAAAAGCGCCCCATCGCGTCAAATATCGAAAATTCGTCATTTGATATGCGTTCCGTCTCAATCCAGTTTTCTGATATCACCACGGTTTGGCGTTCGACCTGTATAATATTTGAATCATGGCTTTCCTGCTCTAGGATCGTGGGTCACAGAGAGAGGAAGTTATGAGATCATTTGAGCCTGCGCCCAAACATCTTGACGAGGTGGCAAGCCCTGAGTGGCTGAGCGCCATCCTATCCGGTCAGCGTGGGGACCTGCGCGTCAACGCCGTGCAGACCCTGGAGGTGCTGGCAACGCAGGCAACCAAGGTCAGGCTGGCCCTGGACATAGTTGAGGATGGAGAGGCATCCCGGATCCAGATTTGCATCAAAGGGGTGCTGACGGACACGGGCGCCTCCTCAGCCACATCCATTATGGAAACTTTATTCTATCGCGACCTCGCCGACGCGATGCCGGTGCGCCGCCCCGAACGCCTCTATGCGCAGATGAGCGCGGACAATAGCCGGGGCGTGGTTGTCATGCGCGACCTGATTGCCGACGGCGCGCATTTCTGCACTGCCCTGTCCCCCTTTACGGCGGACGCCGCAGCGGAGGGGCTGGAACAGCTGGCGGCTCTGCATGTCGCGGGCGCTGCGAGCACACCGGCCTATGAATCGCCCTGGATCGGCCGCTTCCTCGATCGCGTGGCGGAAGCCCCAATCCTGTCCGTCGCCGACCTGCAAGCCTTGCTGGATGGACCGCGCGGCACCGGGCTGCCCCCTGCCCTATTGAGCGCGGAGCGGCTCCACCGCGCGATTGCTCTCTTGGCCGACTATATGCGCGCCGAGCACAATTGCCTGCTGCATGGCGATGCCCATGCCGGCAATGTCTATCGCGATGCCGAAGGGCGCCTGGGCCTGGTCGATTGGCAGGTTATCCAGAAGGGGCACTGGGCGCAGGACGTCGCCTATCATATCGCCGCTGTGCTGACACCTGAAGACCGGCGGACGCATGAACGCCAACTACTTGACCATTATATCGACCATGTGAAGGCGCTGGGTGGACAGCCAATCGACCGAGAGAAGGGATGGCATGATTATCGGCTTGGAATGGTCTATGGCTATTATCTCTGGTCGATCACTCGAAAGGTGGAGCCGCAGATCACCCATGAATTTGTCCGGCGACTGGGCACGGCGGTGGCTGATCTGGAAAGTTTTGAAGCGCTGAACTGTTGAGGAAATGCTATGCGAGCGGCCTCGATTGTTGCGGGCGAGAGAATAGGATAAGGTGAACGATACAGTGAGCGCATAGGTTCGCTTACCCGATCCGGACGAATTCAAAGCATGAGTTCAACGCCAGGCAAAGCCTCCGTCGACGGGCAGCCATGCCCCTGTCATGAAAGCCGAATCGTCGGTGGTGAGGAACAGGGCCACAGTTGAAATATCGCCTACCTCGCCCATGCGGTTGAGCGCAACGCGGCTGGAAGCGCGTTCCACATGCTCGGGATTTTCCCAAATGAACCGAGTCATCTCCGTCTTCACCGATCCGGGGCAAATGGCGTTGACGCGAATATTCGGACCTAGCTCCAGCCCGAGGCAGCGGGTAAACATGATCAGGCCCGCTTTGCTCGCGGAGTAGCCTGACGTGCCCTCCATCGGCATGAGACCACTGACCGACGCGATATTGACGATCGTCGCCCGATCGGCCGCGCGCAAGCTCGGGAGCGCAGCCCGCACGATGTTCGCGGGACCTGTCAGGTTGACAGCCAACATCCGATCCCATTTCTCGGATGACAGTAGATCGAACGGTTCAGCGTAGAAGATACCAGCTGCATTGACGATGCCATCAATGCCGCCCATCGCATGTGCCGCTTGGCCAATAGCATTCTCCACGCCGCGACTGTCAGTGACATCGCAGACCAAGCCCTTCGCTCCAAGCGGAGCCGCGACGGTGTCGATGCCAGCGGCATCGCGGTCGAGCAGAAAGAGCATTGCGCCTTCGGACCCGAACAATTGGGCGATATCCTTGCCCATGCCGCTCGCCGCCCCCGTGATCACGATTTTGCGCCCGTCCAGCCTTCGCGTCATGCCACCTCTCCGCATCTCTCGAACAGTAGGCGCAATGCAACACGCCTATGACAATAATCCGTTCGGCCCTATCGGCCCCACTGTCAAGCCACGGCAGCGACTGCCGACCTAGCTCCTGGCAGAGCACGCGCATCGCGAATTGCCAATTCCATCAAACGCGCCTCTGTCTGGATCAGTGCGTCGATATGCCCGTCCGTCCCAGCTCCCTTTCTCGTTTCACCCAAGGGATTGAAATGGGGGGTCGTCACTACGGTTGCCATGCGCTCAAACCCGGTAAGGACGACCGTCGCCATCAACCGCCAGCGCGCATCCGGCGGATCGGGAGGACAGTCCATCTGTCCGATTAGCAGGTCCAGCATGGGAAAAGTGGTCCGCTGCCGATGCTCCAATATACGCGCATCATCATCAGATAAGCGGTTGCGCATGTGCAGCAGCCGAGCATGGGTGCGCCAAAATTGATAATGGGCCCGCAAAAAGGCCAGAGCACATTCGCGCAGCCTCTCATCAGGCCAGCGTGGGCGTAACAAATCGACAAACGCCTCATCTGCGGTCTCCATCACCCGGGCCAGCGCCGCTAGCAGCAAGTCGCCGAAATCCGGAAAATAGAGATAAAGATTCGTAAGGCGCACCGACGCCTCGCGTGCGACATTAGTCAAATTGACCGGCGGCCCTTGCGGATCGGCGAGCAGGCGCAACATGGCCGAGAGTATACGCTCGCGTGTCTCCTGCCCCTTTCGCCCTAACCGCTGCCCGGCAAGATTATAGCTGACCTCGCGATTGCTCTGGGGTCTACCCCGCCGTCCGGCCGTCTGCACGTTCGTCATCGACGGTTCAGACACCGATGCCGATGGCCTTGGTTTCGAGATATTCCTCGAACCCTTCAAGGCCCCATTCACGACCAACGCCGCTATGCTTGTAGCCGCCGAAGGGCACGTCCGCGAAGCTCCAGGTGCCGCCATTGACGCCCAGCGTGCCGGTGCGAATACGGCGCGCGACACGCATGGCGCGCTCCTTGTCACCCGACTGCACCGCGCCCGACAGGCCATAGTCGCTGTCATTGGCGATGCGCACGGCGTCATCTTCATCCTCGAACGGGATCACGACCAGCACCGGTCCGAAAATCTCCTCGCGGGCGATCTTCATGTCGCTGGTGACGTCGACGAAGCAGGTGGGCTCGATGAAGAAGCCATTGCCCTTTTCGGGCGCCGCCCTGCCGCCGGCGATCAGGCGTGCGCCTTCGGCCTGGCCAGTATCGACATAGCCCAGCACGCGCTCACGCTGGCGTGCGGAGACGACCGGACCCATGATGTTGGTCGGCTCGTCAAAGTCGCCCCACATCTTGGAATAGGCTTCATAGGCGCCCTTGAGGATCTCGACAGCCTCCTCATAGCGGCTACGCGGCACCAGCAGGCGGCTGTTGATCGCACAGCCCTGCCCGGCATGGAACGCCACGATCGAACTTCCCACCGCCTGCGCGAAATCGGGCACGTCCTCGAACACGATGTTGGCCGACTTGCCACCCAGTTCCAGGAAGATGCGCTTCAGCGTCGCCGCACCCTGCGCCATGATGCGCTTGCCGATCGCGGTCGATCCGGTGAAGGAGATGAGGTCGACGCGCGGGTCCGTTACCAGCATCTCGCCCAGGGTTGCTGGGTCCTTCGCGGTGACGACGTTGAACACGCCGCGCGGGAAGCCGACCTCGTGCGCCAGCTCTCCCAGAATTGCATTGATTAGAGGCGTTTCCGGCGCAGGCTTCAGGATGACGGTGCATCCAGCCAGCAGCGCCGGAATGACCTTGCCGACCGCGATATAGAGCGGCACGTTCCAGGGCGTGATTGCGCCGACGACTCCTACGGGCTCGCGCACCACGATGCGGTGGCTGGTCGTGCCCCAGAATTCGGCATTGCCCAGATCTTTTTCCCATTCGAACTCGTCGAATAGCTTGAGCAATTCATCGACATGGCCCAGCGGCGAGTCGACCTGCGGCCCATAGACCGCACCCATGGCCGAACCGATTTCATGCCGGGCAATCTCGACCAGACGGTCGCGGTTGGCCTTCATCTTTTCGCCCAGCTTAGCGACCAGACCGCGGCGCAGCGGGTGATTGGTCGACCAGTCGGTTTCATCAAAGGCGCGACGGGCCGCAACGATCGCCTCTTCCATATCCGCCACCGAGGCGTCGGCGGCATGGCCCACCACTTCGCCGGTCCAGGGACCGATATCCTCATAGGTTTTGCCACCTTCCGCCGCGCGGAGCTGGCCGTCGATGTAGAGCTTGCCTTCGGGGAGCGTTACCATGTCGTCTTCCTTACTGCGCGACGCGCGACTGATATGTGACCGTGCCGATGTGCAAATCGGCCGGAGAATCTATGATTGTACGGAAAATCTGCGTGGTGGAATCATATTGGGTGGCACCGCGCGCCGCCAAGTCGAAGCCCATTTTCGCAGCCGCCTGGAAGAAACGCCCCGCCGCTTCGGGTTCCATTTCCGCGGACATGCCCGGACCAAACATCTGGCCGGCACGCACGACGGTGACGCGAATGCCGCGATCAGCCAATTCATCGCGCAGTCCCCGCGACAAACGCTCCAGCCCCGCTTTGGTCGATTCATAGGCGAGCAGATGCGGCAGCGGAACTTCGACGGATTCCGAACTCAGGTTGACGATATGCCCACCTGTTCGCATCAGGGGAATCGCCGAGCGGCTTGTGAACATCGGCCCGGCCAGGTTGATGGTGACCGCATCCAAGATCTGGGCGTCGGTCGCCTCTTCAATCAGGAAGGGCTGGAAGATCGCGGCGTTGTTGATCAGGACGTCAATCGGGCCATGCGTCTCTGCAATCGAGGCGAAGGCCGCGCGGACGCTGTCAGGGGAGGACACGTCGCACTGCACCGCGCTGGCGCGCTCACCGATGGCAGCCGCCACTTCCTGCACCTTCGACAGCGTGCGGCCGAGCAGCAGTATGGTGTCGCCGTCCGCGGCGAAGCGTTGCGCCAGGGCCCGGCCTAATCCGCCATTGGCGCCGGTGATCACGATCGTCTTGCCAGTCATCTCGCCTCCCTATTTCTAGGCGCGCGGACCTAGCACAGCCTGGCGGCCCGCAGGATCGCCCGCACGATTTCCGCTCAGCCACGGCCCGGATAGGCCGACCAGTCCCCCGCATAGGCCACGCCGCCGGGCCAAAATTCCGTGCCGCTGATCTTTCGGAAATAATGCACCGTCCGAGCAATTGACCCGGCTTTCGAGCGCGGTTCCATCGCAATGCCGCTGGGCGACATGCCCGCTGCTCGCATTCCGAAATCGTTAATAGTGAAGGTCAGGTCATCACTCTGCTGTGCGGTCATCACCAACTGATCGCCGGGACAATAATGACGCGGCTCAATCTGGATGTCACATAGCTCACCCCTTTTCATGGCGACATGACCGGGGACATTGGCAACTTCTAGGCTATGCACGTTTTCGTACCAGTCCTGATATTCCCGGTAACGGCCGGGCACATAGTTACCCAAGATAATGCTGACGCCTGACAGCGGCTTGTCACGCTCCCAATTGGGACTGCCCTTCCAGTCACCGAATAACTTGTAGGTAAAAAGCCGTTCGGTCCCGTCGTCGGCAACCAAGCCGCCGTCCCGAGCATCCGCAATCAGCGGGCCGAGCGCGGGAAGGTCTATTTCTGGCGAGGCAAGTTCGAAATCATAGACGCTCATGTAGCGCCAGGGCTGCGGGATGTCGGCCATGATCTGCTCGGGCGTCACCTCATAACGGTCCGCGCCTTTAAAGCCGCGCAACCTGTTCATCGATTGGCGGTGCGCGCCATCAAAGAATGCGGCATAATCCGCCTCTTTTCCCGACGGCACATTATGCAGATGTATCGTTGTATAGAGCGCCATGCCCATCCTCATCCCCATCTCGATTGCGCGTGAGAATGGAGGCGCTCTTCGCGCAGCGCAATGCACGCGCTACGACATCGCCCCGGCGAATGTATCCCCTTTGGCGTGACAAGGTGGCCCCGTGAGTGCATCGCATGGAGCAGGAGTTCAACGGGTGCACATGTCGGATACATCAACACCAATGCCGGCGAGCCTTGATGCAGGCAGTCCAGCAGCGTTCTTTCGCAAGCGGGGTGAACTTTTCGAGCCCACCGGGATTGGCATTAACCCATGGAACGGCAGCAGCCAGAATGGCGTGTCGCTCGCGTCACTGGTCGCGCATGTCGTCGATCGCGTCCCAGCACCAACAAACATGCATGTCGCGCGGTTGAATATCGATATCATGGGTGCGGTACCCATGCAGCCCCTAACCCCCGTCCTCAGTATCGCGCGAGAAGGGCCGCGTGTGCAATTGGTTGACCTGACGCTTCGGACTGGAGGACGCGATTGGGTCAAGGCAAGCGCTCTGCGGGTGCGTGTCGCCGCAACCCCGCCTGTCGAGCAGCCACTTGCCACCCCATTTCCCGAGGGTGCTCCATCGGAAAGATATGGCTGGCTGGAAAAAATCGGCCAAAATCTTGACGGCATTCAGCCTGGAGGGCGATGGATCCGGTTCCACGGTGCCGCCGTCGAAGGTGAGCAGCTCTCCCCCCTCGAACGAGTAGCGATGGTGGCGGATTTCGGCGCAGGCATTGCCGCGCCCCTGCCTCGTACAGATTGGACGTTAGCCAATCTCGACATAACGCTTCACCTCAGCCGCCTGCCCCGCAGCGAGTGGCTGCTGATCGAATCCAGCGCCGAAACATCGGGAAACGGCGTCGGCATCATCCACAACCGCTTTGGCGACCAGGAAGGCATGATTGGAGCCGGCCATCAGACAATCTTCCTCGACCGTTGGCAGCGCCCTAATCCGTTCGTCCAAGGCTAGGTCAACGGACCTTAAATATCGCGTGAACGGGCGATTATCTCCTCTCCGTACCATCGCACATGGTCCGACCACTTCGCGCGGCTGGCATGGCCGGGATCATACATCACCCAAGTGACTCCCGCCCCAGCTAACCTTTGCAGTTCCTCGATATATCGATCCGCTTCGCTTCGGGTGAGTGCTTCGGGACGCACCAGCGCACCTATGATGATGTCGAACGGTCCGGTGCGTCCCAGTTCCTCACGCAGAACTTTTACGCGCGCCACCTTTTGCGCGAGATCATCGATGGAGGTGATGCCACTGTCGCGATTGAGCTTCGACATTTTCGGGTTAACGAAGACCGGAGACCAGCCGTCACCCCACCTGGCCGCCCGTTCGCCCGCGGCATTGCTGCCCCCACCGATCCAGACGAGGGGCTGCGGATCGGGTGCGGGGCGCGGTTCATTGCCAACCGCATTGAAGCCCATGCCCTGTTTGATCACTGGCCCACCGGCCCAGGCGAGACGGATGGTTTCGAGCGCTTCGTCCGATAGCTTGCCGCGCTTGTGAAAATCGACGCCCAAGGCATCAAACTCGGCTTTCTGAAAGCCCGCCGCAGCGCCCAATATGAGGCGGCCTCCGGAAAGAACCTGAAGGCTTGCGGCGGCCTTTGCGGTTATGAAGGGGTTGCGATAAGGCAACACCAGGATGTTGGTGTGCAACCGAATGGTCGTGCTGCAAGCTGCGACGACGGCCAAGGCCGTGAAGGGATCAAGCGTGTCATGTCCCAGCCCCTGCCGCAGCCAAGCAGCGTCGGGCGCGGGATGATCCGTGACATAGCAGGCGTCGACAGCCACGCATTCTAACGTCTCGGCCATTTCGCGGATTGCGTCCATGGTCTGGAACTCCCCAGGCGTTATGACGCCCACCGGAATGTGGAGAGAGAATTTCATGGAGACACCCCTTGAATCAACGGAGCCAGAACTAAGCTAACAGCTGTTAGCTTAGGCGCAAGGCTTGAGCAAGGTGGGCGCGTTCAATCAAACAGGCGCTCAATAGCGCTGTGCACAAAGGCGATGATCGCAGCAGGCGTGTTGCCCGGATGACGGGGGGCAAGATGGGCGAGCGCGACACGGCCATGGGCGAGTGAGATGATCTGAAGTGTTGCGGTTATTGGATCGTCGGCGGCAAAGGGCATGCCGTCATCCCCTATCGCGCGCACACCGCGCAGAACGCTTCGATAAACCGGCTGTAGCAGGCCCGGCTCGTCAGGCAACGCACCGGTATCGACGAGAAAGCCGAAAAGCAGTTGATAACGAGATGGGCGTTCCATCGCGTAGCTCACAAAGCCCGCCAGCTGGGCCTTTAATCGCTTGAGAGAGGTTGCAGACTCGGCACACTGATCTTCTGCCAGCCCCATGGCATCGGCAAGCTGCTGCCAACACTCGCGCGCGACAAATTCCAGCATGGCACGGGCGTCCGGGAATTGCGAATAAACCGACGGCGGCGCGACACCGACTTCCCGCGCGATCGTGCGCAAGCTCAGGCCAGATGCCGGTGCACGATCGAGCAGCCGCATAGCGGCTTCGAGCACCTCCTGACGCAAAAGGCTGCCCTGCCCACGCTGGTTGCGGAGCCGTTGCGGTTTAACAGGCATCATCGGCCAGCAAGGAGAGGACGTGCAACATCAGGTTCATCCACATCAGGAACGGCCCTCCGTCAAGGTTGATCAGAACAACTCACACCCGTAAGGTGAGGGCTTGGAATGAGGAGCAGCGCTATGGACAACATGAGCGATGTTGAACGCCTAATCGCCATTGAGGATATCAAGCATCTAAAAGCCCGCCGCGACCGCGCGCTCGACACAAAAGACTGGGCGACCTACACCGCCGTTCACGCGCCCGACCATATTTCACACAGCGACGGAGAAACGCGGCGCCAAGGCAATGTTGTCAATACTGACTTCGTCATTCGTGCGTTGCACGACAAAGTGTCAGTGCATCATTCCCATACGCCTGAAATCAGTTTTGAAACGCCCACTCGTGCGCGCGGCATCTGGGCGATGGAAGACAATATCTATTGGACCGAGGACGGTGAGAACCATTGGCTGCGCGGCTTTGGCCATTATCATGAGATTTACGAAAAGCGAGACGGGCAGTGGCTATTCGTCTTTCGCCGGCTTACCCGCCTGCGCGTGGAGACATCGGGCAAATTTCCAGGCTTTACTTCTCCCGTGCCGGAAAAGGCCTGATCTGGCGCGAGGCATTGACATCGCACCCGTCACCATCCTAGCCAATGCCATAACCGCATTGCATTAGACGCAAAGCGTCTGCCGCTTCACTAACAATCTGAACAACGGGGCAGGCGAAGAGGAGAGAGAGGATGGACGCCGAGCTTGAACGGAAGATGCGCCAGTTGATCGACCGGCAGGAGATCTGGGATCTGCTGCTACGGTTCGGGCGCGGGCTTGATCGGCTGGATGCCGAGATGGTTCGATCCATCTATTGGGACGACGCGATTGAGGACCATCATGCCTTTATCGGGACGCCCGACGGCTTCATCGAATGGGCGAACGGCTATTCAAGGTCGGCCGTACGCGTGCAGCATCATGTCATGACCAATCATTATTGCGAGCTGGATGGCGATGATGCCTATTCGGAAACATATTACACCTTCATTTCCGAAAATTGGGAACCGCCGCATCTGCTGTCGATCGGGCGCTATGCCGACCATTTTCAGCGCCGCGATGGCGTGTGGAAGATCGCCAACCGCGTTACAATGATCGAATCGAACCTCGACATTCCCTCCGCGGTGCCGCTGGAAGCCATTTATGGCCTACAGAATACCTGTGGGCAGCCTGTCCTGCCCTGCGCCCGGGACCGGACCGATTTCAGCTACCAAAAACCCGTCCGCCCGCGCCGTCCACTTGACGCCGCAGCCGCGGAATGACGGTAGAAAGGCTTCTCATGAAACAGACTTCACAAAGCGCGCACGCCCGCGAATTGAAGGTGGGCAGCATCGGCATTTGGTCGGTCCTGCCGCGCTACGCGCCCGAGGGCGCGGGATTGGCTGCTGCCAAGGACCTTGAGGAAATGGGGTTCGGAACACTTTGGGTGCCAGGGGGTGTCGATAATGGGATCCTCGCCTCGCTCGATGAGTTGATGGATGCCACCAGTTCGATCACGCTCGCCGCCGGCGTGCTCAACATCTGGATGCACGAGCCAGAGGAAGTCGCGGCCTGGTGGAACGGCCAGTCGCCTGAGCGGCAAAGCCGCCTTGTCATGGGCATCGGCGTCAGCCACGGGCCGCTGATCGGCGACGCGTACAAGGATGTAAAGCCGCTCGCGAAGATGCGGGCCTATGTGAACGCTCTTGAAGCGGCCGGCATGCCCCTTGGCCGAGTGGCTCTCGGCGGGTTGGGCCCGAAGATGCTGGAGCTCGCGGCGACCCGCACCGCAGGCACCCACCCCTATTTGGTTTCACCGCGCCATTCCGCCGCCGCGCGGGAGATCATGGGACCAGACGCCCTGATCGCGCCGCATCAGAATGTCATTCTAGAAAGCGATGCCGCTACGGCGCGGGCTTGGGCGCGCGGTATGCTCTCAGCCTATCTCAACCTTCCCAACTATATGAACAATTGGCTGCGTGACGGTTTTTCGCAGCAGGAGATCGATGATGTCAACGACCGGCTCGTCGACAGCCTGTTCGCCTGGGGCGACCTGGACGCCATTGCCGCCCGTATTCAGGAGCATTTCGATGCGGGCGCGGATCATGTCGCACTGCACGTAACCAGCGCCAACGGCCTGGCGGCGGGTATCGACGAACATATGCCCATATGGCGGGAACTGGCGAAACTGCTGTGAGCGGCGAGAGCGCCGTCATTAACCGCTTCTATGACAAGCTGCTCAAAGGCGATCTGGATCGCGCAGCAGCGTGCCAGAAGCGCGATGCGCTGACCAGACACAGCAGCGATCGCAAGGCGCCAAAGGTTGCAGGAACCGGAACTGATAATATCAAACGGCGGCGAGCGGGGCGCTGTCGATGTGCGGCGCCATCTCACCTCCGATGGCTACGTGCAGGAAAATGATTTTCATATGTGCACTACCGATGACGCCGGACTGATCCTTGCATTTTTCAATGGTCGCGTGGATGAGGACGGGCTGCTCGCGCATATTAGCGCGATATCTCGAACAAAGAGCATGTTTGCGCCACCGGCGGACGCTCCTACCCAATCGCCGGGACGCCCCTAATCCCAGCGCCGTGCCGCCCGGGCGATGGCATGCGGCGGCCGGGCGCATGCGCTTGTAAAGCGGCAACTGTCCGCTTACGCCAAAGAGGATGCTCCGCGTTCCCGCCGTCGAAGGAGCGCGCGCACCCGATCAGGAATCGGAAAGGACGATTTGATGAAAAGCCTTGTGTTTCATGGTCCACGTGACATTCGTTATGAAAGCGTGGCCGACCCGATCCTGTCGAATGCCCGCTCCGCAATTGTCAAAATCAGTAAGTGCGGCATCTGCGGCAGCGATCTTCACCCCTATCATGTGGGCTCGTCCAGCACCGGTTATTGCATCGGCCATGAAGCGGTGGGCGAAGTTGTCGAAGTCGGCGTCGAGGTGAAGAAGTTCAAGACTGGCGATCGTGTCATTGTTGCCGGGTCAGTCAGCTGCGGTGAGTGCGAACCGTGCCGCAACAATTTGCCGATGATCTGCCGCAGCTATCCCACCTGCCGTGTGTTCGGCCAGGGCATGCACGGGTTGGGCGGGGGCCAGGCAGAGGCCATCGAAGTGCCGGTCGCCGATTATAATCTGCATTCCACGCGCGGCGCTTCCGATGCGCTCGGTATCCTGCTCAGCGACAATCTGTCCACCGGCTGGACCTGTGCCAAAAATGCGAAGGTGCAACCGGGATCGAGCGTGGCTGTCATCGGCCTGGGCGCCGTGGGCCTGAGCGGGATAGTGTCTGCGCAGGCGCTGGGCGCCGATCGCGTGTTCGCCATCGACTTGTTGGAGGACCGGCTGGATGCAGCGTCGGCTTTGGGTGCGATTCCGATCAATGCAACCAATGCTCTGGACGAAATCCGTGCCGCGACCGACGGCCAGGGCGTCGATAGCATTCTGGATGCGGTAGGCATTGCCAAGACCGCCGAACTGGACGCGCTGGCGGTTAAGCGCGGCGGTCATGTCTGCATTGTGGGCCTGCCGGAAGCGGCGAGCGTTCCCTTCCCGCTGCTGACCGGAATTGCGCGCAACGTCACTTTCACGCTGACAGCCTGCTCGATTCAGGCGGCTCTGCCCGAATTGTTCGATGCGCTAGAGAGCGGGAAGCTGAAGGCCGACGCGATCGAACGTATGGTAACGCATGACATCGCTCTGTCCGACGGCGCCGCCGCTTATGCACTGTTCGATGCGCGGCGCGACGGCGTAAAGAAGGTTCTGCTGACCCCCTGATAATTCAGGTGCGACAGACAAGAGGTTTAAGGAAAGAGATGACCGAAGACAGCAATGTAATGGATCGACTGCTCGCTGCGATTGTGGCTGGCGATCTTGACGGCGTGCGGGCCTGTTTCACGCCCGATGGAGAAGTCTGGCACGGCTATGACTGTATCGCGCATGATGTGAACGGCTTCGTCGCGAGTGTGAAGGGGGTAGCGGCCGCGGGTATCGAGCTGCGCTATGACGATGTCCGCCGCCATCCAACGCCGACAGGCTTCGTGCAGCAGCATCTTCTGGTGACGCCTGATGCTGAGGGCGGCTATTCGGCGAAGCCCTGCTGCGTCGTTGTCGAGCTGAAGGACGGCCGCATCCATCGCGCGCTCGAATATCTCGACCGCACCGGGGTCGTGAAATCCCTTACTGTTCCGATGGTTACGCCGGGCCTCTAATTCAATTTGAGTTATGAGGCGTTCGCCTTGCCCAGTGGGACACAGGCGCCGATAGAATTTTGGTGTTTCTGGCGCTCACGCGGCCCGCCTTGTTGCAAGGCGAGCCGCATGTTTTCAGGCATTTTGCGGCAGTGCCAGCACATAGTCGATCAGCTTGTTATAGCCGCTCGGTTGGTGCACTATTTCGCGAATTTCGGGGATGGTCAGGCCGCTGCATTTTGTCAGTACCTGCTGCTGCCACTGATAAGTGTCGACGAACCATTCCATGCGCATCAGACGGCCATCCTCACCCACGGTAGCGAAGTCGGCCTGATGAACGGTCGCGATCTGGCCGTCGGGGGCGGTGCCCCCGAAGGTGATGCGTGCTATCCAGCCGTCTTCCTTCAAAAAGACCTTGTAGTCGGTCAGTCGGAAATCCGGGAAGCCGACCCAATACATCTGATATTCACGCCAGCAGCTCATGCTGTCGGGCGCGCCGTTCACTGCGTATTTGAACTCGCCGACCAGCGGACCGAAGAAAGTGATGTCCCAAGGCTCATCATAAACTTTGCCGCCGGCCGACCAGGCACCGGGCAACAGGATCGGTTGATCCTTGTGGAGATGGGCGGTCATCTGCGGCTCATAGGTGGAACGCGCCATTTCAAGAAAGATTTCGGCCCGGTCGTTAGTGGTCATCACAGTCTCCTGACGGTGTGTCTTTGCAATTTGCGAATGGCTCTAAATGGTAAAGTCAAGAAGATCGGCAAACAAGCGGGATGAAAGAACATCGTCCCTGCGTCAAAATTGCAGGACGACCTTACCCACATGGGCGCCCGCTGCCTGCCAATCAAATGCATCAGAAATGGCCTCAAGTGCGAAGCAGCGGTCAATTACCGGGCGAATGGCGTTCGTTTGCAAGGCGCGAACCATATCTTCCTGATCCTGACGCGATCCAACGGTCAGTCCCTTCATCGTGACATTGCGGGCGATGGCAAGGCCGGTCGATACTTCCCCGCTCCATCCCGTCATCGCGCCAATCAGTGCGACGTTCCCGCCAATACGGGCGCTCGCCAGCGATTGGTCGAGCGTTCCGACGCCGCCGATCTCCAGCACTGTATCGACGCCCCGACCACCAGTTAGGTCCAGCACCATGCGCCCCCATTCGGGGTCAGCGCGGTAATCGATCACATGATCAGCACCCAGAGCCCGCAGCCGATCCGCCTTCTGCGGCGAAGACGTCGTAGCGATCACGCGCACGCCCATCGCCTTGGCGAACTGCAGCGCGAAGATGGAAACGCCTCCGGTTCCCTGCACCAGCAAGCTGTCGCCTGGCCTGATTTTCGACTCTACCATGAGCGCGCGCCAGGCCGTGAGCGCCGCGCAAGGCAGGGTGGCCGCCTCGGCAAAGCTCCATCCTTCAGGCATATGGGTGAAGCTTCCAGCCGGCGCCGCGACGAATTGCGCGGCCATGCCGTCGATATGATGGCCCGTCACCACCTCGGTCACTTCAGCGGTTGGGCCACCGCTCACCCAGCGCGGATAGAAGAGCGACATAAGCCTGTCGCCCGGCCTGAAGCGATCAACGCCCTCCCCGACAGCAACCACCTCGCCTGCCCCATCGGTCATTGGAATGCGCCCGTCAGCGACCGGAATAATCCCACGCGCCAGCATCATGTCGCGATAGTTAAGTGCGCTGGCATGGATGCGAACCAGGACTTCGCCTGGCCCAGCCACAGGGTCTGGCCGTTCCTCAATCATGAGACGGACCGCATCGTCGATTTGGCGGATGGCAGCGGCCTTCATGTCACATGCCCTTCCAGCGTGTGGGCTCGCCCCTGAAGAAATCCAGCGTACGAACGGTGTCGAACAGCTCGAACACCTCGGTCGCGCCCTCAGGACCACCGCGCGCAAAAAGGGTGAAATTGTTAGCGTACCAACCCTGCTTGTCGAGCGAGAAAGCGCGATAATCGAAACGCACCGAACTGACGCGATCATCGCCGATCTCATCCAAAATCTGTACCGCGACATCTGGCCGGTAGATCTCCGACCAGATCTTGCGCATCGTGCCGATGATGAGATCGCGACCCTCCATCGGGTGCGGAAATGGCAGGGCAGCAGGCAGGCTCCAGCGCGCGTTGGGCGCCAGCAGCCTTTCGATTGCATCGGGATTGCCGAAGCTGGTGGCCAGCCGGCCTGCCAGGGTGGTTACAGTCATGATATCTCCATTCTTAAACAGTGCCGACACCCGTCACAGGAGACCCTACGGCTCCAGGTAGGCGCAGCGGCGGCGCGGTGAACAGGAAGCGGGAACGGCCCGCGGCACGCAGCCAGTCGGCAAGCTCAGACAGCAGGAACAGCTCGCCCAACGGAATGCCGAGCTTGAAAAGGCATAGGTGGTGCAGCGGATAATGCGTGCCCTCACCGCCCGGGTTGACCGATCCCTGCAGCACCTCCACCGATTCATTGTCCGACACCAAGGCAGCGCAGCCCGAGTCATCGACCCACCGCAGCAGCCTTTCATCATGCCCGTCCAGCCCGGTGCTATGGTCGGCGACAAAGGGAGCGGTCTCGTCATGATAACGGGCCAAGAGCGCCCGGTCATATCCGGTGCGGAAGCAAAGTATGTCACCGTCCTCGACGACCACCTTGTCCTGCTCCAGGATGCGCATGAGTTGTTCATAGCCGACGGGCACGCGTTCCAATCCGACATGGGCATAAAGGTCGATCATCACGCCCCGGCCCTGAACGCCCGTTTCTGCCATTGTTTCGATCCCTAGGGCGTGCGCGCCGTGCGGCCCTTCCTTCCCCACCCGCCCACGCAGATAATCAAACGGACCGCACACATGCGCATGAGCACGGTAGCCGTTATAATAGGTCGCTTCCCGTTCTCCGCTTTCGGTTCCGTCGAACAGCGAACCGATATGGCACAGCGCGTCCCATTGCGTTGAAAATTGCGTGCTCATGAGGACCCGATCGTCGCAGATCACATCTGTTTGCCCCTCAACCGCGCGCGTCATGGGGAAGTTCATCACCGGATCTTCTTCCCGCATTGAATAGCTGATCTGAGGCGGAAAACGACGGGGATTGAGTACTGTCGCCGGACAATTTAGCGGCAGCGACAGACAGAAGGCGAAGCCTTCGCGCACTTCCTCGGCCGCCTTGCGCCGGCGTTCGGGTGTCAAAAGATTGAGGCGGCCAAGCTGGTCATCCTGGCCAAACTCACCCCAATTCGATCCTTCCGGCCGCACGGTCCAACGCTTTGCCACACTCACTCTCCCTAACTCCACTTGCGATCATGTGGGCGATGCTGATCGTCACGGCGGCTTATGCCTTCCCAATCGCATAAATGAAACGCATGAATGGCAAATCACAAGATAGAATATGCTGAAGGAGGTAGCCACCATGACTCCATCGGTCTCGATCAACACATTGTGCCTCGAATCTGCATCGCTATATGACCATGCCGCGCTCGTGGCGCGCCTGGGAGCTGAAGGCATTGGCGTCACCGTCGATCAGGTGCTGGAGACGAGCGTTAAGACCTCGCGCGCGATTCTGCGTGACACTGGGTTGACCCCAGCGACGATGACCCATCGTGCCTTTGGTTTCGCCACGCCCGAACTGACCGCAGCCGGGCGGGAGCGGCTGCTGCGCACCATCGATGTGGCGGGAGAGGTCGGCGCGCTGTCCATTACGATGACGAGCGGCGGCCGTGGCGAGCTGCGCTGGGCGGAAGCGCTGCAACGGTTCGCCGATGCGGTCGCGCCGTGCGCCCAAGTCGCACGGCAAGCCGGCGTCGCACTGGCCCTGGAGCCGACTTCTCACCTCTACGCCGACGCTTCGATCGCGTATCGCCTGTCCGATTTGGTTGCGATCGCCCGCCTGGCAGACATCAACCTGGGCATCGACATATTCGCATGCTGGTTCGACTCGGATATAGAAGAAGCCCTAGTAGCGGCTGCGCCGCTCTGCCGCCTCGTGCAGGTCAGCGATTATGTTGCAGGCGACCGGGGCCTCCCCTGCCGCGCGGTTCCCGGTGACGGCATGATCCCCCTTCACCGGATGATCCCGGCGATCCTGAGGGCGGGATATCGGGGCTGGTTCGACCTTGAAATCATAGGTCCACGCCTAGCTGCTGAAGGCGTTGAAGAAGGGCTCTCAAGGGCCGTTTCCCGACTGCGATCATGGATGCCTGATTCGCCTTTGCACCGGGAATAATCGGCCTGAAATTCTCGGCTATAAATCGTCTAAATGCTTGATTTTGCTCCGTTACCCAGATATTGCGCACATGCTATTGCAAAAAAGCGGAAACTCCTTCATTTTATTGCTAACGGCACCTTCTTCCTGGTGGATGATGGTGAGCATAACCGAGGAGAGCGACGATGAGCATGGTGCTGGAGTCGAACAAGACGAAGATCGCGAAGCGGGTGATCGAGGTCTTTGAGTTTTTCGATAATAACAAACGCCAAGCGACCGTAATGGACATCGTCCGCTGCTATGGTCGTCCGCAATCCAGTACGTCGGAACTGCTCGCCAGCCTGGTTGAAATGGGCCTGCTCTACAAGGATCAGCGGTCGCGCACCTATCGTCCGACGCCCCGACTGGCGACGCTTGGCGCGTCGGTTCAGCCCGACATCATCCGCGATGGTCGCCTTTTCACTTTCATGGACCGCATCGCACAATCAACGCGTCATAGCGTTGGGCTCTTCGGCATCGTTGGCACCCACGTACAGCTTTTCCGCTGGTCCCCGGGCACCATGCCGCTTGCCGGCGAGTTGGGCAGCGGCGCCTCTGATCGACTTTGCGCGAGCACGGCCGGCCAACTGCTGCTCTCTACGATGCCAAGCGACGAAAGCGGGAAGATCTTGCGCCGCCTGAATGCGGAGTCAATGGAAGAGGATAAGTTCAACTATTCGGCAATGGTCGCCCAGATCGCCGCCTTCCAGCGCGCCGGTCACGCTACGGGGGACGCCGGCTTTGGATGCAATGGCCGCGTCACCGCCGTTTTGGTGCCGACAGTGGTTACCGACCGCCCGTTGGCGTTGGGCGTCATCTATCCCGCTGCGAGCAGCATGGATCCTGACGCCCTGGTCGCGACGCTCCGTAGCGGCATCGCACAATGCGCCGGTCAGGCCGATGACGGTCATTATTCGGCGCCTGCGCTGATGCGCGCGGTCTAACGAGGGTATCGTAGCGTATAGCGTCCCCGCGATCCTTGACGCAGCACAGGGTATAAGCCCCATGCTTTCCAACTCTGCAGCTTGCCAATTTCTCGCACAAGCTCCTATCGCCGCCCGGAATGCTCTGCCTAACACCGCGAGGAAGGGAAAAAATACCCCTATGAAGATTAGGATCGAAAAGGCGCAATGCGTAGGCAATGCGCGTTGCCACGCGATCGCGGACCATCTCTATCCACTTGACGATGAGGGCTATATCGCCACGGAGGGTTTTGACGTGGCGTCGGGAGACGAAGATCTGGCGCGCAAGGGTGCTAAGGCCTGTCCCGAGCGCATTATCTTCGTCATCGAGGAAGATTGAGGCGAGCCTTTGTGTATGTGGGTTAAGGAAGATCCGGATCACGTGCCGGCAAAAAGAACGGGAATAGGAACTGGATGACTGACGCACCGCACATGCTGGTAAGCCAAGAGGATGCGATCCTCATCTGCACGCTCAACCGGCCGGAAAAGCTAAACGCGCTCAGCCGCCAGACGCTTGAGATTTTCGAATCAGCATTGCATCGTTTCCGCGACACGCCCGAACTCAAGGTCTTGCTGATTCGTGCCACCGGCCGCTACTTTAGCGCAGGCGCCGATCTGCGCGAGGGCGGCGGCGGAACACTGCCCGAAAATGGATCAGCGCTGCGCGAGATGCACCGCTTGGGTCTCAACGGCATGCACCGCATTTATGACGAGATGGAGCATGTCGAAAAGCCCATCGTCGCCGCACACCAGGCAATGTGTATGGGCGGAGGGTTGGAAATGTCGCTTTCTTGCGATTTCCGTCTGGCCGCCAAAAGTGCGGGCTATGCCTTTCCCGAAGGGAAGATGGGCACTATCCCCGCGTCAAACGGGATCAGCCGCCTAACTCGTATCGTCGGCACGCACTGGGCTCGTTATCTGGTCATGGCAAATCTTCCCGCGAGCGCGGATAAGGCGCTCACCATGGGTCTGGTGCACGAAGTCTATCCGGACGAGACATTCGAGGAGGACGTGATGAATTTCTGCCGCCATCTAGCCAAGCAGCATGGCGAGCAGATGGGAACGGCGAAGATCACCATCGAAATGGCCAGGGACCTTGGGCCAGACATGGCGCGTCACGTCGAGCGCATGGCCGATGCATCGCTGATGCTCTCTCCGCGGTTCCGGGCGGTGCAGCAGGAACATATCAACACAATCGGCGCACCCAAGAAGGGTTGAACGTCAGATGGCGGACGTGGATCGACGCAAGGCTGGACAGGCAAGCTTTGAGCGGGTTCTGCGCTTTGCCCCGCCCGCTGGCGCGACGACGCCGTTGATCGACGCGGCACAGGATTTTGTATTCGCCGAGGTATGGAACCGCCCCGGTCTCGATACCCGGTCGCGGCGCTGGATCACGCTCGCCTGCGTCGCTGCCGCGCGCGCTCCGGTAGCGATCCGCGCCTATGTAAATGCTGCGCTCGACAGCGGCGAGATCAACCTCGAAGAACTGCGCGAGTTTGCGCTCCAGTTCGCCGTGTTTCAGGGCTTCCCCAAGGCTGTCGAATTTGAGGCGATCCTGAACGAAGTCGTTGCCGCGCGGAATTGACTTGAGGGGCGGAGCAGAAGTTGTTCGTAAAAGCCGCCAAAACTTCCATCCAGGGCGATTAGATGTATTTCGCCGATCCAGTGCCTGGGTCGCCCTTCCACATCGAGTTCGGCGAGCGGACGTGGGTTGTCCGGGCCGATCGCGTGCGCCCGGCGCGGAACGGTGAGCCGCGCATGGGGAAATTCCGCGACAATATGGCCCGCAATCGCTCCACCGAAGCGCCAGCCCGCCGCCTCTGCATTTTGGCAGGCGGCAACATATAATTCGGCGCCGCTGATTTCAGGGTGAGCCAGGAGATGACTGCGCAAAGCCGCGAACTGGCACGGGAGCGCCGCCACCAATGCATGGTGCGAGGGGTCGTCGCCCACGACGAAGCTGCGCCCGACATCTGCCTCCCACTCGCCGAACACGGGACCGAGATCGACGAAGACTATGTCCTGCTCGCCTACTATCAGGTCAGGAGGACTTTCCCCCGCACTCGCCAATGTGTTGGAGCCCGCCCGAACGATCCGCTTATGCCAGTGACGTTCGACACCGAAGCGTCCGGCGGCAATCTCCCCGATGTCGCGCTCTATCTCCTGCTCCGTGCGGCCGGGGCGAATGATGCCCGCGCTAAGGATCGAATCGAACAAGGCAAGCGCCCGATCTTCGGCTTGCGCAAGTGCGGCAAGGCGTGGATCGTCCAACATGGGACGGAGGGCGTTCTGCCAGGCCCTTGCATCAAGGCCATTCATGCCCGAACCGATCCGTATGTACAATCTGACCAGTCATGCCGTCCGCCGTCTGTGCCGCCAGATACAGCAGCGCCGGACCTAATATCTCGGGCGTAGCGGGCTTTCCGCTCATGGCCGCGACCCGCTCAGCTGAGGCCAGACTTTCCCAAATATCGGTGCGCACCACACCTGGACTGAGCGCGTTTACCGCGATGCCGTGAGGCTTGAGCTCATCGGCCAGGAACGTCGTCAGCCGGTTAAGCGCGGCCTTGGTAACGCCATAGAGCAACATGCCTTCGTGCGCGCCGTTCGTTCCTGGGAAGGCGCCTGATGCGCCTGCGGTGATGTTAACAATGCTGCCACCTTGCTGCGCGATCATTTGAGGGGCGGCCTCCCGAATGGCGACATAGGCGCTACGCAGGTTGAGCGAAATGAGCGCGTCCCAAGCCGACTGGTCGATTGCCAATGAATCATAGCTCGGATAGGCGCCGGCATTGTTCACCAGAATGTCGATCCGCCCGCAATTGGCAACTGTTTGGGCGATGAGCCGTACGATGTCAGATTCCACCGTGACGTCACAGGCGAGTGCGATGATGTGGCCGGGCATTCGCTCCGCAGCCAGCACCACCTCTGCCAACGTGCCGCGCCGGGCGTCCCTCGCCGTGCGATCACCGACCGAGCGCGCCGAGGCGACGACCGTCGCGCCCGCCTCAGCAAGCGCAAGTGCATAGGCACGGCCCACACCGCTGCTCGCGCCGGTCACGATAGCGACCTTGTCGGCGAAAGCGGCGGCGTGATCGTTCATCATTTCGATTCCAGATCAATCACGATCTTGCCAAACAGGTCACCCGCCTTCATCGCCCGGAATGCCTCGATTGCCTCTGCGAAAGGATAGACCTTGTCGATCACCGGCTTGATTGCATGCTGCTCGATCGCCGCGGCCATGCGGCCGAACATTGCCCGGTTGCCGACGGACACGCCCTGCAGCTTGGCGTTCTTGCCGGTGAGCGCGCGGAAGGGAAGCACTTCTTCCGCACCACCAAGCATGCCTACAATGGCGATGTGGCCACCGAGCCCAATGGCGTCCAGGCTCTGGGCCAGGTTGCCCGCGCCGCCCACTCCCAGAACGAAGTCGACGCCGGCCGAGCCGACCGCCTTCTTGACCTCAGCGCCCCAATCGGGATGAGTGCGATAATTGACGGTGTGCGCCGCGCCGAGCGCCTTGGCCCGCTCCAGCTTTTCGTCGGATGAGGAGGTGACGACCACTTCCATGCCCATTGCCGCGCCAAATTGCAGTGCAAAAATCGAGACGCCGCCGGTGCCCTGCACAACGATCTTGGCGCCGCTCTGAAGGCCGGCATCCTCGAACATCGCACGCCATGCCGTCAGTGCAGCGCAGGGCAGGGTCGCACCTTCCTGATCGGTGAGGCCGACTGGAACCGGATGTACCCCCTGCGCCAGCAAGGTCACATATTCGGCAGCGACTCCATCATGCACCATGCTGGGAACGGTCGCCCAGCGGACTTCAGAGTTGATCGGACCGTCCATCCATTTCTGGAAAAAAAGCGAGGTGACACGGTCGTCTTTCTTCACACACGTGACCCCGGGCCCGACCGCATGGACCACCCCCGCCGCGTCCGACATCGGCGTGAAGGGCGGCTGCGGCGTGCCGGGTGCGCTGGTGCTGGAGATCATGGTCAGGTCGCGGCGGTTGAGGCTGGCCGCCGTTACGCGCAGCACCACCTCGCCTTCGCCGGGCGTAGGGATGGGCTTTTCGACGAAGCGGAGGTCGTTAATGCCGCCCGGACCTGTGATCTGAAGAAGTCGCATGATCTAATCTCATTCGTCTGGGTTGGAAAAATCATCAGCCCGCGAATTCGCGCACGGCTTGGGCAAATTGGTCCGGCGCCTCCACGCATGCCCAATGGCCGGTCTGCATGATCAGGCTCTGCGCACCGGGAATGGCAGCTACGATGCGGTCGCCATGGCCGGTGAAGGGCGTCGCCAGATCCTGCTCCCCCGCCAGCACCAGCACCGGAAGGTCAAGCCCCGGCAAGCGGTCGAGCACGTCCATGTCCCGGATCGCCGCTCCGCAGCCGGCATAACCGTCCAGGCTCATATGGCTGAGCGCGTAGCGCGCGCCATCGACAAAGCCGGGATGGGCAGCGGCATAGTCCTTGGAAAGCACCGCCCCTGTCGCAGCAGCGGCGATCCCGGACATCCCACCCGCCTCTCGCACGGCAGCGACGCGGCCTCGCCAGAAGTCCGTCAGAGAAGGGGACGTGCAGGCGAGGATAAGGCCCGTGAATCGATCGGGCGCCTTGAGGCCGGCCTCCATGCCGACCATGCCGCCCAGGGACACGCCGCACAGGGTCGCTTTGTCCACGCCCGCTGCGTCCATAACCGCCAGCACATCGCCAACCAGTAGGTCCAGGCTATAGTCGCCCGCAGTCGCGTCGGATGCGCCATGCCCTCGAAAATCTACGCGCAACAGGCGATACTCATCGATCAGAAACGGCACGATCGCGTCGAAAAGGGTCTGGTCAGCGCCGATACCGTGGAGGAGGACGATGACGGGAGCCCCCTGGAGGCCCTGAAGGCGCCAGTAAAGGCGCGTCCCTTTATGGGTCGCGAAGGGCATGTCAGATACCCTCGGGCTTGAGGTTGGTATAGGTCATGCGCACGGGCGTGATGGTGACGTCGGCATAAACGCCGGCCTTGCGGAAGGGGTCTGCAGCGCACCAGGCTTGGGCTTCCGCCTGGTTCGCCGCCTCAATCACCAGCCAGGATCCGACGATCGCGTCATCCTCGCCCAGCACGCCGCCCGCCAGACGCGTCTGCCCGCTGCCGCGCACATGGGCGAGATGATCGTGACGATGCTGCGCGCGGAGGGAAGCACCCTCTGGCACGTCGCGACACTGGACCAGAAACAGCGCCATGGTCAGGCATTCTCCGCCGGCGTCACATGCTTTTGCAGCTTCACTTTGGTTCGGGAAATCTTCCAACCCTTATCGGTGCGCACCAGCGTGCGATGATACCAGCCTTGATTGCTATGTGCCGGATCGTCGCCGTAGAAGGCGTAGTTCTGGATCGTCTCTGCCGCATCGCCCTGCAACTCGATCCGCAACGCGCCACCCAGATGCACACCATGGGGTGCAAGGCTCAACATCGCGCGGATCTCATCGCGGCCTTTTAATTCCCGGCGAAATACCTCGTAGATGCTGTCCTGTGTGAACAGGTCCAGCCATTCCTCGAAATCATTGACCTCCAAACGCAGGCAATATTCATCCAGCACTTCACGAATGGCGATCTTGTCGGCGAGGTGCCGAACATCCTCAGACATAGCCAGACTCCTCATATATGCACATACCTGTGTGCAATGTTTAATGGCTAACTGCGCTTAGTCTCAGCGTCAACCGTCAGGCCCGGCTACGCGGCAGGCCGAGCCGACGCTCGGCCACCATGGACCGCAGCACTTCGCTGGTTCCCGCATAGACGCTGGTGGCAGTGGAGTGGCGATAGCCCATCTCAACCACGCCCAACCCTGTCTTGCCGCGCAGCAGCGATTCCGGCGCGGCAAGATCAACCAGATCCGCTGAGTCGGCGATGAATGCCTCTGTAGAGAAAACCTTAGCCGCCGGACCAAAGGCAAGATCCTGCCCCTTTGTCATCTGCGTCCAGGTGGACCGGCCGTTAAGCGCCTCGGCGACGCAGGCATTGCTGTAAGTTCGCGCCAGACGGGCTAGAACATTGCTATTTTCGATCAGCGGCTTGCCGTCACGTTCCTGCCTCCTCGCCCATTCGGCCACCGCCGCGACCATTTCACGTAACTGGTGGTGATACATGGTGCCGCCCTGTTCGGTGGTCAGCAGCATCGCCATCACGCGTGCACCGCCATTCACGTCGCCCAGACGGTAGCGGTCGGAAATGCGCACATCCTCATAGAAGGTCGCGTTTGTCCGCTCGTCCATGAAGGTTTCAACTGGATGGATTTCCACCCCGCCCTGCTTCATCGGGCAGAGAAACAAAGTCAGCCCCTTATGCTTGGGCGCCTCGGGGTCGGTACGGGCGAGCAGCAAAACATAGTCGGCAAGTTCCGCTCCGGAAGTGAACATCTTCTGCCCGTTGATGACCCATTCATCACCATCCTTAACTGCCCGCGTCTTCGCCGCAAACACGTCCGACCCACCTGAGGGTTCTGTAAAGCCAAGGCAGCTGGTCTTTTCACCGCGTGCGAAGGGCAGCAGCACTTCTTCCTGCAATTCTGGCGAACCCACAAGCTGGACCATTTTGCCGGCCATCCCCGTGACGCCGCGCGGAAAACCGGCATAGCCAACATCGATCCACACTTTGTTTGCAGCACGCACCTGCTCGGTGTCAGCGCCGCGCCCACCCCATTTCTCGGGCCATTCGGGAAAGAGCAGGCCAGCCTTGCCGATTGCACGGTGCACGTCCCAATCATGCGCTTCGAAATTATATTCGTGCAGCCGGTGCTTTTTGGGATCTAGGATGGAGTCGAACAATGCGCGCACTTCAGCGGCGAGGCCCGTGCTGGTGTCTGGCCCTTCGAAATTGATATCCACCCTTCCCACATCAGGCAATGCGGCAGCTTCGCCCAGCAGTAGGCGGCGCCCCCCGCGCTCCAGTTCGGTTTGCGGGTCGCCCAGGGCCTGTGCCCAGCTCTTAGCGCGACGATGGTAAAGCTGGATGTCATATTCGTTCGACAGGCCATAGCCGCCGAAGGTGTGGAGCGCATGCGCGACGGCGGTGCTGGCCGTTCGGCTGGCAAACCAACTGAGCATCGAGATGGTTGCACCGGCGTCCGTGTCGCCTTTCGCAATACCGCGCAGGACCCACCACAGCAGATAGGCCGCGCCATCCGCGTCGATCACGTCATTGGCGAGCGGGTGGGCAAGCCCCTGGTTCGCGCCGATCGGAATGCCGAATGCGATACGTTCATTCGCATAAGCAGCCGCCATTCCCAGCGCTTCCTGCGTGAGGCCGATCAGCGCCGCTGCGGTGAGGATCTTCCATTCCTCCAGGCCCGCCGCCCAGATGCTCGCTGCGTCAGCGTTGGTGGAAAGCAGAATTCGCTCACCCGTTCCCGGCGTGAAGCGGCCCAGCGCATTCCCGCCGAGCGAGAAAGGCGCGTCAAGCGGCTCGCCGGGCAGCTCGATCGCCAGCGCCTGTCCGTCGAAGGTCAGGATGCCCTTCGCCACCGCGCCGCCGGGCACGAGCTGCGACCTGCCATCCGAGACGGATTTCAGCGCAAAGGTCAGTACGGTTTCACCACCGCGGACCTTTTCAATCCATTGCGCAGCGGCATCGCCACCCACCTGCCCTAGGATGCGCAGTGCGACCAGCGATTCCGCTAACGGCGCGGGAGCGAGCCGCCGGCCGGCCTCCTCCATCATCAGACAGGCGTCGAACAGGCTCATTTCGCCACCACCGGCCGAAGCAGGAACGCGCATGAAGGGCACTTCCAACGCTACCAGTTCCTTCCACAGCCCCGCATGGAAGCCGGTGGGCTCCGCCTCCCGCACCAGCGCGCTGGTCGACTCGGCGGCAAAAAACCGCTCGAACATCTCCTTAACGGGTTGGCTGTCTTCAGGCAGGCTCAGCTGCATGGATATTTCCTCTCGGTGATAGCACGGCCAATTGGCGCTGCTCGCATAGCTTCATTCCTTGTCCCCTTGCATTGGATGTGACAAGGCGCTCTAGGCGCTTCAGGCATAATTGCGCGGGGGCGATGCTTAGAGATCGATCCGATAGACTCGCGCTGCGGTTTGGCTGAACAACGCCGCCTTTTCCTGTGCTGAAGCGCCGGTCACAATTCGCTTGAAGGCGTTCCAGATAGTGCCGTATCCGCCGGCGCCGCATTCGCTTGGATAATTGCTTTCGAACATGCACCGATCTGGCCCGAATGCCTCAATCCCACCTTCGATCCATGGCCGCCATTCGGCCGCGAGTTGAGCCGAACTTGCGGGCGGATCAACCATGAAGGAGGGCAGCGCCGTATAGTCCATGCCAAGACCACCCAATTTCAACGAGACATTAGGCAATTCCGCCAAACGGGCGATATGAGATTTCCAGATTGGAAAACGCTCCTGGAGCCGGCCAGCATAGCTGCCGTTGCCAACGGGCGTACCCAAATGGTCAAGAATGATCGAGGTTTCGGGGAACGCCGCAGCCAAGTCGATCAGGTCGGCTAGCTGCGGTTCCAGTAGCCAGGCGTCGAAGCTGAGGCCCATTGGAGCTAGTTGTGCAAAGCCGGCGCGGAAGGCTTGAGTGCGATAGAGCCCTTCTCGCTCATTGGCCGGCCCCAATACAGCAGGGTCGGGATCATATGCAGCGCTGTGCCGGACACCGCGAAATCGCCCATTCCCAGCTTTGACATGAGCCTGCAGTACGGGCACCACGCCGCTGCCCAGCGTCAGATCGGCATGGCCCACGATAGCGGCACACACATTGACGCCCTTTCCATAGCCTCTCGCACAGGTACTATCTGCTGCCGCGACGAATTCCGTTTCGCCGACCGGCCGCAGCGCTTCGGGACCATCCGGACGATAAGCATGGCTTGCTTCTACATGCACCGTCGCTACCACGCGATGACCGCCACACAGGTCAGCGCAGAAGTCATCGATCATATAGCGCGGCGCGCGCAGCATCACCTCCTGCCATCCAAATTGCGGCGGATCGACAAGGTGCAGGATCGGACTGCGGTCCCACAGATGATGATGGGGATCTACGATGGGCAGGTCCGGCTCGATTGCCTCCTCCTTCGGTAGGCCCGAATGCAGCAACCGGCTAATCATCTGCAATTTGCTCCGCCACCGGCGCGCGCAAGCTGCGGCAGAGCAAAGTCTGCATAGCTCAGCACTTGCGTCGCGCGGCCCGCCGCGAGATGATCATCGTCGACTGATACGGCGTAACGCCGGTCAAAAGCGACGGTCCGCATGGCGAGTCGCCAGATCCCGACGTCGCGCCGATAGCGGTCAAAATAGCGCACATGCTTAATGTCCTGGAGAAGGCTCTCGCGCGCGTCCGGCACGAGATGAAGGGCGATGGCGCAGACCTTGTCGTTAACCTGATTCCATATCATTGCAGCCACATAATTTCCGACATGGGGCCTAAGAGGATACATGTATTTCTCCGCACTAGTGCGGCAAAGCTCCTCTTGATCATAATCGCAATCGCTCATGTACAATCTTCTTACCAGCGCGAAAATCTTGGATCGACGCCTCTGGGCGAACGCAGAACCAAGCCCCCTTTTATCTTCCGTAGCGGCAGTTCTGCTATCCGACCCACCGCCGTCGCCTCCTGCTCCTGTTTATCTCTTGCTTATGAAGGACAAAAAAGAGGGCGATGGGAAGTCCCACCGCCCTATTCCTCGGCTAGCCGATGGAGAGACTCAGCGTGAGCCGAATGCGTAGCGGACGTTGACCCCAAATTCCCGCGGCCTAGTGTAGGTGGCGCTGACATAATCGCCATAAGCGGGGTTAGTGACGCCAAAGGTCGCCTGCGGACGATCACCGCGTGTCAGCGTCCGCTTGGTGTTGAGGAGGTTCTTCGCGAAGAGGGACACTTCCCAAGCATTGTCAGGATCCCGGATGCCTAGATAGAGATTGAGCAGGCTATATGCCTTGACACTGTCGAACGCGTTCGTCGGGTCGTTGGGATTGTCCGGATAATAGGAGAAGAGACCGCGAACAAAGCCGCTCACACGCTCGGTGATCGGCGCGTTATATTCCGGCGTCAGCACGAGACTCCAGTTTGGCGCGTAAGACAGTCGTTGCGTGACTGAGCAAGCAGCTACGGCATCGCCACCCGAGGCCGCCTTGATCGAACCGATAGTCACTGGTCCGGTATCTGGCACGCCGTCGCCATCGCTGTCGTTACATGCAATTTCACCGTTCTTGATCTTACCCTTGGCATAAGCGAAGGACGCACTCAGGTTAAAGCGGTCGCTTGGCTTGTAAGCAAGTTCAACTTCCACCCCATTGACCTTGGCTGGGACATTCGCCTGAAAGTTGAAGACATTGAGGGATTCGCCAGTTCTACCCAGATTGACATAGTTCACCGGCGCTCCGCGATAGATATATCCATCAAAGTCCTGGTGGAACGCCGAGACGTTGAGCGTCAAACGGCGATCGAGGAGCGTCGACTTGAAGCCCACTTCATAGGACTTCGATTTCTCCGGACGGATATTCAGGAAGCGGTCCAGATTTGGCGTAAGTGGGCGGAACACGCCCAGGGTGAGCGGCCCTGCACGCCAGCTGCTACCAGTGCTCGCATAGACCATGAAGTCATCGCTGAAACGATGCGAGATCGATGCGTTGTAGATAGTCGGCGTGTGCTTTCTTTCGACATAGGGGAGTAGATCGATACCAAAGGCGGTGAGCGTCATCCGATCGGCCGACTTGAACGTGATCTTACGGATGCCGCCCGAGATTTCGGTATTCTCGCCCAGATGCGCTGTCAAATTGCCGAAGAACGACCTTTCATGGCGGCGCTGATAGGTGTCGATCAACGTTCCCACATTGTCGATGTCGTTGGTCGACCTGTTCCAGAAATCGAAAACACCGATCGTGTAATCAAGGAAATTGAAGAGGCGCTCATCCGAGGACAGCCGCACTTCATTAGACCGCGTTTGGAAATCGGTCTCGACGTTCTGCCGCAGTTCAGTCCCCGGTATGAGATTGGCCAGATCCTGCGGTGTGCTCGTCTTGCTGTCCCAGAAGGTGAGCGATCCTACATAATCAAGCCGCTGCCCCGCAAAGCGCCAAGTCAATTGTCCGTTCAGCACCTGTTGCTGCTCGTCTATCGTAACCGCGCCGTCAGTAATGCCGCGACGATCCGCCGCGCGCAGGAAAGGCCCTGTGCCGACAGCCGCGCCGGGCTGAGAAATCACCATCGACTCTACGCCCGGAAAGGCTTTTTGCTGGCGATCCAGATACTGATAAGTGATATTTGCGGTGATATTATCGCTTGGTTCAATCCGCAAGCTAGCACGACCGCCGCGCGAATTGGAAAATGGGGAGGTGCCGTTATTAACGCTCTTCACGAAGTCATAGTCGTTCTGGTCGACGATGCCGGCAAGCCGGAGCGCAACTGCGCCCTTAATGATCGGCACACCAATCGCGGCATTGAGGTTGATGCCACCTCTGTCCGTTGCGGTACCGTTCACGTAACCGCCCACATCAAACAGATCCGCACGACGGGTAGTGACCGTAATGGACCCGGAAGGTGCTGCTCGACCCCGCAACGTGCCCTGCGGGCCACGCAGAACTTCGATCTGACCGATGTCATACATGGACTGGAACAGCAGGGTTCCGAATATCGTCGCATCGTTCATGTAGAATTCGACGGTCGGCGGGGCAGAGCCGAAGGAGTCATAGGTAACGCCGCGCAGCGAAAGCCTTGTCGATGTTCCTGAAGAGCCACTGGCCAACGAGAGACCCGGTACAACCGTCTGGATGTCCTCGAATTTCTGGATGTTGAGCTTTTCAATCGCAGCGCCAGTGACAGCGTTCACCACCTGCGGGACATCCTGAAGACTTTCGTCCTTACGGCGTGCCGTCACAACAATGTCTTCATTCGACACGCTCGATGCCGCCTGCTCCTCCGGGGCCTGCGCTTGTGCGGCAGCGCTGATCATCAAAATGCTCGCGCTCGCCAGCCAACGAATAGCGGTTTTCACCTGCAAATTCCTCTCCCACCCTTTGATTCTGATTGCACATGTAACTGTGCATTAAGGTGATCGATTTTCAATCTTCTTACGCATCAGCAGCGCGTTTTTCGGCGAGCTTGAGGTGGACTGTTGCCCGAAAGACGCAGTTTCAACATGGTGAAAAAATCAGAATTTCGTTCGGAAATATCGAAACGACTCGGGTGCAATGAATTTCCTGCCTGCTCCGCCAGCTGTTGCGAATCACAACCCTTGAAGAACGTAATGCATCGGGCTTAATCTGTTTGCGGGATTTCGGTCGAAGGAACCTATGGTGATGAAGCCCGGTCCAACCATCAATCGTGTTATCCTCTCTTATCGGGAGGAGAATTTTGACACCGCATGTGATGAACTGGCACGCGCTCTAGGCATTATTGACTTTGAAATTTTCGATCCTCCAGGCCTAGGCTTGCGCGTCGCCATATCCTGGACTGCGGGTATTGAACTTATATCGCCACGCGGACGTGAGGGCATTGCAGACGCCATTCGCTCCCAGATCGATGAACGAGGCGAAGGCTTGAGCAGCCTGGTCTTGGCGATACCAGATCTGGGCGAGGGAGAAGCGCGCGCCGCCGCGGCCGGTTACCCGCCGTACGGCCGCGTCGATTGCTTTAGTGCCAATCCCGCCTGGCGAGACCGGTTTTCGGTCGCGACCGAAGCGCCACTGCCGCGGATCGCGGGGGTCGAACTCGTTCTCATCCAAATCAAGGAAAAGCCTAATCAGGCTGGTTAAGGAGAAACCTATGACTGAGGCGCACACACAGGGCCCTGGCTTCACGATCATGCGGGCGGGCGAAGCGCCAGATCTCGGTGACACCGATTGCCTGACGTTCGTGCCAGGCACAGAAACACAGACGAAAGGGGCGGTGGCGCTGGTCGATCATGGCTTGCTTGATGGCCAGGAGGTAAAGGTCTTGTGCAACCTGCCCGGGTTCAACCTTACCCATGTCTGGTTCAAGCGGAACTTTCCCCTTCCCTTGCACAGCCACAATACGGACTGCCTCTACTATATCATTGCGGGCAGTTTACGTCTGGGAACTGAGACACTGGGTGCGCAGGACAGTTTCTTCATCCCCGTCAATGTCCCCTATACTTATACGCCTGGCCTCGACGGGGTAGAACTTCTGGAGATTCGCCATGCTCAGCATTTCAACATCGTTAATCATGCCAAGGGGCCCAATTGGTGGGCCAAGGCGCTAAACACCGTCATTTCCAACCGGGCAGACTGGCAAAAGGCAAAGCGTCCCGCCCCACACTAAGACCGGCTGGCGCTATCCAGCAAACATCCATTTCACCTTGGACTGCACCCGCGCAAAAAATTCGGGCGTGTAGGCCCGCTCCGGCTCGGCGCGAACCATCGCATCCGTCAGCTTTGCATCTTCCCCCACGAGAATGCGCCATTCACCAGCGCGAACAGCAGTCAGGATTTCCGCGGCCGCCTGCGCTGCGGTCGTGGGAGCTTCCTCTTCAAACCGGCGGGCAAAGAGGGCGGCTTCCGCCTGAATGTGTTCGTCACTTAGCGCCTCTCCCCGCCGACCAGCCGCGGCAAGCCGAGCGCGGATCTGCTCCACTTTTTCCGGCGACAGTTCGTCACTTTTGCCGCCTGACAGGTAGCGGCGCGTATTAGCGGAAATAGGAGTGCCCACATGGCCGGGCATGACAACAGACGCCTGTACATGTGGCGCATTTAGCGCAAGATCGATCATCAGCGCTTCAGTAAAGCCGCGCACGGCAAATTTACCGGCAACATAAGCTGTATGGGGGGCTGACGGGCCGATGCTGCCCCACAGACCGTTGAGGCTGGACATGTTGATGATCCGGGCTTCATCCGCTGCAACCAGCAAAGGCAGAAATGCGCGCACGCTTAGATAGACGCCCCCCCAAACGACTGCGAAGGTGCGATCCCAATGCTCGCGGCTGTCGGTGAACATGCTGCCGCCCCCGCCGATGGCCGCATTGTTGAAGAGCAGATTGAGGCGATCGGTCCCATGCTCTGCCTGAAATTCTTCGCGAAAGCGGGTCAGATCCGCCTCTCGCGAGACGTCAGCAATATGGCTCGTCACGCGCACGGCTTCTGGCAGGCGGTCGGCATCGACAAGCACCATCGTTTCAGCCAAATTTTCTTCCGAAACGTCGCATGTTGCAACGCTACAACCCGCGGCCGCCAATTGGCGCACCAGTTCCCGGCCCATGCCCGTTCCGCCGCCCGTGACAATGGCCGTCCGGCCTGACAAATCCTTCATACGCCTTCCTCTCCGATCTGGCACGGCGCGGTAGGCGTGCTCTTGGGGCGCCTACCCAGGACACTGGCTTCGCAGAAAGCAGAGGGGCCCTGCTAGCTCAAGCCTCGGTCGCGCGCCAGGGACGGTATTATTTCGACTGACCAAGAATGAAATCCGCGCAGCGCATGCCGATCATCATCGCGGGCCCATTTGTATTGCCAGACACCAGCGTAGGCATAATCGACGTATCCGCGACGCGCAGGCCATTCACGCCCCTTACCCGCAGCTGAGGGTCGCACACCGCTCGTTCATCCACCCCCATGCGCGCGGTGCCGGCCATGTGGAAGCAGGTGCCGCCCAATTCCATCGCGTGCGCCAATATGTCTTCGTCTGTCTCCAGCGACGCAGTCGGTTCCATCTCCTCGGCGCCCCACGCCTTCAGGGCAGGCTGCTGAGCCAATCGGCGATTCCAGCGGAAGGCTGCGACAAACTTCCTGCGGTCGATCTCCGCCGACAAATGATTTGCGTTGATGTGGGGAGCGACATCGGGGTCGGCGGACTGAATGCGCACCTCGCCCTGGCTTTCCGGCCGCGTGAAATAGGTGATGAAGGTAATGCCCGGATAGGGGTCAATACCGATTTTACCATCCGGATCCCGGCCAGAAGACATGGACATCAGACCGAACTGCAAATCTGCATGATCAATGCCTTCTTCCGACTTAGCAAAACCACCGATTTCATGGGCGGCGTGGCTCATCGGCCCGGTTTTTGTCAGGAAATACCGCAGCGCCGACCAGATGGCCCGCCAGCCGGAAAGATCCTTGTTCTGGCTATGGCTCTTGACCCGCATCTTGAGGTCGACATGACGATGTTCCCGCATATTCTTGCCCACATCGGGCGCGTCGACGACGATTTCGATCCCGTGCGCTTGTAGCAGGTCCGCAGGACCCACTCCCGAAAGCTGCAGCAGCTTGGGTGTCTGGATAGCACCGCAAGACAAGATCGTCTCCTTCGCAGCCTTGACGCTTCGCTCGCCCTGCTTGTCACGCACCCGCACGCCCACGGCGCGCCGACCGTCGAATTCGACACGCAGAACGTCGGTATCCGTCGCTACATGCAAATTGCCTCGCTGCTCAGCCTTCTCCAGGAAAGCACGGGCAGAGCTGAAACGCGCGCCTTTGAAACGAGTCGTCGGCTGCCACCCCAGACCGCCTTCGCGGCAGGCATTCACTTCGTTCACGTCGGCGACGCGCGCGACGCCCATTTCCTCGCCAGCCGTCAATATGGCGTCGAAAAGAGGGTCACCGGCGGGATGCGTCGTAATGCGCAACGGCCCCTCCCCGCCTCGCCATTGAGCTGCGCCCTGATCATGATTTTCAAGGCGGGCAAAGGCCGCGCCGACATCCTTCCAGCCCCAACCCTGGCAGCCCATCGCGGCCCAGCCATCGTAATCAAGCGGGGCACCGCGCATATAGACCATGCCGTTAACCGAGCTAGAGCCGCCCAACGTGCGACCCCTAAACCAACGTTCCTCCGGCCCATTGCCGCCGGTCTGAACCTGATAGTCCCAGATATATTTGCTGCCCGGATTGAGGATGACGCCGATGCCACGTGGCATATGGATGAAGCTGTTCTTGTCAGCCGGTCCACTTTCAATGAGCAGCACCTGGTTTGCCGGATCGTCGGCGAGCCGACTGGCAAGTGCGCATCCTGCCGATCCCGCACCCACCACGATATAATCGTACTGATCCTTCACCACATGCTCCCCTTAACTCTAATTTCTTGCCGCGAAGAACGTGTCCTACGCCGTAGGCTCATCTCTGCCAATGTGAAATGACATATACTCATTTCTTATCGCTGCGGCGAATGCTGCTGCATTCGCGTCCGCCAGTTCAATCACCTTGAGAAGCGAAAGCGTCACCCATCCGCATATATTTGCACACGGCGATAGGCTGCTGACCGGCCAACGGCTGACCTACCCATGTGTCGACCTGCTGCTGCCACAGCCGTTTCAGTCGCTTCAACACCGCCGGATTGATCGCTGCCACGTCCCGCGCCTGAGCGAAGTCGCGCGAACTGTCGAACAGCTGCCATCGTTCGGTCGAGATATCGCCGCCGCAGGGACGCATCGCGACAGCCTCCCACATACCCGAATAGATGGCACGGTTGGCATAGAGGCCGAAAAATTGCGACCGCCGGCCGGGCGCTTTAGGGGACCGGAAGGTCGCGCTGATCGACCGACCAGCGACCGGCAGCTGCTTGACGCCAGCGATGCTCGCGGAAAACCGCGTGCCCGCCGCTTCAAGCAACGTGGGTGCGAGGTCGATTGCATCCACTCGCTGCGTGCGTATGCCCCCGGGACTGGCAAGATGGCCCTTCCAGCTGACGACGAGCGGCGCGCGTATGCCCCCGGCATTGGGCCACAGCTTGTAACGGGGAAAGGGCGTGCTTCCCAACATTGCCCAAGGCCGTTGATAGAGTGCCTGCGTAGTTGGTCCTCCTAGCTCATCCAGACTCGCATCCATCTGCTCGACCGTCGTGCGATCGCCATACGGCACCCGGAAGGCGCCGTCGGGCTGCGCCTCGCTCGCTGCACCATTGTCTGAGATGACCATCACCAGAGTATTGTCGAGCGCACCCGATGCTTTAAGGTGATCGATCAGTCGCCCGATCTGCTCATCTGTATGAGTGATGAAGCCAGCATAGGTCGCCATGAAGCGCGCGAACACGCGCCTGCGCACCGGGTCGAGGCTGTTCCAGGCAGCATCACCGGCATTGCGAGGGGACAGCTGTGTGCCGTGTGGAACCAGGCCCATCTTCTTCTGACGGGCGAACCGTTCCTCTCTCAGCACGTCCCATCCGCGTTCATAGACTCCCGCATAACTGTCAATGTAGCGGCGCGGTACCTGAATGGGAGAATGACCAGCGCCGAACGCCAGATAGACGAAAGCTGGCTTGTCATTGGGCTTTTTGTCGAACGCCGCTATAGCATGATCAACCAGGTCTTCGCTAAGATGGTACCCGGCGCGCGCGGGCGTCGGCACAGGTGCATTACCTTCAACCAGCGTTGGCTTATATTGGTCGGTCCAGCCACCGATGAAGCCGTAATAGCTTTGGAATCCGCGCTGCAACGGCCAGGATGCGGCGGGCCCCTTGGGCGGAGCGTCATAGTCCGGCGCTAGATGCCATTTGCCGACCGCGTAGGTAGCGTAACCCGCCCGGCTCAGCGCCTGCGCCATCGTTTCCGCATTGGCCGGCATCTCGCCGCGGTCGGTAGCGGTGTTGGCCGGATCACGCCTGTTACGGACGGACGCGAGCGACTCCATCCCGACTGACTGATTATTACGTCCAGTTAACAGCGCGGCTCGGGTCGCCGAACAGACGGCCCTTGTATCGAAGCGATTGTAGCGCAGCCCCCCTTTGGCTAGTGCGTCGATGGCCGGTGTGCGGATCTCCGATCCATAGGAGCCAAAATCGGAATAGCCTACATCGTCCAGCACGATCAACAGGATGTTTGGCCTTTGTACCGGTTTGATGAAAGCGGGCCGCGCAGGTGCGGTGGCAGCGTCGGCCAGCATTGTGGCCGCTGACAGGGCGAATAACAGTCGTCGCATCTCTCTCTCTGCGGTCGAGGAAGGAACCAAAAACGGAAGATCCCTTACCATGCCGATTGATCGGTTCACCAGTAACTTGTCATACATATCGGCGGGGCGACTTGCGCGTGCCGCAACCAGGATGCAGCTTGTAGCCATGCAGGACGATCAGCTAGAAACATGGATGTTAGGACAGGATTGGCGCGCCGACCTGCGACCCTTTGTCTGCGTAGACCTTGACCACTGGCCTGACGATCTTGCGATCGATCCCTTACCACCGGTACCTTTGATCGGCATCGGTCGCGCCGACCATCCGCAAAGCAGGCGAGTCGATCTTATAGTTGAGCCGCCCATTTCCTTGCCAGCGTTGGCTAGAGCTATCCGCGCAGCGCCGCAGGCATCTGCCATTGTGACCCAGTTGCTGCGAAGCATCGATGGCATGCCTTTTGATGGTGCGCTTACGTTCGAATCTCTCGCCTTCGCTGCGTTGCAGGCTGGCGCAGAACATCAGACCTGGCGAGCAAGTCAGCGCGACGCCAAGCGGCAGGCCGAAGCGCCAGGCCGAATTCAACTGGACAGACGGGGCGAGACGCTCGCGATCCTGCTCGATCGCCCGCAGTCGCTGAACGCCATAGACCGGCCGATGCGGGACGGCCTGTTCGAAGCATTCAGCGTCGCAGCAATGGATGGGAGTATCGAACGCGTCACGCTGCGCGGCGCTGGTCGTTGCTTCAGCCTAGGGGCGGATCTTCACGAATTTGGAACCACGAGCGATGCAACGGAAGCCCATGCCATTCGCATGCGGACCTTGCCGGCGCGAGCCCTTGTCCGGCGGCCGGGCATCATGGACGTTCATGTGCAGGGCGGTTGTGTGGGATCTGGATTGGAGCTTGCAGCCTATGCCCGCCGACTCACGGCAAAGTCCGATGCGTGGTTCCAGCTGCCAGAAACTGGCATGGGCATTCTGCCGGGCGCCGGCGGATGCGTCTCCCTCTCTAGGCGCATTGGCCGGCAGCGCGCGGCAGCCCTCATCCTTTCGGGCCGGCGGATCACTGCGCGAACCGCTTTGACGTGGGGTCTGATTGATGCAATCACCGACAATCCGGACGATTGATGCGACGCCGCCCTGACATGTCTTCAGGCGAAAAGCTTCTTCACCTCGCGGCGAAGCAACTTGCCCATCTCATTATAGGGCAGCGCTTCGACCCGTTCGATACGCTCTGGCACGCGTGAGGAACGCAGACGGTCGCGAACAAGTGCCTTGAGTTCGTCATCGCTTGGCGCATGCCCATCACGCACGGTGATGGCCACTCCTACCGCCTCTCCCCACTCGACAGAAGGAATACCTACCGCTGCCGCGTCGGCGATGCCGGGATGGGTCAGCAGCACATCCTCAATCTCACCTGGAGACATATTTTCACCGCCGCGCACGATGACGTCGTCCGCGCGGCCGGACAAGAAAATATAACCTTCTTCGTCCATGTAACCGGCATCTCGGGTAGGGAACCAGCCGCCAGGCAGCAGCGCACTACGTTCCTTATATTCACCTGATACCTGCTCGCCCCGGACATAAATTTCGCCGGCGCTGCGGGGACCGAGCACCCTGCCATCCTCATCACGAATCTCGATTTCCACCGTGGGCAGGGCTTGGCCAATTGATGTCAGGCGTGCCCGCACCTTTGGATCATCGGACGCCAGAGCAGCGCGATGATCATCGGGTCCGAGTAGGGCGATGGTTGAACTGGTTTCAGTCAAGCCGTAAGCATTGGTGAAACCGGTGTGAGGGAATAAAGTAAGAGCGCTCTGGATCACCTCCAGGGGCATCTTGCCGCCGCCGTAGGCGATCGCCCGAAGCGAGGAGACATCCGCCCGCACTCCCTGCTCCATCATGTTGATGACGCGCTGCAACATGGTCGGAACGACGAAAGCGTTTGTCACCTTCTCGGCTTCGACCAACTGCAGCCAGTCTTCCGGAGTGAAAGCGGGCAGCATGACCATGCGACGATTCGCATAGATGGACGACATAATCGCGGAAATGCCGGCAATATGATATGGAGGGACTACGATCAACGTCGCGTCGTCCTCATTTGCTGACGCAAACTCAACAGAACCCAAGATGTAACCCATCAGGTTTGCATGGCGCAGGATCGCAGCCTTGGGCGCGGCGGTGGTGCCACTGGTAAATAGCTGTACCGCGACGCCGTCCCCTGGATCATAGACGCGATCCGTATCGCCCGGAACCAGCTCCTGCGCCTTCGCCACAAAGTCCTCGCGCGCCATGACGATGTGGCCCTGATCGCCTGCAATACGTGTCACTCGTTCCTCGTCGCCCACAACCAGCGCAGGCGAGATACGGGCGAGCAGCGCTGACAGATCGGTATCAGGTAGCCTGTAATTGAGTGGGCAATAGGGCACGCCTGCTAGCGCCGCACCGAATAGCGCGATCGCCGATGCCTCACTGCTTTCATCGAGCAGCGCGACATATTGCGCGCCGCTCTGCTCGATCATCTCGAACGCCCCGCGAGCGGCCGCGAGCAGATCACCATATGTCCAGCGCTTGTCGTCACAGACAAGGCCGACACGATCCGCCGACGCGTCGGCGGCCATTTCCAGGAGGAGCGCGATGTTCATGCGATCTGAGACTTTACCTGATCAATCGGACGACGGCAGAGGCTTGGCGTCCTTGAGCTGCGCTGCAACGCCGTCAACGCTGAGTGATCCGGCACCCGGCTTCACGCACAGCAGTTCGAAGGTAGCTGCCGCATCAGTGTAGCGTTTGCCCATCATTGTCCCACCTGCGAAGGCGGGATCGATCACGCCCTTCTCGCCCGATCGCTCCTCTACCATTGGCACACCGCCGCATGCGATCTGCCCGGTGCCGGCCTTGATCACCATCACTTCAGTGTCGCACACTGCGCTTTTCAATTTTGTACCCGGTTTCATTGCCTTGCTTTCCCGTTTTCACACTCATTAGGAGCGCCACTCGCGCGGCCTAACGTGCATGCCACCGTTGGCGACGTGGCGTGCGTACCACAATCATGATGAGGGCAGGAATTATCCGCAAGTGCTGCTTGGGCAAAGCCGGAAGGGAGCGGAAATCCGAGTCATCGCGCGCACGATGGTCAAAAGCACACTTCCTGGCACTCTGCCATTGCAAACAAGAACGTTGCGCGACTAGATTATTGAGCTAAATTGGCGGTTTTACAGGTGGGATGATTAGATCGTGCTGAAAACTCGGCCCTCAACGGCCACGAAGAAAAAGGCAGGCGGCCGGAACGGGCAGAAGATTACGCCTCGCAACCAAGCAGGTAGGCCGACGCTTGCCGAATTGGAACGGCGCAAAGGCACTGTGCTAGAGGTCGCGACAGATCTGTTTGTCACCCAGGGTTATGCCGAAACATCGCTGGTCGACATCGCCAAGCAGGCAGGCGTGGCGACCCGAACACTTTACCAGCATTTCGGTGACAAGGAGGCGATCTTCCGCGAAGTAATCTATGCTCGTCGCTCCGCGCCGCTGATCCCCTCACCCTCGGCTCCACATGAGGGTTCTCTTTTTGAGACCCTGATGCTGACGGCGCAAAAGGCGCTCGATTATGTTCTGCTTGAAAACTCGTTGGATCTGATGCGGCTGATGGTAGCTGAAAGCCGGCGCTTTCCTGATTTGATGGCGCGCGTCGCCACTGCGACCTTTGCCCGGTTCAATGGTAATGTCACGAAGGTGTTTGAGGATCTGGCAGCCCGAAGGCTCATCCCCGATGGCGACCATGCTGAATCAGCCGGATTCTTCCTCGACATATTGCTCGGCAACATGGCGATGATGAACTATACGGGATGGCAGCGCAGTCGGCCCGACGACACCATTCTCACGAAGAAGATCGATCTTTTCATCCTCGGCCGGTATGGACCGACGGTGGCTAAAAAGGCTCGGTCGAAACCATCTTCGCAGCGCTCACCTGCTCTTCAGGATTTAGCGCCGAAGCCGCGATCAAGCAAAGGCGAAGCCAGCCGGACACCGAAGGCGGCCGCCCCCAAAACCGAAGCCAAGCCCCGCTCGAAGCAACGCTTGGATGAGGTGAACGATGAAGTATCACCTATGAAGCGTTCCAGCGCCAAAAAGGTGAGAATGGCCACGAATTGAACATTGTAATGAGCAGATGGCGCGGGCAGCACAGTGCGCCCGCGCTGAAATTTTCTACCTCGGCCGGCGTGTGTCGCCGTCCATATCTTCTCTGAGGCGCTCAAGCTCGTCGCGGGAAATGTTCACGAACCCCATTCACTATGATGCCCACGAACTGCCCCAACATACCTCAAGGGGCTTATATGGCGGCCATCAGCGAAAAAATATAATTAACCGCCTTCTTGACCTCTATAGTGGTGGTCCTCTGCCGACACTTTCTGGTGCGAGGGCTGGTGCCGCGGCCAGTAGAGCCGCGTAGTCCAGATAGTGTAGTCCGTTCATCCTTACCGCGTCCTCTGAAAACGAGGCACGCGGGCCCCGCTGAAGCCCGAAATGTGATTGTCGATAGCGATTCGGATAATATCCAATTCATCGCCGGGAGGATGTTGCGGTTCTTGCGGACGGCGTCCGAAAACAGGATATTGAGCATATGGAAGAGGCGCCCTTAAGCAGGAGTCATGTCAAGCGGACTGTAGGCCGCCCCCGTCGGCTCACATTGGAAGCGATTGTCGATGCCGCTTGCGAACTGGGCCTTGCTCGTTTCGAGATGAATCTTCTCGCCGAGCGACTGAATACTGGCGTCGCAACGCTGTACGGCTATGTTCGCAGCAAGGAAGAGTTGGAGCAGATGATGCTTCAACGCCTGGCGTGCGCGGCTGATGTTTGTGAATCAGCAGACACTTGGCAGGATTTGCTGAGAGAGCATGCGGCAGCATCGGTACGCGCGTCGGAAGCGCTGCCTCACCTGCTGGCCAATCTCGTAAATGGTGAACCCAATGAGCGGGAAAATGCCTATGCCACAGCCGTCATCAGCAAGCTTAGCTCCTGCGGTCTCAGCGAAGCCGACGCGGTCACACTTTATATAGAAGTGACACAAACCGTCATTGGTGCGGCGATCTGTCGCGCCCGTGCAAAACGGCTGAAAGAACGGGATCCTGAGTTCGCGAACAGGAGCTCGAGTGCACTGGGCGACCATCGGCCAACAGTCGAGAGGATCATTCGTGATTATGAACTGCGGGGTCGAGACTGAGCGCATGGTACAACTACAGGGGTCGTAGCAGCGCCTCCTGCATGACTGTAGCGACCAAACGGCCGTCCTGCGCGAACAGCATTCCGCGCGCCAAGCCCCGACCGTGATTGGCCCAATCGCTGTCAATGCGAAACAGCAGCCATTGATTGAGATGCGCAGGCGCATGGAGCCAGATCGCGTGATTAAGGGAAGTGACGAGGAAGGTTCGTCCCGGGCCGCCGTGTGGCGCAGCTGCTGCGCCTGCGAGCCAATAATCGGATAGTAGGAGCAACAGGGCTTGGTGATCTGCCTCCTCCCTCATCCCTTCCGCCGAGGGAATTCGCATCCAAAGATCCCGCGTTGGCGAACCCGGTCCGTCAAACAAGCCCTCCGGTTTAGCCGGCCGCAACTCGACGGGGAAAGGCATGGCGAAAATCCGGCGCAGTGTGTCGGGCAATAGATCGGTGTGGGCCACAAGATCCGGCAGAGGCCGGAGCTTTTCAGGAGATATGGCATTGCCAGCCTGAGCAAACTGGTGCGCTGGACCTTCTTCCCTAGCGTGAAATGTGCACTGAAAATCGAAGATCGCACGCCCATCTTGGCTGGCAAGCACGCGCCGCTGGGCGAAGCGCCTTCCGTCGTTCACACGTTCGACCACAAAATCGATCGGTTGGTCGAGCCGCCCGCTTCGCAGAAACAAGCCACTGGCCTGGGAAGCGGGCCAGCCGGGCGCGGTCCGCGCCGCCGCAGCCAGCGATTGCCCTAATTGCTGTCCGCCAAAAGTCGCACCAGCGTAATTATCAAGATTGTGGCGAGCGCGGAACCGGTCTGGCTCTATCTCGTCGAGCAGTAACAATTCAGCCGCACTTGGCGGCGGTTGATCAAGGCTTGGCCGGATTTGTGGCGTCTGTCCCATGATGTCCGCGATGCGCCTACCAAGCCAAGCATTCAATCCATTGCGCTTCAGCATCGCTCGGGCGATCGCAGGGATAGCTGAAGACATGCTTTACCCGAGAATCAATGCGCAGACGCCGTTGCAATATTTGTTGTTAGGGAGGATAAGAGAAGGGACGGTAAAAAGAGAGGAACCGGAAGGGTGCACCCACATTATCAGGCCATTTTGGAAGCCTATGCGAAGTCGGGTCGCCCCTTTTTTCATCAAGGCACTCCGGCCGCAGCGCGAGAAATGATGCAAGCGTCGCTTGCAGCCGCGCCAGCTCCGGTTGGCTTACCCGAACTGGCAGATGTCGTTAATGAGAGCATCGAGGGACCAATCGGGCCGATCCCCATCCGACGCTACACGCCAGTGGGCGCGGCTGTCGGCAAGGCTGTCTATTTTCACTCGGGTGGTTGGGTCGTCGGCACGCTCGATCATGCGGACTCGGTGTGCCGTAGGCTGGCTGCACAAGCCGGATGTGTGCTGGTGAGCGTAGACTATCGCTTGGCACCAGAACACCCCTACCCTCAACCTTTTGAAGATGCCTATGCTGCACTGCTCTGGGCCGCAGGCGCCTTGCCCGGCCCACTTCTCGTGGTAGGTGAAAGCGCAGGCGGCAATCTCGCCGCGGCCTGCACAATCCGCGCCCGCGATGAAGATGGCCCCGAGATAGCAGGGCAGGTGCTGGCATATCCGGCGACGGATCATGATTTCGAAACCGCGTCTCACAAGGAAGTCGGCGGTCGCAACTGGCTGCTCTCGACCGCCGATATGCGATGGTTTTGGGATCATTATTGTCCGGAGGGCATCGACCGGAATCATCCTTGGATTGCGCCGCTCAGGGTCCCCGATGCCAGTAAGCTACCTCCCGCCTTCATTCGGGTCGCGCAACTGGATCCGCTTCGGGATGAGGGATTAGCCTATGGTCGAAAATTAGTGGAAGCGGGCATTTTAGTCGATGCCGATTGCGATGCTAACATGCTCCACGGCTATTGGAGCGCAGCGGGTCTGGTGGAGGCTGCAACCGGTGCAGTGACTGAAGCAGGCAATTGGATGCGAGAGCGTCTGCACGTGCGCGCCCAGGCCTACTGATCGAATTGAAAGGGATCTTAATGCAAGCTAAGTTTATTGTGACCGGGGGGTTTGGCGCGCTTGGTCATGCCGTCTGTGCGGAGCTCAAGGAGCGGGGTGGCATCGTTGCTGTAATCGACATCGCCCCTCGCCCTGCTGCCTTTGACGGCATTGTTGCTGCCGGTGTCGACCTGGCGGATGAAGCGGCTGTGGACGCCGCATTTGCTGATATTGTGCAGCAGCTTGGAGGCGTTGATGGACTGGTCAACGTCGCAGGCGGGTTTCTGTGGGAAACGGTTGCGGATGGTTCGGTAGAGAGCTGGGACAGGATGTACCGCATGAATGTCCGTACAGCGGCAATCTCGTGCCGTTCCGCGCTGCCGCATCTGACTGCTGGCGGCGCCATCGTCAATGTTGGCGCTGCTGCTGCAGCCAATGTGGCGACAGGCATGGCACCCTATGCCGCCTCCAAAGCCGGAGTCATGGCTCTCACAGAAGGCTTGGCGGACGAACTCAAGGGAAAGGGGATCCGCGTTAATTGCGTGCTGCCGACGATCATCGACACCCCGATCAATCGCAAGGATATGCCGGAGGCGGATTTCAGCACCTGGGTCAGGCCCGAGTCTGCCGCAAAGGTAATCGCGTTTCTGCTCTCACCTGATGCTGCGCCGGTCACCGGCGCAGGCATCCGTCTCTCGTTGGGAGGGTAATCCTAAAGGCACCTCCACCATCGCCCCGGCGAAATCGACGCGCTCCGCTTGCCCTTGGCACGGACACAGTGCCAACACCGTACATTAGACACGCCTGAACCAGGGAAAGTCACCATGTCCACAGAAGCAACGACGCCCGGCGCGAATGCCGCAATACCCGATCCGAGCACGCAGCTGGAAATATTCCGGCGCATGACACTGATCTCCAAGAACGATGAAGCGGCGCGCAAAGCGATCCGCACCGGTCGGCTGATCATGCCCTATTATTCGCCTAAGGGTCAGGAAGTCATCCCTTCGTCAGTGTCGGTGAACCTGAACGACGATGACCAGATTTGCACCATCTATCGCGGCACACATGACATGCTGGCGAAGGGGGTGCCTTTGAAGGATCTATGGGCCGAAATGGCCGGCCGTGTCACCGGCACCTGCAAGGGCAAGGGCGGGCCAATGCACATAACCCATCCCGCTTCGGGCGCGATCCTGACGACAGGCATCGTCGGCTCCTCCATGCCAATCGCCAATGGGCTCGCGTGGGCACACAAACTCGACGGCAGCCGCCGCGTCGCCGTCGCATATTTCGGCGATGGTGCATCGAACATCGGTGCCTTCCATGAAAGCCTCAACATGGCTTCACTGTGGAAATTGCCGGTTATCTTCGTCTGCCAGAACAACCGCTTCTGCGAGCATACGCGGTATGAAAATGTTACTGCGGTGGATAAGATTTCCAAACGCGCCATCGGCTATGGCATGCCCGGCGTCACAGTGGACGGTAATGACCCGTTCGCGATGTATGCCGCTGTTCACGAAGCCGTCAACCGCGCCCGCGACGGCGAAGGCCCGACCCTGATTGAGGCGATCACGTTCCGCTTCTACGGCCATGTCTTTGGTGACAATGACAGCTATATGACCAAGGAAGAAAAGGCCGAGGCAATGGCCAAGGACCCGCTGCCGATCTTCCGCGCGAAGCTGCTGGAGAGCAGCGTTGCAACTGAGGAACAGCTCGCCAAGATCGAGGCGGACATCGCCTCCGAGATCGAGGAAGCCATCGAATTTGCGCTCGGTAGCGATCTGCCACCGCTCGAGGAGCTTGAGCGCGATGTTTATGCCGATGCGGGAGCCGCCTGAGATGACTGTTGAAACGAAAAAGATCCACGCGCTGGCAGCGATTAACGAAGCACTGACGCAGGCTATGGAGCGAGACCCTAAGATCATTGTGCTCGGCGAAGACGTCGCTGACCGTGAAGGTGGCGGCGTCGTCGGCGTGACCAAGGGCCTGTCGACCGCCTATGGCGACGACCGCGTCAAATCCACTCCGATTTCGGAGCAGGCGATCATCGGCGCTGCGATCGGCGCCGCGATCAACGGCTACAAGCCAGTCGCTGAAATCATGCTCATGAATTTCACAACCGTTTGCATGGACATGATCACCAACCATGCGGCCAAGCTGCGCTATATGTCGGGGGGCCAGACCACGGTTCCTATTGTGATCCGCACCTTTACTGGTGGTGGTTTTTCGAGCGGCGGCCAGCACAGCGACTTCCTGGAAGCGTGGTTCGCGCATACGCCTGGCCTTAAAGTCGTTGCGCCATCGACGCCCGCAGATGCCAAGGGTCTGCTGCTCGCAGCCATCGACGATCCCGATCCGGTGATCTTCATTGAATGCGGCCGGGCCTACCTGGTGCAAGGCGAGGTGCCGGTTGATCCGATCGCAATCCCACTCGGCAAGGCCCACATTACTCGCGAGGGCAGCGATGTAACCATCATCAGCTATTCGGAAATCGCAACCCGGACGCTTGCTGCCGCAGAAGCGCTGGCAAGCGAGGGCATTTCGGCCGAGGTCATAGACCTGCGCACCATCTCCCCTTGGGACAAGGAAACCGTTCTCGCCTCTGTCCGCAAGACGGGCCGAGCCGTGATCGCGCACGAGGCGGTCCGCGCCTTCGGCGTCGGTGCCGAAATTGCCGCAACCATACAGGAAGAAGCCTTTAAATCACTCAAGGCTCCGATCAAGCGGCTTGGTGCGCCTTATGCGCCGGTGCCCTTCGCAGGGGTCTTGGAACAGGCCTATCTGGTCAACGCAGAGCAGATCGCAAACGCCGCCCGCTCTACGATCGCTGCCTCCTAATATTAATCTACCGACCATCTCGCGAGTGGCCGGCACATTCGACAGGAATTAAACATCATGGCAACTGACATCATCCTTCCCAAAATCGGCTTTTCGATGACCGAGGGCGTACTGTCCGAATGGCTTGTTGCCGACGGCGCGACGGTGAATGAAGGGGAGCCGCTCTTCTCGATCGAGAGCGACAAGTCGACCAATGAGGTCGAAGCGCCCGCCACCGGCGTCGTTAAGATCATCGGACAGCCCGGCGAAACCTATGAGGTTGGATCGGTCATAGGAACGATCGAGTAATCGAGAATATCCGGCCAGCGGTATGCATCACCTTATGCAATACTCCTATTGCATTCCAGTTTAAGGCGACTATCCCAGCGGGCCGGCTGTCCGGGATTCGGGCTGAGCGCCAAGCGCAGCGGCTCGCCGGACATCGTGAAAAGGAGCGGACGGAATACCCATGTCAAAGGCCGATGACACTCAGGCGCTAAGAGCCCTTGTCGCTTCTGAGCCGCATATCCTCGATGCGCACCTGGCGCAGCTGGACCCCGTGCCTCTCCTGCTCGTGTACACACACTTGTCAGGCGACGAGACCCTGCTTCAGGAATTTCGACCTTACATCAAGGGAGCCTGGAGCTTCGAGGTGGACGTACCCGAAGAATTGCAGGCCGAACTGCGCCACCGATTGACGGCTACGCTGCGCGATTATGCCGAACATGACCGGCCGCTCCCGCCCGCACCGGATGTCGACAAGTTGCAGCGCATGTGCGACGCCGCCGTCGGTCAACATGTTCCTTCAGAATATATGCCAATGGTGCTGGAGGAGTTGAACTTTGACCGGACGGACGCCAAGACGGTCCGCTGGCGCAAGCCTGTGTCCCGTGAGACGCTCGAGCGCTACCATGTGCTTGTGATTGGCATCGGCTATTCCGGTCTGGCCATGGCGATCAAGCTGAAGGAAGCGGGCATCCCCTTCACCGTCATCGAGAAGAACGACGATGTAGGCGGCACCTGGTATGAAAATACTTATCCCGGCGTCGCGGTTGATACTCCCAATCACTTCTATTCCTATTCCTTCCGGACCGAATCCAACTGGGATCATTATTTCGCCCAAGGCCCGGAGATCATCAAATATATCCGCACCGTCTATAAGGAAGCGGATTTAGCCGACCATGTCCGTTTCGAAGAGGAGGTCATCTCTGCCATCTGGGATGCGGATCGTTCACTTTGGACAGTGAAAATCCGCCGCAAGGATGGCAGCGAATATGACGAAAAGGTCAATGTGGTGGTCAGCGGCTCGGGCCTGCTGAACCGTCCATCCTATCCGAACATTTCGGGAATGGACAGTTTCCAGGGGCCGATGTTTCATTCGGCTCGCTGGGATCACAGCGTCGATCTGACCGGCAAGCGCGTAGTCCAGATCGGCACCGGCGCATCCGGCATGCAAATAGGTCCGGCGATCGCGCCGAAGGTTGGGCACCTCACGATTTTCCAGCGGTCGCCCCACTGGGCGCGAAAGAACCCGCTGCTGTTTGCAGAGGTCAGCGAGGGCGTCAAATGGGGTCTTGAGCACATCCCTTATTATACAAAATGGTATCGTTTCCAGCTGCTTTACGCGACCTCTGACGGCGTGCTGCCTTCGCTACGCAAGGACCCGGACTGGCCCGAACCGGACACCTCATTGAACGCGGCGAACAAGGAAATCCGCGAGCAGTTGATCGCCCACATGCGTAGCGAGCTTGGCGGCCGCGAGGATTTGCTGGCGAAGGTCACTCCCAAATTTCCGCCCTATGGCAAGCGCATGCTGCGGGATGGCAACTGGTTCCGCACGCTAACACGCGACAATGTTGAGCTGGTAACCGGGCCAGTCCAGAAGATCACGGAGACGGGGGTAGTAGACAAGGATGGGATCGAACATCCCGCCGACGTCATCATCCTGGCGACGGGGTTCAAGGCACAAGCGCCGCTTTATCCGATAGAGGTGATTGGCACCAACGGTTCGATCCGCGACCATTGGGGCGAGGACAATCCGCGCGCACATCTTGGCATCACCGCGCCTGATTTCCCAAATCTCTTCATCCTCTATGGCCCCGGCACAAACGGCGGTCACGGCGGGAGCGCCGTGTTCAATAGTGAATGTCAGGTGCGCTACACGATGCTGGCATTACGAGAACTGATCGAGCGCGAGGCCGCAAGCCTGGAAGTGCGCCGTGAGCCATATGAGGCCTATCAGCAGTTGTTCGATGCCGAGCATGCCCAACTGGTCTGGACCCACCCTGGCGTAAACAACTGGTATCGCAACAAGGATGGCCGAGTAGTGACGAACTCACCCTGGCGACTCTGTCATTATCGCAACCTGACGGCCAATTTCGATCCAGCCGAATATGACATCAAAAACGCCAAGGTAGACGCATGACCCTAACGCCCCTTCTTTCGCCACGTTCGATCGCGGTCATAGGCGCGTCGGACAATGCAAGGCGCATCGGCGGAATGCCGGTCGATCTGCTGATCCGCGCCGGCTTCGAGAAGATTTATCCAGTCAATCCGAAGAATGAGACCATTCAGGGCCTGAAAGCCTATAGAAAGATCGAAGATGTACCCGAGCGGGTGGATCTGGTTATCCTTGCTGTATCTGCGGACATGGTTCTGGAGCAGCTCGAACGATCTCATGCATTGGGTATCCCCGCTGCCATGGTCTTTGCGGCGGGCTACGCCGAGACCAATGAAGAATTGGGCATCGCAAAGCAGGCCGCTCTGACCAGCTTCGCGACACGGAGCGGGATGAAGATTGCCGGCCCGAACTGCATGGGCAATGCAAACTTCACCGACCAGATATTCACCACCTTTGGGCCCAGTTTCCAGCCCGGTGAACCTGCCGGAAATACCGCGCTGCTCACCCAGTCGGGAAACATGTGCGCAACTGTGTTCCGCATGGCCAAACGCGCTGGCGTAACCTTTAGTCAGATAATTAATACCGGCAACGAAGCCGCGGTCGACTTCAGCGATTATCTGGAGCATCTTGCTAGTGATCCCGCCACCCAAGCGGCGGTCTGTTATATCGAGCAACTCCGCGATGGTCCCAAGTTCATGGCTGCGGCGGCCAAATTCAGGGCGGCGGGCAAGCTGCTGACCGTCTTTAAGGTTGGCGTCTCGGAAAAGGGTGCTGCCGCTGCCGCGTCGCATACCGCTGCGCTCGCAGGTGACAGCGCAGCCTATGACGCTGCCTTTACTCAAGCCGGCGTCGCACGCGTCAATGAGCTCTCGGGTCTCTCTGATCTCGCCTATCTTCATGGTTTTGCCGACAAGATCGGTGGCTCTAATTGCGCCGTGCTCAGCATCTCGGGGGCAGCTGGCGCAATCCTTGCCGACGCGCTGCAACTGTCCGGCGGCGACACGCCTACTTTGCCGCAGTCGGTTCAAGATGCACTTGACGCCCAGATCCCCGGCCACGCGATGGTTTCGAACCCGGTCGATCTCACGGGCAATATAGTCAACAGCAACGAATTTTTGAGCGACTGCATTAATATCGCGCTTTCGGCCGAAGCGATCGATGTCCTCCTGCTCTACACACCGGGCAGCTTTCTGACCGGCGCCTATGAGCAGATCAAGAAGGCGGCCGCTGCCAATCACAAGGCCGTGATCGTGATCGACACCTATTCCACGGCAGACCGTGCCGAGCTTGCAGCTGACGGAATCGTCTATTTCGACGATTTTGATCGCGCCGCGCGAGCGATCGGCGCCTATGGCAAGTGGAAGAAATCGGGCATGGCCGCTACAACCGCCGCGGCCGCGACCGCTGTTTGGCCGGCCTTGCCTGAAGCTCGTGTCGCCCTGTCGGAAACTGAGGGCAAAGAGGCGCTGGCCGCCTTCGGTGTTCCGGTAGTGCGGGATGCAATCGTTCACACGCCGGAGGAAGCAGGCGAAGCCGCGAACCTCATCGGCTATCCGCTGGTGGCCAAGCTTGTTAGCCCCGATGTAGCGCACAAGACCGAACATGGCCTCATCCGGCTGTCCCTCAAGGATGAGGATGATGTCGTCGACGCCTTTGAATCTATGATGGCTAAGGCTCGCTCGATGGATGTTCATATCGAAGGCGTAACCCTCGAGCCGATGCTGCAGGGCGGCGTCGAGATACTGGCCGGTGTCACGCGCGATCCCGTATTCGGCTGGATGCTGACTGTCGGCATGGGTGGCGTGTGGACCGAACTCATGAAGGACGTACAGCACCGCCTTTTGCCGGTCGACGCCGCAGGCGCGGAGGAGATGCTGCGTTCGCTCAAGAGCTTCAAGCTGCTCGACGGCTATCGCGGCGCTCCCAAAGCGGATGTCGTCGCTGCCGCGAAGGCGATCGCGGCATTGGGTGACGCGGTGCTCGCTGGTGGCGAGCGGCTGCGCGAAGTTGAAGTAAACCCGCTGTTGGTCCTGCCCGAGGGCAAGGGCGCGGTAGCGGTGGACGCGCTCGTCCTGCTGACGGAGCCGGCGCGCGCACCCGAGGAGGAAGCGGCATGAACGATCTGGTCCAACGCTCTGACGAAGGCATTGTTTACGAGACCGATGAACCGGTCCGCTACGAAGTGGTGGATCAGGTCGCTTGGATCGTGATGAATCGGCCGGACTTCAACAATGCCCAGAACAGCCAGATGACCTATGCGCTTGACGACGCCTTCAATCGCGCGATCAGCGACGATGAGGTGAAGGCGATCGTGCTGGCGGGGGAAGGCAAACATTTCTCGGCCGGGCACGACATCGGCACGCCAGGGCGCGACGTCAACAAGAGCTTCGAACGGCGGCTGATGTTCGCGGACCACACGAACAAGCCCGGAGCAGAGTTTCTCTACACACGGGAGCAGGAAGTCTATCTGGGCATGTGCCGCCGCTGGCGGGACGCGCCGAAGCCGACAGCCGCCATGGTGCAAGGCGCGTGCATCGCGGGAGGTCTCATGCTCGCCTGGGTATGCGATCTCATCATCGCCTCAGAAGATGCCTTCTTTCAAGACCCAGTTGTGCGCATGGGCATTCCTGGCGTGGAATATTTTGCTCACGCCTTTGAACTGCCTCCGCGCATCGCAAAGGAATTTTTGCTGCTGGGCGAACGGATGAGTGCACAGCGGGCTGAGCAGTTCGGCATGGTCAACCGCGTTGTAGCGCGTGACAAGCTGAAGGAAGAAACGGCAGCGGTCGCCGCCAAGCTCGTCGCGCAGCCGCGCCTGGGCGCTTGGCTCACCAAACAGGCGATCAATCATGTCGAGGATCTGCGCGGTAAGCGCACCGCCATGGACGCGGTATTCCACATGCATCATTTTGCTCATGCACAAAATGACCTCACTATGGGTAATTCGATTGCGGGCCTTGACGCCAAGGCGATGGCGGCAGCGAACAAGAAGCAGGCTGGCGAGTGAAGCTGGAATTTACCCAAGAACAGCGCGCCTTCCGCGCGGAAGTGCGTGCATGGATGGAAGCCAATGTTCCCGGCGTCCCCCTCCCCTCCTTCGACCTGACCCGCGAAGGGTTTGAGGCCCATCGCGACTGGGAGCGCAAGCTGAACGAAGGTCGTTGGGGCATGGTGACATGGCCCGAGGAACTCGGCGGACGGGGCTTGGACCTCATCCGCTGGCTGATCTTCGAGGAAGAATATTATCGCGCCGGTGCGCCTGTTCGCGTCAACCAGAACGGAATTTTCCTTCTTGGCCCCACAATGATGGAGTTTGGCACGGAGGAACAGAAGAAGCGCTTTCTTCCGTCCATGGCCGCGGGCGACATAGTCTGGGCGCAGGCGTGGTCGGAGCCAGGCGCAGGTAGCGATCTTGCCGGCGTTCGTTCCACCTGCACGCGCGATGGCGACCATTATGTGCTGAACGGTCAAAAAATCTGGTCAAGCCGCGCCGTCTTTGCTGACTGGGCATTTGGCTTGTTCCGCGAGCCAGGCAGTGAGCGGCACAAAGGCATGAGCCTCATCCTCTTCCCGCTCGACGCGCCGGGCGTCACTCGACGGCCCATCGAGCGGCTGGATGGCGAAATGGTGTTTGCCGAAATCTTCCTGGACAATGTCCGGGTACCCGTTGCCGACCGGCTGGGTGACGAAGGTCAAGGGTGGCATGTCTGCATGGCGACCGCCGGGTTCGAACGCGGCCTTCTGTTGCGTTCGCCAGCGCGCTACCAGGAAGCTGCCAAGAAGCTGATCGCTCTCTACGAGGCGCACAAGGAGAAGCTGCCGAGCTCCACTGGAGAGCGCGTTGCGCAGAGCTGGATGGACGCAGAAGCCTATGCGCTCGCGATATACGCCATGTGCTCAAGGTTGGAAGCCGGCGGCAAGATCGGGCCTGAATCATCCACGAACAAAATCTTCTGGTCTGAACTGGACATTGCGCTGGCTCAGACCGCCATGGATATTTTGGGCGCCCGCGGTGAATTGTTGCCCGAGGCGCCCGGCCGTGGAGATGCGGCCGACTGGTTGCAATATTATATCTTCGCTCTCGCCGGTCCAATCTATGCCGGTTCGAATGAGATCCAGCGCAACATTATCGCCGAGCGCATGCTTGGACTGCCGAGGGCCTGATCGCAATGGAATTTGCCTTCACCGAAGATCAGATCGCCATCACCCAGGCGGCGCGCGAAATGCTGATTGACACCTGCACACCGGCCGATCTGCGCAAGATGCTCACCACAGGCCAAGCTCGCGATGAAGCACGCTGGGCCACGATCAAGGAAATGGGACTGCTGGGCCTAATGGCGCCCGAAAGCGCCGGCGGCCTGGGCATGGGGCTAACCGATTTCGTCGGCGTCGCCGAGGCGGCGGGCTATGTCGGCCTCCCCGAACCGTTGGTCGAACATGCCGGGATTGCGGTGCCGCTGCTCGCCGCGCTTGGCGAGAATGACCGACTGGTTGAAGCGATCGATGGCCACACGGTCGCGCTCGGCTATCCCGGTCGTGCCTTCGTCGCTGATGCCGATACCGCAGTCGCGCTGCTCCTCTCCGATGGCGATACGCTTCACTTGCTCGAGACGGCCGCCGTCGAGCTAAGCCGCCAGAAGAGCATCGATCCCTTCCGCAGGCTCTACTCGGTGGACTGGACGCCGTCTGCCGCTACCCGGCGCGATGGTGGATGGAGCGACATAATGGATCGCGGCGCCGTGCTGGCGGCAGCGCAGCTCATCGGACTCGCGCAGCGTAGCATCGATCTTGCCGTCGCCTATGCCAAGGAACGCACCCAATTTGGCAAACCCATCGGCAGCTACCAGGCGGTCAAACATTTGATCGCCACGGCACAGGTGAAGATCGAGTTTGCGCGTCCGGTCGTTTACGCCGCCGCTGCCGAATTGGCCCTCGGCACGCTCCCGGCGAAAGCACGCGTCAGTCACGCCAAAATTGCTGCTGGCGACGCTGCCGACCTTGCCACCCGCACGGCGGTGCAAGTGCACGGCGCGATGGGCGTAACTTGGGAAGTCGATCTACATTTCTTTTTAAAACGCGCCCAGGCGCTACGCTTTGACTGGGGCACACCGGCGCAGCATCGCGCCCGTGTGATGGAGCGTATGCTGAATGCACCTACTGGTCCAGATCAGAGTTTCGCCAGCGAAGTCGCTGCCTAAAGGCGGCGCAACGCCGGACCTCATCGTACGTCAGAGAAAGAGTAGCATCGCACCAACGATCTTGTCACAACACGGACGATACGGCACACGCAGCTCAGGCATTAATAAATAGCATCTATTGCATTTTGATGGACCGGTCCTTTAAAGACTGTGTGCAAACGATCGAACGAGAATGAAATGACGCAAGGCACTTGCGTCGGGAAGAGGGGCTTGAATGTTCCTGGCACCTGACGGCGACGAAATCGAGATCACTAATGCCGCCGCCGAGTTCCTGGGTGAGGCGATGCCGTTAGATCGGCTTCACACCGCGGGGAATGCCGACATGTCTGTCGCTCTGCGTGCGCAGTTAGGCAACATGGGCTGGTTCGCGTTAGCTTTGCCCGAAACGAAAGGCGGCAGTGGCCTTACTGCTGTTGAACATGCGCTGTTCTTCCGCGAGGTCGGACGGCTGTGTGGACCGGTAGACATTCTCGCCCAGAGCCTGGCAGCACACATCGCGGACGAGCATCTGCGCCCTGCGATCGTCTCGGGCGAACAGGGCGTTGCCCTCGTCGTTAAGGATGGCAGCCGCGCTCGGCTGATTGGTGCGGCCGATGCCGTGCTGGCGCTGCAGGTCGATCAGCAGGGTGGGTGTCTGTTCGATATCGCCAGCACTGCATTCGAAGAGCGCGCCTCTCTCGATATCGCCAATTCACTTCGGATCGGTGACCTGCCTCAAGCTAATCGGGTCGCAGAAGTCGCCGACGATCGACTGTGGCAACTGGGCCAGTTGGGCACCGCAGCAATGCAGATTGGCTTGGCAGAGGTCGCGCTCGAGCTGATCGTGGAATATGCCAAGGTGCGCGAGACCTTTGGCCGCAAGATCGGGTCTTATCAAGCTGTGCGCCATCCGTGCGCGGATATGGCCCTTCGGGCGGAAGCGGCACGTTGCCAGCTTTGGTTTGCCGCCGCAGCCATCAAGGAAGGCCGGTCGGATGCCACCGTGCACCTCGACGCGGCCAAACACCTTGCCAATCAGGCGGCGCTCGCCAATGCCGACACCAATATCCAACTGCACGGCGGCATCGGCGTTACGGATGAGCATCATGCGCATCTGCTGCTGAAGCATAGCTGGCTGCTCGGCAAGCTCTTCGGCACCAAGCGCGCACTGTTGGCGCGCTTGCTCGATGCCCGCGTGGAAAGCTGACACGATGGACCTGCAATATTCCGACGAAGATCGCGCCTTCCGGGAGCGGGCACGTGCCTGGCTATCGATCAACGTACCACAGACGCCCCGCCCTGCGGGTGGCCCTGCCGCCGCCCAGTTTGACCGGGATTGGCAACGCAAACTGTACGAGCATGGCTGGGCAGGTGTCGCTTGGCCGAAGGAATTTGGAGGCCTCGGCCTTTCAGGCCTCCAACAAGTCATCTGGTATGAAGAACTCGCCCGTGCGCGGGCGCCGCATTATGTCAATACGACCTATGTAGCGATGATGCACGCCGGTCCGACGCTGATAGTGCGCGGAACGGAAGAACAGAAGGGCTTCCATCTGCCCAAGATTCTCTCGGGCGAATCTCTCTGGTGCCAAGGCTTTTCAGAGCCTAATGCCGGCTCCGACCTCGCCAGTCTGAAGACGCGCGGCGTGGTCGATGGCGACCATATCGTCGTTACCGGCGCAAAGATGTGGACGACCGAGGCGCAATATGCGGACTATCAAGAACTACTTATCCGGACTGACCCAGAGTCAGAACGGCACAGGGGTCTGACTTGGCTGATCTGCGACATGAAGACCCCGGGCATCGACATCAAGCCGATCCGAACGATGCTGCTCGACGAGCATGTATCAATGGTCTTTTACGACGAGGTACGAATCCCCATCGCCAACGTGGTGGGTGAGGTAAACAAAGGCTGGTCGACGGCACTGTCTACCCTCTCCTTTGAACGCGGCCTGGGCTTTATCGGCGATCAGCTTGATCTTTATGAACGCGTATGTCGCGCAATTGATCTTGCAGGCAAGGTAAGGCTCGAAAATGGTCGCTATGCCATTGAGGATGACGGCATCGCGCAAAAGCTCGCAAGCCTCAAGGCCGACGCCATTGCGATCCGTTCGATGACGCTCTCTCACATTACTGAGAGCGACCGCACCGGTGAGCCCGGACCCAAGGGATCGCTGATGAAGCTGCTAGTCACCGGAACGCACAAGACACTGAGCGAAACCGTTGGTGAAATTTTAGGCTGGGACTTTTTGGAGTTCAACGGGGACCGCAACGCCCATCCCTGGACTCACGATTATCTGTGGAGCTGGGTGTTCACCATCGCCGGCGGAACCAGCGAGATCCAGCGGGAAATTACGGCTGACCGGCTGCTCGACCTGCCACGGGCACGTTGAGTCGTCAGCGCTGCGGTGGCTACCGGTCCTTCAGCGGTTTAAAAGCGGTTGAACCCGAGCGATGCCATTAATGCAATGAGGCGATCATGGAGTGGACGACAAGGCAAGACCCTAGCGGCTTCACCGTAAGATGGAGCGACGAATGGGCTAAGCGCAACTTGGCTGGCGGCTATTGGCAGCAGACGACCCTAGTCGACACAGCCCGCGCCGCGCTGAAGCAGGATCCCTCTCGGCTGCTGCTGATCGAGGGCGAACGGCGACTGACGCGCGGCGAGGCGTGGGATCAGGCGCTGCGGCTAGCAGGCTTTTTCCAGTCGCGGGGCATGAAGCCAGGCGACGTTGTCTCATTCCAGCTACCTAACTGGGTTGAGTCCTCGGTACTCGCGCTAGCGGCGCGGATGTGTGGGCTCATCATCAACCCGATCCCGCCCATCTACCGAGAGTCCGAACTGGCCTATATTCTGGCCGACTGCGGAGCGAAGATGATCTTTGTGCCCCAGATCTTTCGCAAGCATGATCATGTAGCGATGATGGCGGGACTGCGGGCCGAACTGCCCAAGCTGGACGAAGTTATCACTGTGCGCGGGCAAGGCGCCCTGTGCTGGGAGGACGTTGCGGGCGGCCTCCCACTGGCCGAGGCCGAGCTGCCAAAGATCGATCCTGCGTCGGTGATGATGGTCATGTACACCTCAGGGACCACAGGCAAGCCCAAGGGCGTTATGCACACCCATTACAGTTTCGATCACCGCGCCAAGGCGATGGTTGATGGATGGGGTGTTGGCCCTGACGACATCATCTTCATGCCCTCACCCGTGACCCATATTGCAGGCGCTTTCTGGTGCTTTGACATCCCGTGGATCAGCGGCGCATGCAGCATGCTAATGGACGTTTGGGCAGCAGACGAGGGCGTCAACCTCATCGAAAAGCATCGCTGCACGATTTCGGGTGGAGCGACGCCGTTTCTGCAACAATTGCTCGATGTGGCGAAGGATCAGCCGGAGCGTATCGCGACACTTCGCCTCTTCTTCTGCGGCGGCACGACTGTCTCGCCAGACCTCATCAAGGAAGCCAGCGCGGCCTTCCCGAATGCGCTATTCTTCCGGGCGTATGGTTCGACGGAAATGACGACGGCGACGCTTGGCGTGCGCGACAAGGCGCACGCCGACATGGGCGCGGAAACCGACGGCGAGATTGTCTGGCCAGTCGAGCTGATCATTGTCGACGAAAACGGCAACCCGTTGCCCGAAGGCAAGGAAGGGGAGATATTGGCGCGAGGCCCTGGCCTGTTCGCGGGGTATCTCCATCCCTCCGATAATGAAGGTAACTTTCGAGCGGACGGCTTTTTCCACATGGGCGATCTGGGCCAGATCGTGCACGGCAACTATGTCGTTATTACAGGCCGTAAAAAAGACATCATCATCCGGTCGGGTGAAAATATCAGCCCCAAGGAAGTGGAAGACATTCTCTACAACCATCCAGCTATCGTCGAAGTGGCAATTGTCGCGATGCCGAGCCCAACTACCGGTGAAAAGGGCTGCGCCTTCATCATTCCGCGCCCAGGCCAGGCGATCGACTTGGTAGAGATCAAGCGCTTTCTCGAAGCGGAGGGACTGGCTCGGCAGAAATTCCCCGAACATGTGGTACTAGTTGACGATCTGCCTCGCGTGCCTTCGGGCAAGGTCAAGAAAGACGTGCTGCGCATCCGCGCGCGCGAGATCGCGGAAGGAATCCCGGCATGACAGAGTCTCTTGCCCGCTATGAAGTCCCGGTGGCCGGTGTAGCCCGGATCACGCTCGCCCGTGCGGACAAGTTCAATGCGATCAACCCGCAGCTGATCTATGATGTCAATGAAGCGTTCGATAAAGCGCTCTATGACGATCAAATCAAGGTCATCATCCTCGCAGCGGATGGTAAGCATTTTTCAGCCGGGCACGACATCGCCGACACAGTCGAAAGCTATCAGTCGGCCGTGCAGAGCGAAAGCCGTAAGGTGGGCACCTGGTCGGGATTCCAGGAACCTGAAACACACGGCTGGTTTGCGGCCGAAAAGGAAGCTTACTTCGAAACCGCCAAGCGCTGGCGTAACATCTCAAAGCCCACCATCTGCGCCGTGCAAGGCAAGTGCATCGCAGGCGCGCTCATCTTCGCATGGGTTTGCGACATCATCGTGGCGAGCGCCGATGCGCAGTTCTCCGACCCGGTTATGACATTCGGCATGCCGGGCGTCGAATGGCTGGCTCACCCATGGGAACTGGGGGCACGCAAGGCGAAGGAATTTTTGTTTACCGCTGACAGTTGGAGTGCCGATGAAGCCCATCGTCTGGGCATGGTCAACCACGTCGTCCCACGCGAGGAGCTCGCCGATTTCGCCCTCGCGATGGCGACCAAAATCGCCGGCAAGCCGAGCTTCGCGCTGAAGCTTGCTAAGGAAGCGGTCAACAAGACGCTCGATATCCAGGGTCAGGCCAATGCGCTCGACGCAGGCTTCTACCTTCATCATCTAGGTCACACTCAGAATTTCCGCCTCTACGGCTGGGGTATGGACCCGACCAATGTGCCAAGCTTGGCGAGCGTGCCGAAAATGAAGAAAGACTAGGCGGCGAACAAACGGAAGGACGAGGGAATGGAAAGCGCGATCGAGGCAGAACAGTCCGCAGAGCACGCGGCGAAGCGCCCGATCAGGAAGGACGGGCCCTATGCCTGGTTCGTGCTCTCGGTATTCATGCTCGCATATATGGTGTCCTTCATCGATCGGCAGCTGCTGACGTTGCTGGTCGGCCCAATCCGTGCGACGCTGCACATTTCGGACTTTCAGCTGAGCCTGCTCCACGGCTTCGCGTTCGCCATGTTCTATACCGTGCTAGGTATGCCGATCGGGCGGCTGGTTGATCGCAGCCGGCGCACGACGGTCATAGCCATTGGCATTACCGTCTGGAGCATCATGACCGCCTTGTGTGGCTTGGCCCGGTCCTTCGGTCAGCTTTTCCTCGCACGGGTCGGTGTAGGCGTAGGGGAGGCCGCACTGTCGCCAGGAGCATATTCCATGCTAAGCGATTGTTTCTCCGCTCACCAGCTGCCTCGCGCGCTTAGTTTCTATAATGGTGCGGCGAATGTGGGCGCTGGATTTGCCATCATGGCTGGCGGCGCACTCATTGCGCTCATGCCGGCCGTGACGCTACCCGGCATCGGAATGCTGGAACCATGGCAGGCGGTGTTCATCGCCGTCGGCCTACCTGGCGTGCTAGTCGCGCTGCTGGTACTGGCGCTGCGTGAGCCTCCCCGCACCGGCCTCAAGTCGAGCTTCGGCGGGGAGCAACCCCGGATTGGCGAAGTCTTTGCCTATCTCGCTGAGCGCCGCGCGGCCTTCGGCACGCTGATGATCGGTTACGCGGTGGCGGGACTGGTCTGGAACGGCTCGCTCGCCTGGCTACCGACCTTCTTCATGCGCATCCATGGGTGGAGCGTCGGGGATGTCGCATGGCGCTACGGCTTGGCAATCATAGGCGCTGGATCTGTTGGCGTCATAATCGGTAGCCAGATTTCAATCATGCTTCGCGCCCGCGGCCATGAAGACGCTAACATCAAGATCGGACTGCTCTCATTGGGGGGCGTGCTGCCTTTCGGCCTCGCGAGCGTGCTGGTGCAGTCGGACACAGTTTCGATCCTACTCGTGTTCGTCTTTTTCACTTTCTGCTCATTCCCCTTCGGGAGCGCCGCCGCGGCCTTGCAGGAAATCACGCCCAACCAGATGCGCGGGCAGGTTGCGGCCATATATCTTTTCTGCCTCAGCTTCTTTGGCATGGGTCTAGGACCGGCGATCGTGGCAAACTTCACCGACAACGTCTTCGGCTATGATGGCGCTCTGGGCTACTCTCTGGCGATCACCATTGCTATTGTGGTGCCGATCGCCGCCTTTCTGTTGTGGCGCGCCTGCGGCCATTATCGCGCGGCACTGGCTCGCAACGATTTTTAGGAACGCACATATGCCCAAATGAGGGCATCCTCAGCGCAGAGGCTCGCCGCTGTGCCGCGATGCTCGCCAATGATGCGGCCACACTCAACGACCTGCTGGATCCGATTTGTCTTTCGCCCATGCAACCGGCCAGGTAGATAATAAGATCGGCTGGCTCGGCAAGATCGCGGCAGGACGTATCAATTATGTCGCAATTAACTAGCGGGAACAGTATGTTACGATACTCGGGCCGGACGCCGCTCTCCTTCAGGGGCGAATGTCGACGCACGTGCGCGTCGAAGACGTCGAGAAGCAGCTTGACGATCGGGTGACGACCGTCTGTAGGCGCAGGAAAGCTGCCTGGCTCCTGCTCGCCTTCCAATCGACGCCTATCATAAACTGAGCCTTCACCATTTCCCCAACGAGAGGGCGTCATTAGGCAACCAATGCCATTGCGATTGGCAACAGCCAAGCGAGACAAGGACAGACATGGATGGCTCTGGCCGCTGCCGAGTGCGACTAAGGCGTAATGATAACGAGCGTCTCGTCGTTCAGGTCAGGACTGTCTGGCCGCCACCGAACAGAACCAAAGGGTCGCTCTAAGCGTCGGCGGACACGGCCATGAGGGCTGCCGATGTGAAATGCGTCGGCCGCCACCTGCAATTCCCTGTCATCCTGGGTCGTGCGCGATCGCTGCCTCAAATAATCCCCCCACGTGGGACAGGAATAACTTTCCGTCCACAATTCAGGGTCGACCACGTCGCGCGATAATGACCATCCAAAGCCGCCGCTACGCAAACGCCGACTTCGGATCTGCTGCATGATGCCATAGTAGTTGCGCGCCTGTGCCTGATCGACCCGGTAGTCGATTTCAATCACGATTGGTCCACTGCGGGGGGTCAGCGCCAACTGTACCTCTGGATCGGCCAGCGTCTCTGTCAATTCCTCTTCTGGCTGTGTCACCTTGGGCAACGGACTGACGAAGCCCAGCAGCGTCGTCATCGCCATGGCGAGCCCCGAAAGAACCAACGCGAGGGTGATGCCGAGATGGCTGGCCGCAACACCCCACCCCCAGGCGCCAAAGGCAATGCCGCCCGTCAGGGCGCACGTATAACATGACACGGCGCGCGCCGTGACCCAGCGGGGTGCTGAAAGCTGAACGCTTACATTGAGGAGGGCCACGAGCAGCATCCAAGCGGCGCCACCTGCCAGCATGGCGGTACAGGTCAGCAGCAGATGGTTGCTAAGGCCAATCACCCCCATGGCCACCGCATTAACAAGTCCCAACCACCGTGCAGCGCGCTCCGGATTCGCGGACGCCCGCACCCGGCCGATAGCAAAGGCTCCGGCTACCGCGCCCACACCGTAGACGCCGAGCAGCAGGCCGTAGGTATCAGCCGTGCCGTGCAGCAGCTCGCGCGCCACTAGTGGGGTGAGCGCCGAAACGGAAGCCGCGGCCAAACCGCTCAACGCGCTCCGCACCAGCACTGTGCGGATCGGCGGCGAGTGGAAGGCGTAACGCATACCCGAAATGATTGCTCGGTCGATCCTCTCGGGCGGCAAGCGCGAGGGCTTAACCGGTCGCCGCCAGAACAGGAAGGCAAGCATGAGCGGAATATAAAAGAACGCATTGGCGGCAAAAGCTGCCACTGCGCCTGCAGTCGCGACAATGATCCCGCCAATCGCCGGGCCAAAGCTTCGGGCGACATTATAGCTGATCGAGCCAAGGGCGATGGCAGACGGAAGATGTTCCGCACTCACCTGCTCGCCGATGGACGCCTGCCAGGCCGGCCCATAAAGCGTGACGCCAACCCCAATTAGGAAGCAGAAGGCCAGAAGCGCCCACGGACTTACCAATCCGGTCGAGGAGAGCACCGTCAGCCCGGTCGCACTGAGGCAAGCAAAGCCCAGGCCAATAAGCGCTACCTTGCGCCGGTCGAACATGTCGGCGATCGCACCGGCGGGCAATGCCGCCAGCATCATCGGCAAAGTTATCGCCGTTTGCACCAGCGCCACCATCTCAGCGGAACTGGTCAGCCGCGTCATTTCCCATGCAGCGCCCACCCCTTGGATCAGCTGGCCAAAGTTGGAGAGAAGGCTTGCCAGCCAGATGGTTCGATAAGTCCGCTCCCGCAGCGGTTCGATCAATGCTATCCGGCGACTGTTCGGCGATACATCGATTATCTTCTCCATCGCATCCCTCCAAAACATCGATGCTGCCTCACGTCACAAGCGCAGCAACAGGAGCATCTTCGCCCGGGCCCTGTTGATGGCCGAGCTGTCGACATCAGATTTGGCATATCTGTGACTAATCACTCCTGTTCCGGCTGATGCGGGACGACGTGCTCGGGAACGCGTCTATTTTGCGAAAGCGCCTAACCATGCGCCGATATAGTTGATGTCGAACAAAGAACTAAGCTCGCGTCATTTCCCTGAGCATTGCATCGCCACGGCGATTTTGACAATTGGCCAACTGCGGGCATGGTCGCAGGCAAAGATCCTCGAGATGACCGCAAACCTCGTATTTTCTAACGTCAGAAGGGACGAAGCTAACGCAATACTAATGCATCGCATGCAAACTGCGGCCGATATCCTTACTCTACGCTCTTGATCCTACCATGCAAACGTGCAAACGCCTCGGCGATCCAACCGGCCTCTCGAAGAGGATATTCATCAATGCGCCATATTTTCTTTTTTGCGATGGCCTGTGCCCTTGCGGTGCCCGCACTGGCACAGCCGGCGGCCGCGCCGGCAAGCGGAGCCTCTGCATCATACACCACTGCGGACACCGAGCTCGGCGTGATCCTAGACGATCCCGCTGCGAAGGCTGCGCTGGAAAAAGCCGTCCCGGGCATGACCACCAATGACCAAATCGACATGGCACGCGGCATGACGCTCAAAGCCATGCAACAATATGTCCCCGACCAGCTAAGCGACGCGAAGCTGGCGGAGATCGACGCCGCCTTCGGGAACCTCAAGAAGTAAAACTGCCGCGCAAGCTGTACATTAGAAGCCGCAGCGAGCGGCAATAAGAAATTTTAGGAGCGGATCAGCGGATCGTCGCTGGCCTGTTGCAGTGTGTCATCTGCCACATTGCAATAGGCGTGCGGCAATTCGTTTCTCCGCTCCTTTGTCATGCCCTTTGCTCTCGAAACGCCAGTGCGAGATGCGGTTTGGGTGGAGTGAACTGGCACATAGATGACTTTGGCGGGTAGCGATTTTTGCGCCCGCCATATAAGGGGAATTACAATGAATTTTCGGCATGGTGTCTGCGCACGCATTAGTGTGAGCGCATTCGCTCTGTTCTGGGCTCTCGGCACGCAGCATGCATCCGCGCAGACGGATGCCGGCGTGATGTCCGATACTGCCGCTGGAGACATTATCGTCACCGCCCGGCGTCGCAATGAAAGCCTGCAGGATGTTCCGCAAACCGTAAACGCGGTTACGGGCGCCGAGGTCGAGAAGCTCAACCTCACCAAGTTCGAGGATATCGAATCCCTGGTCCCGGGCCTGACGCTGGAAGGCGGCAATGACGGCTTCACCACCACTGCGTCGATCCGCGGCGTCGGCTATGATTCCACAACGGGCGCCCCGCCGACGGTCGAATTCTACCTGAACGACGCGCTGACCTTCCCGGTCTTCCTGTTCCAGTCAATGTATGACGTCGGCCAGATCGAAGTGCTGCGTGGCCCTCAAGGCACATTGCGCGGCCGCGCATCACCGTCCGGTTCGATCACCGTGACGACGCGCAAGGCGGACCTGCAGGAAGTGGGCGGCTATGCCACCATGACCGGCACCGACCAGGGCATGATCAACGTCAACGGCGCGATCGGCGTGCCGATCATAAAGGATATGCTGGCCATCCGCGTCGCTGGCATCATCGATGAGAATGAGGTCAATCGGGTCCGCAGCATCAACGTCGGCACCCAGCCTTATTCGCGCACCCAGGGTGGCCGCGTGAGCCTGCGGTTCGAACCCAGCAGCGAGCTGACTGCCAACATCATGTATTCGCGCCTGCACCGTGAAGTCGCGTCCTTCATTCAGGCCGAATCCATTTCGCTGTCGCAGCCGGGCGCGCCGGTGGGCACCGGCCCTATCATCCGGGCCAAGGATCGCCGCGGTATTGTCGAAGGCGCGACCAAGATTGACGAAACCCAGCAGATCCTGAACGGCAACATCGGCTGGACGATCGGCAACCAGCAACTGAACTATGTCGGTTCCTACACCAAGTGGAACGCCGAGAGCAGCGGGCCGCTGGACTTCGCCAACGTGTTCCCCAACCGCGAATATTTCCAGCTGGTGCCGATCCGCTCGAAGCAGCAGACGCATGAACTGCGCCTGTCATCGGTCAAGCCGCTGTTCGATTTTCTCGATTATACCGTCGGCGCCTTTTATTCGGACCTGAAGTCATCCAACCCGGTGACGCAGCCGACCGCGATCACGATACCGGGTACAACCAGCCCCACGCTGCTCGCGCTCAGCCCGCTGCAGATCGCCAACACCTCCCATCAGAAGGAAACCTCCTTCTTCGGCAATCTGACGGCGCATTTCGGTCCGAACACCGAATTGTCCGCAGGTCTGCGCCACATCATCTTTGACGATGAAGCGCTGATGACCATTCCCGCCTTTGGCGTGACTCTCGCGGACATCGACGAAACCTATCACCCGACCGTCTATAACGTATCGCTAAAGCACAGCTTCAGCCGGGACTTCATGATCTATGCCAATACCGGCAGCGGCTGGCGGAAGGGGCCGAACGCGACGGGCATGTCCCGTTCGCTGACGCCCCGCCTGCGGCGCTTCACCCAGCTGCGGCCGGAAACGTCGAAATCCTATGAAGTCGGTGTCAAGGCAGCTTTGTTCGACCGCAAGCTGGACCTGAGCGTCGCGGCCTTCCACCAGGACTTCAAGAATTTCTTCTACGCCAACCCGTCGCAGACCAGCTATATCAACCTAGTCGGTGGCGTCGAGACGCCCGGTAATTTCGATTTCCTGGCGAACGTTCCGGTCAAGGTGAACGGCATTGATTTCCAGGCGAACTTCCGCCCGAGCCGACGCTTTTCCGCCAATCTGCTGTTCAGCTACGCCAAGGGCAAGATCAAGAATGGTGAGATCGCTTGTAACGATCTGAATGGCGACGGCATCGCCGATCCTGGCATTCCGACGCTGGACCAGATCCGCGCCAGCGCAGGCACGAGCGAAGCGGTCGCGGTGTGTCGGACGAACGATCGCATCTCCAACTCGCCGAACTGGAACAGCACGCTCCAGCTCGACTACACCCTGCCGGTGTCGAACAGCGCCGATGGCTTCGTGCGCGGCCTGTTCAACTATTATCCGCGTAACCGCAACCAGCCGTCCAACCCCTATGATACGGTGAGCAGCTACGGTCTGCTGAACGTCTATCTGGGTCTGCGTGATCCCGACGGGGCGTGGGAAGTGTCGCTGTTCGGAAAGAACATCACCAACACTTTCCGCACCCTGTCGCGCAGCGATCGTCCGCTCAGCACGAACGCGCAGGAGTTTGGAGCCACGGGCCTGACAGGCGTCTCCTATCAGTCCAATTATGTCGCGGTGACGACGACCGCGCCGCGCGAGTTCGGCATCAACATCCGCTATGCGTTCGGCGCGCGCTGATCGCGGCAAGGCATAGAAAAGGGGCCGGGAACGCCATGTTCCCGGCCCCTTTTTCATGTCATTTGCGGATGACTTCCTTGCCGCCTACGCAGCGTGTATCGCCCTTCCCAATGGCCCAGGCTATGCCCTGCTCCAGCAGCCGGTCACTGTTGGGTTCTTTGTAACTTTCGGGCCGGTGGCCGATCGCCGAATAGAAAGATCGGCCATTGCCAACGCAGCGTGTCCAGGCAATCGGATGGTCCTTCCCCATGCGGATCGAATTGCCGCCAAAACCGACCGGGGAATAACTGCTCTCGTCCAGCGTCGCGAGCACGTGCGCTCCCGTCTCGCGCGGGCTGCGGGCGAAGGAATACCATTCCTCGTTCATCGACCATTCGGTCGGCAACTTCTGCGTGATCGAACTGCGAGGTTCAGCCACGACGACCCGCGCGGTCTGGAACTGCGGCTGATAGGAATGACCCATGAAGTGCGCCCCGATCAGCGTGTCGGCATACCAGTCCCAATAATAAACCGGATCGCCAGCCGATCCGTGCATCGCGGCGAAGCCCCCGCCGTTCGTGACATAATCCCGTAAAGCCTTGCGCTGGCTGAGCGTCAGAACGTCGCCGCTGACATTGTTCCACACCACGGCGTCGAAGCGGGCCAGATCGCGGCCGTTGATGGCGCCGCCCTTGTCGCTGAACTGGATCGACCAGCCGCGCCGTGCAGCCATGTCCTTAAGCGCCTGGGTCGCAGCGTTCACCGAAGGCACGTCGCGAAACCCGTTGATCTTGTCGAACACCAATATGGCGGGCCGCTTGATCATCTTTGGCAGGGCCGGTCGATCATTGTCGTAGCGCGCGCATCGCTTGGCCATCGCCTCCGCCGATACCGGCACCTTGGCCAGCGCAGCGTCGAGCGCGCGCCCGTCATTCTGCGCCTGGCTGGCCATGCGTAGCGCCATCTTGACCGACATAATGGCGTTGAGGCCGGCGGGAATGGCGCGCGCCACCTGTCCCGCAGCAGGCGCTTCCCGCTCGATCACCGCCATTGCGGCTGGCTCATTGCGGATGTCTATGAGCGGGCTGGCGCTGGTATAGGGCATGCGCGCATTGGGGCAGTCCGCTATCGCGACCTGCGCGCTGGCAGCCATCGGCAGGCCCGCCGACAAGACAGTGGAAACAGCCAAGCCTATCGCTTTCATCATTCTCTCCCTGAACATCACGGATACAGTTTGCGCCTCTACGTCCTAGCCGGTCCAGCCGTCGATTTCATCCAAGCGCATATCGTGCGAGCGCTAGTGCAGCCCTTGCGCTTCCTTGTGGCATCACCCTGTGTCAGATCAGTCGGGCAAGGAGAGAGTGATCATGTCATCCGCCGTCATCATTAGTGCAGCCCGCACCGCCATCGGAACCGCCCGCAAGGGATCGCTCGCCAATACCACGCCCGAAGCCATGGCCGCCGCGGTCGTGCGCGGCGCGATCCAGCGTTCGGGAATCGCACCGGATCGTATCGATGACGTCATCCTCGCCGAGTCCCTCGCCGGCGGCGGCGCGATTGCACGCCACGCAGCTGTCGAAATCGGCATCACGCGCGCAGCCGGCATGGCGCTCAATCGGCATTGTGCCGGTGGCCTCAGCGCCGTGGGCGTCGCGGCTGGCGCGATCATTTCGGGCATGGAGGAAGTGATCGTCGCGGGCGGCGTTAATTCCAGTTCCATGTTCCCCCGCATGCAGCAGCGCGACCCGGCGACTGGAGAGATGATCGACTGGTGGCTGCCCGCGACCCATCCCGACAGCCCCGAAGCACCCAATCGCGACATGTCGATAACCGTCGGCTGGAATGCCGCCAAGACGCTGGGCCTAACGCGTGAGGAAATGGACGCCTGGGCACTCCGCTCGCACCAGCGCGCGATCGCGGCGATCGACGCGGGTCATTTTGTCGATGAGATCGTCCCCATAAGCGTGCGCAATGCCGAAGGGCAGGAAGTCGATTTCCAGGTCGATGAGCATCCCCGTCGCGGTGGATCGATGGAGAAGATGGCGAGCCTAGCGGTGCTGCATCCCGAAATCGAAGGGTTCAACGTGACCGCCGGCACCTCCAGCGGCCTCAATGACGCCGCCGCCGCCATGGTCGTGACGAGCGACGCGATCGCCCGGGCGGAAGGCGTATCCGTGCTGGCGAAGCTGATCGGCTGGACTGCTATCGGCGTCGATCCCGCACAGACTGGCCTTTCGGTCCCGAGCGTGGTGGAAAAGCTCCTCACCCGCACCGGTCGTCGGCGCGAAGATGTCCGACTGTGGGAGATCAACGAAGCCTTTGCTTCCGTCCCCCTCGCCTCCTGCCGCATGATGGGGCTGGACGAGGAAATAGTGAACATATCCGGCAGCGGCTGCTCACTTGGCCATCCGATCGGCGCGTCGGGCGCGCGGATGATCATGACGCTGGCGCATGATCTGCGGCGGCGCGGCGGCGGTCTCGGCATCGCCGCCATGTGCGCGGGCGGTGGTCAGGCAGGCGCGGTCCTGATCGAAGTCTGACCGACAGGAGCGGATGCAATGCAGGAGCCTTCCGCTTTCGACCTAAAGGGACGCGTGGCGGTCATCACGGGTGCAGGTCAGGGCGTGGGGCGCGCGATCGCGTTGATCCTCGCCCGGCATGGCGCCGGCGGCATCGTCGTCAACGACTTTTTCGCTGATCGTGCCGAAGCTGTTGCGCAGGAAGTTCGCGCGATTGGTGTTCGAGCCTTCGCGATGGTCGGAGATGTAACGCAGATCGACCAGATCCGCGAGGGCCATGCGGAAGCAGAAGCGGCGCTCGGACCTGTGTCCATCCTGGTAAATAATGCCGGCAACGCAGGACCGGCGGGTTTCCCGCACGATCTGCCGCCCTTCTGGGAAACCGACCCGGCGCGCTGGCGGCGCTTTGCCGACGTCAACCTGTTCGGGGTGATGAACTGCTGCCATGTCGCGCTGCCCGGTATGGTAGAACGCCGTTATGGCCGGGTGGTGACCATCATATCCGATTCCGCGCGCATGCTCGACGCGCGCACGGCCGACTATGCCGCCGCCAAGGCAGGCGCTGCAGGCTTCATGCGCGGCCTGGCTGCCGACGCAGCGCGCTATGGCGTCACCTGCAACAATATTGCAATCGCGACGATGCGCACCATCATTGGCGATGCTGATTCAGAAGCGTCGAAAAGGCAGCTCAGCCGCTATGCCATCCGCCGCTATGGCACGCCCGATGATGTCGCCGGCACTGCGCTGCTGCTATGCTCGGATGCAGCGAGCTGGATCACCGGACAAACCTATCCAGTCGACGGTGGCTATAGCTGCTCGCTGTGAGCCATGGCCGGCTTCCAATCAGATCTCCCCGAACCGTCATCGATAAGCAAAGAAGAAGGCGCCCGCCGCCTGATCGCGACGGGCGCCCTTTTCGTTCGGCAAGTCGGCATGGCACGCAGATCAGGCGATCGCGCCCTTTGCCTTCAGCGCCTCGATCCGGTCCCATTCCAGGCCAAGTTCCATCAGGAACAATTCGGTATGCTCCGAAGCCTGGGGTGCACGAGTGGTCTGCACCGGGGCGTGATCGAACTGAACAGGTCCGCGCACCAGCCGCATCGGCGCACCGCCATCGACAGTCTCAATCTCGAACAGCATGTCGTTGGCCAACGCCTGCTCATCGTCGGTCAGGTCGAGCAGCGACTGTGCTGGCGCCCACTGGCCGCGATACTGCTTCAGCTGCTGACGCCAATAGGCGAAGGGTTTTTCGCGGAACTTGGCAGCGATGACCGCGCTGATCGCTTCCCAGTTTTCCATGATCGCCAGCGCATCATTGTAGCGCGGATCATCTGCCATCTCGGGCACACCCAAGGTCTCATAAAGGCTGCGCGCGTAGGGCCCGGGGGTCAGGGTACACATGTGGATCGTGTAGCCGTCCTGCGTCATATAATTGCCCAGGAAGGGGTTCTTGGGCGCAGAGCCCGTGCCCGGCATGTTGGCTCGGGGCACTTTGCCCGATTCCAAAGACTGTCCGATCGCCGATCCCAACGCCCACCACGCTGTGCTGAGCAGCGACACGTCCAGTTCGGTCGCTTCGCCGGTGCGTTCGCGGTGGAACAGAGCAGCCGAAATGCCACCGGCGATGAACATGCCGCCGATGGAATCGCCAAACGCGCCGACCGGCTGGCCGATCACGCCATTGGCTGCCAGTTCCTCCGGCGTCACGGAATAGCCCACGCCCGACCGCATCCAGAAGCCGGTGCTGTCGAAGCCCCCGGACTCCCGGTCCGGCCCCTTGTCACCATAGGCGGAGCCACGGGCGTAAATGATGTTGGGATTGGCTGCGCGGATATGCTCCAGGTCAATTTTCAGCTTCTGCCGCGCGGCGGGCAGATAGTTGGTCAGGAACACGTCGGCAGTCTTGGCGATCTCGTAGATCAGTTCCTGCCCTTCCGGCGTCGAGACATCAACGCCGACCGAGCGCTTGCCGCGGTTGGGATGTTCGATCATGCCGTTGCGCAGCGGGTTGATCTGCGAACCGAAGCTGTTGATGAAGCCACGCTGCGTGTCGCCGCGCACCGGATGCTCGATCTTGATGACGTCGGCGCCCCAGTCCGCCAGCACCGCGCCGGCAGCGGGCACGAACGTGAACTGCGCCACTTCGAGAACCCGAACGCCCTTCATAACCTGGGTCATGCATCCATTCCTTCTTCATCGGTGCGCACGTATCGCGCCCTGTCACGCCCCTGAATATCGGCGCGTGCATCCCGCCGATAGAGCGCCGCGACCCCGCCTAGCCACTGATCGTGAGAGCGATACGGGCCGCAAATCGTGGGGACGGTATTGCAGCGATCATCATTGCGTAGTCAGCCGTTTGGGTCGAAATCACCGCCTATCAAACACCCCCCGCCAAGGGGGATGCGCCGGAAATTTAGGAGGTCGATCCAATATGAACGCCTTGAGCCCTGTCTCGCCACGGCCGGACCATGTGCCCGAAGAGGCTGTCTACGACTTCGACATGTATCTTGACCCGGCTCTGCTGACTGACCCGCATGAGCGGGTTCGCGAACTGCTGCGCGATGCGCCGCCGGTATTCTGGACGCCGCGCAACGGCGGCCATTGGGTCGTGACCGGCTATGCCGAAAACTACGCCGCCTCTCGCGATACAGAGAGCTTTTCCAGCCAATTGATGCCGACCGAGCAGGCAATTGCGATCATGGAGCAGCTGCCGCCGGGCGTTCATCACCCCTCGCCTACGCCCATCACGATGGACCCGCCTGTCCACACCATGTTCCGCCAGCCGCTCAATCCCTATTTCTCTCCCAAGGCGATGCTGGCCCGCAAGCAGGAGATCCGCTCCCTCGCCAATGAGCTGATCGACCAGTTCATCGACAAGGGCCATTGCGACTTCATTCCCGAATTCGCCGAAACGCTGCCGGTGCAGGTGTTCCTGAACCTGCTCGGTCTGCCGGGCGAGCGCCAGGCCGAATTCCGCGATCTGGTGCATATGTTCCTTGCCCCGATCACCAGCTTGGAGGATTCGACCGGCCGGATGCGCAAGGTCGCTGACGCGATGGCCGACGTGGTCAAGGCCCGCCAGCATGACCCCAAGGACGATCTGATCAGCCTGCTGTGGCAAACCAAGATCGACGGCAAGGATACGACCTACGAGCTGATGGAGGATTTCGGCGTCCTCCTGTTCATCGCCGGCCTGGATACCGTCATTAACGGCATCGGCTATGGTATCCGTCACCTTGCCCGCAACCCCGACCTGCAGGCGCAGCTGCGCGAAAATCCCAAGCAAATCGTGGAAGCGGCCGAAGAGATCCTGCGCCGCTACACCTTCACCATACCGCAGCGCCGCATCGCTAAGGATGTCGAGCTGGGTGGCTGGCAGATGAAGGAAAATGATCGGCTTTCGCTCTACCTGCCGGGCGCGGACCTGGATGAGCGCGAATTCGCCAGCCCTGAAAATTTCGACCTCAATCGCGAAAACAAGGTTCATATCGCGTTCGGCGTCGGCCCCCACCGGTGCCTCGGCTCGCACCTTGCCCGTATTGAGCTGCAGGTTGCCTACGAAGTGATGCTGGAGCGCTTGCCGCAATTCCGCCTCGACCCGGAGAAGCCCGCCAAGTTCCACGCCGGGTTTATTCTGGCGATGGACTCTCTGCCGCTGCGCTGGGACTGATATGCCGCCGCTCGGTCCCCTGCCGCGGCCGGACATGGACAGCCGCTTCTTCTGGGCAAGCGGCGCGGATGGTGTGCTGCGCTTTCTGCGTTGCGATGCCTGCGAAACCTTCGTGCACCCGCCCCGCCCGGTCTGCCCGTCCTGCCTGTCCGAAAATGTCGTCCCCTCTCCTGTGCCCGGCACCGGGGTGGTGGAGAGCTTCACGATCAACCGGCAGAAGTGGCATCCCGCCCTGCCGGTGCCGTTCGTCATCGCACGCGTTGCGATCGACAGTGCGCCGGGCGTGATCCTGACCAGCAACATCATCGATTGCGATCCTGAAAGCGTCGATATCGGCGACCGGGTCGAAGTGACCTTCGAGCAGGCAGAAGATGTCTGGCTGCCACTTTTCCGGAAGATCGGCTGACATGAGCGCGCAGGACGTCTTCATCACCGGCATTGGCCAGTCTGCCATCGGCGTGCGGCAGGAGCGGCATCCGCTGCTGTTGACGATCGACGCCGTGCGCGAGGCACTGGACGAGTCCGGTCTTTCGCTATCCGACATAGACGGCATTTCGACTTATCCCGGCAAGGCCAGTGTGCCGCCCGGCTTCTCGCCTATTGGCGCGACTGACCTGATCGATGCGCTGCACATGGACGTACGTTGGTATAATGGCGGGTTCGAGATCACCTCGCAGCTCGGTGCCGTTGTTGCTGCCGCCGGCGCAATCCGCGCCGGCCAAGCGCGGCATGTGCTATGCTTCCGCACCGTTTATGAAGCGGCCGGCCAGTCTCGACCCGATGAATTTCCTCCGCCGCGCCCTGGACGCGCCGAAGGCGAGATGCAGTGGATGATGCCTTTTGGCGCCTTTTCGGCTGCCAATTGGATCGCGCAATATGCAATGCGGCACGTCAAGAAATACGGGCTGACCCGTGAGCAACTTGCGCAGGTGGCGATCACCGACCGCGCGCATGCCTCCCTCAACCCTCGAGCGCTGGTACGAGAGCCGCTGACCCTCGATGAATATATGGAATCGCGGATGATCACCGATCCGCTCTGTCTGTTCGACTGCGACCGCTTTAGCGACGCATCGACGGTGCTGATCGTTTCCGCAAGCGATGTGGCGCAAGACGTTAAATGTACTCCCATCCGCATCGCGGCAATGGCGTATAGTTGCCATCGCCACAGCTGGGACCAACCCGAATGGGTGGCCGCCTATGCGACGGGCAGGGAATTGTGGAAACATACCGATTACACCCCCGCCGATGTCGATACGGTGCAGCTTTACGACGGGTTCAGCTTCAATGTGCTGACCTGGCTGGAAGGTCTGGGATTTTGCGATGTCGGTGAGGCAGGGCAGTACATCGAGGGGGGTCACCGGATCGCTCTCAACGGAGAACTTCCACTCAACACCTTTGGTGGCCAGATCGGCGCAGGCCGCCTGCACGGCTTCGGCTTCGCGCATGAGGCGGTGACGCAGTTGCGGGGTCTTGGGGGATTACGACAAATTTTGGGCGATCCAAAGGTCGCGATTGCCACGTCAGGTGGCGGTCCGCTCGCGACTGCGCTGCTGCTTGCTAGGGATTGAAGGATGCTACCGGGCTATCGCCGTCGCATCCTGATCGAGCCGGCGGCCGGCCACGTAACGGCCGAATTGGAGGATGATTATCATCGGATGCTCGTGACGCTGCGGCATGAAAATGGCTTAGTCACCGGTGTCACCAGCTTCATGAAACGGTCACCTTGGACCAGTTGCCCTGGCGCAATCGCGCAATTGGAGCAGACTTTCACCGGCCAGCCGCTGGCTGCTTTCGCCGCGCGGGGGGAAAAAACGCGCAATTGCACACATCTCTATGACCTTGCCCAATTCGCTGCTGCTCACGCGAACGCGGACTCGCCGGTTGCCTATGACATCCACGTCTGCGATCCGGACCTTGGCCTCCGCGTCGCTAGTCTCGACCGGAACGGCAAGCGGCTGTTTGACTGGACACTGGACGCGAACGGCTTCGTCGCGCCGCACGAGATTGCTGGCAAATCCGTCTATGACATCAATGGATGGATCGCGACACTTGATAGCCCAGACAGGGAAGCCGCCCGTATCCTGCGCTGGGCATCCATGGTCGCTAACGGACGCCAGATGGATATTCCGGCGCACAGCCTGGCCGACCGTTTCCCGCTTGGCACCTGTTTCACCTTTCAGCCCGACGTCGCGGCAAACTCGCGTCGGCGGCCAGACGCAGATGTGGATCTCAGCGCACCTGGGATGGAACCGATGGCTGATCGGGCCGGATCGTTCAAATTTTCGCTTCCCGATGCACAATATCGGTAAATTCGCGGACGGAAGCCGGATGGCTAGGAGAGATATGATGAAGATGGAAGATATGGTGATCATCAGCGTCGATGATCATATCGTGGAGCCTGGCGACGTCTATTCGCGCCACCTGACCGGCGAAGCGCTGGAAACCGCGCCGAAGCTCAAGGTCACGGACAAAGGCACAACCTACTGGGACTATGACGGCAAGAAGATGGCCTCGGTCGGCCTTAACGCTGTAGTAGGACGCCCTCCCGAGGAATATGGCATGGAGCCAACCTCCTTCGAACAGCTGCGTCCCGGCTGCTACGACGTCCATGAGCGCATCAAGGACATGAACATCAACGGCATCGCCGGTTCGCTCTGCTTCCCCAGCCATACCGGCATGGACGGCGGCCTGTTCACGATGGCGAGCGACAAGAAAATGGCGCTCCAGCATCTGAAGGCCTACAACAACTGGCATGTCGACGACTGGTGCGGCAGCTATCCGGGGCGCTTCATCCCCTGCGGTCTGCTGCCCTGCTGGGACATGGACGAAGTCGTCGTCGAATTGAAGCGACTGGCCGACAAGGGCTGCCATGCCGTGTCGATCAACGACAACCCGACCGTGCGTGGCTTGCCGAGCATCCATAACGCCTATTGGGAACCGCTCTACAAGACGGCCGCAGACGTCGGCACGACGCTCTGCCTGCATATCGGCAATGGCCACCCCTCCCCCCATGCTTCGATGGAAACGCCGATCGAAGCATGGATCACGACGATGCCGATGGCGGTTGCGTTCGGCGCGGCGGACTGGCTGAACCTGCCCGCACTGGGCCGCTATCCCAACCTACGCATCGCCCTGTCGGAAAGCGGCATCGGCTGGATTCCCTACCTTATGGAACGTGCCGACTTCAGCCATGGTCAGCACAAGGCGTGGACCCACTCGGAATCGATCTACAAGGGTGAGAAGCCCAGCGAGCGGTTCCGCCGCCATTTCCTCAGCTGCTTCATCGACGACGCCTTTGGCCTTAAGAATATCGATGCGATCGGCGAGGATAATATCGCCTATGAATGCGACTATCCGCACAGCGACACGCTCTGGCCGAGCGTGCCCGAGCGGCTGTGGGAGACGATCCAGCACCTGACCGATGAACAGAAGGACAAGGTCACGCATTTGAACGCGATGCGCGACTTCAACTTCAACCCCTTCGAACATCACAAGAAGGAAGATCTGACCGTCGCGGCGCTGCGCGCGAAGGCGAAGGAACAGGGCGTCGACGTTTCGGTCAAGTCGAGTGGCGGCGCTGCTCCGCTGGCGGCCGGCGAAGAACCGCGGCCCATCACCTCGGGTGATATCGTGGGCATGTTCCAGAAGCACGCCGAAGCAGCCTGATCGCGGGCGCAAAAATGAGAGGGCCGGCGCGATCCATCCATTCGCGCCGGCCCTTTTCTTTGGCCGGTTCGGCCGTGTCGCCGTCAGCCGTAGAAGACGAAGGCGCGCAATTCGCAACTGTGACGCGGAACAGTTCCTTCGCGTTGCCGATAATAGTCGAAGGCCGAATGCGGGCTGCCGGTCTTCCCGGCCTCGGCGGTGTCGAAGCCCATGAACACCAGCATGTCGTCCGCTTCCATGTCGGAAATATAGGCCCAGCGATGGTCGGGATTGTGGCGGAAGGCAAAATTGCCGAAGCGCGCCTCGTCCCCCGGCTTTCCGATGACATTGGTGAAGTGGACTTTATCCTCATCCACCAGGCTTTGCCGGTCGATGACCGCCAGCGGCAGATCCTGCGGCGGCGCACTCAACGCCCGCCAGGTCTGCACGCAGGCGAAGCGGCCCGACAGCCAATGGTCGCGGTCGGGGTCATCGGCCAGCAGTGCCTCGGCCCGATTGCGAAAGGTCGCATTGTCCCAATCGCAATGGACATAGCGCGCGGGGTGTGAGTTGATGACGTCGGGGCGTGGAGCCAGGTCGCTCCAGCGCAGCATCGGCCGCAGCACAATGATTTTCTTCGCGCCAGTCAGTTCGGCCATATAATCGTGCATCAATGGGCGGTAGATGGCGCTGATCGCGTCGATGTCGCGCTCACCCTTCAGATCGAGCGGCAGCTTGGCCGCCATGAAGCCTTCGCGCTCAAGCGTCGGCGCGACCGCAAATTCCCGGATGTCGTGAACGGGCATGTCGTGCGCATCGAACTCCAGTGTCGTGCGCTCGTGCTGGTCGACATAATAAAGCGGCTCCCCCTCGACGTGCCCGATATAGTTGAAGTGCCCGCTGGCCTGCATCATTCCTTCTCCTTTAGGGACAAGCGCGATTGCGCGATCAGTCCTTCTCCGAAATCTACCTGTAGTGGCGAGCCCGTGACAATGCCGGTTGTCGGCTTCACTGGTTTCAAGCATCGAAGATCGCACCGGCGGTCCTTGAGCTCTGGCGTCAGCGGACCTCTAGCGCTTCCTTGAACCGGCCCAGAAGGGCAGGCCCTGCCGGATCGCCATCCAGAAGACGGTTCTGTCGATGAACGATCCGCCACGCACCATCAGCCTGCCGCGCGAGTTCGATCCCCGACGCGCTGAGGCGGAAAACCGAAAAGCCGTCCGGGCCATGCCGAGCGACCATCGTATGACACGTCGCCACAGCCCGGCCGCCTTGGATCACCACATGCGGCAGCGTCGACATATGAGCGCAGCCCGACGTCACATAGCCGATATGCGTTGGATCGCGCGTTATCGACGCCACCGCTTCTCGCCCTTCGAACCGGCCGGAATCCGCTACCGTATAGACGCCGTCCTGCGCATAGCAGTCGGCCACCGCCTCGCCATTGAGACCGTCCACCGCGTAGCCATAACCGCAGACTAACTGATAGATGGCCAGCTGGTCTTCCAACCGGCGCAATCGCGCGTCGATCGCCTCGTCCATCAGACTACTCCATCACATGGTCAGGATGATCTTGCCGACATGGTTGCTGGCCTCGAGCGCGCTTTGAGCCGCGCCCGCCTGTGCGAGCGGAAAGCTGGCATGAACATAGGCCCGCAGCCGGCCATCCTTAACCAGCGGCCAGACCTGATCGCGCAGCGCATCGCGAATGGCGCGTTTCTCATCAAGATCACGCCCGCGCAGGGTGGAAGCGGTGATGACCAGCCGGTTACGCAGCACCAGGTTCATCGGGATCGTCGCCTCGCTCTTGCCGCTCATCACGCCGATCGTGATATGCCGACCGCGGGGCGCCATGATCTGGATATCGCGACCGACATAGTCACCGGCGACCATGTCCAACACCACATCGACACCGCGCCCCTCGGTGATGACGCGCGCCTCCTCGACGAAATCCTGCGTTCGATAGTTGATCGCCGCGTCAGCGCCTGCCACGCGGCATGCTTCGCATTTTTCGTCCGATCCCGCCGTTACGATCACCCGCGCACCAAAAGCCTTGCCCAGTTGGATTGCGGTCATGCCTATGCCTGACGACCCGCCATGGATCAACAGCGCCTCGCCTGCCTTGAGTTGCCCCTGGTCGAACAAGGTCGTCCAGCATGTGAACAGCGTTTCAGGCAGCGCCGCGCCTTCGACCATCGACAGTCCCTCAGGCAACGGCAGGCATTGACCTTCAGGCGCGACCGCGTAGTCAGCATAGCCGCCGCCCGCCAGCAACGCACAGACGCTCTCGCCGACCTGCCAGCCGGATACGCCCTCCCCCAGTGCAGCGATCTCGCCTGCCACCTCTAATCCTGGCACATCGGTAATGCCGGGTGGCGCGGGATATAGGCCCTGCCGCTGAACGATATCGCCGCGGTTAATGCCCGCCGCCCGCACGCGGATCAGGATTTCGCCGGCAGCCGGCTGGGGCACCTGGCGCGGAACCAGTCTCAGGACGTCCGGCCCGCCCGGTTTGCTGATTTCAATTGCCCGCGTGGTCGCGGGCAGTGAATGGCCTTCGTCCGATGTCGTCACGTGCACCCTCTCTTCATGGCTTTCAACCAGACTAGGCCAGAAATCCGCCAAATGCATATAGCTAGAATCATTATGCTTGGAACTTTGGGAGCTCAAGCCTATGACACGGCTCCTACAGGCGAGAAGATCTGAGGATGACATGAGCAGGCGCTTTGTGAAAACGGCAATTCTCGCGGGCCGCAGTACCGTATTTCGCGGCGCTTACCGTGCCCGCGATGAGCGGCGCGCGAGACCTGCCGTCCTTGATCGCGGCGCAACAGGCGGATACTGATCTTGCATTCCAGGACTTAGTCGGGGAGGACCGGATGGAGCAGGCCATCGCCGATCTGCTGGCCAAGCAGGAAATCACCGAGACAATTTACCGCATCGCGCGCGGCATCGATCGCGGCCAGGTAGCGCTTTATGCTGATGCCTTTCATCCCGATGGCCAGGACTTTCACGGCTTCCTCAATGGACCGGTAAAAAAGGTGCTCGACAACCTGGCCAATACGAAGCTGATCTTCACCCAGCATATGATCGGCAATGTGTTGGTGGAACTGGACGGCGAGGTGGCGCAGGCCGAATCCTATTTCACATCCTTTCACCAAGGCCGCGACCCGGACGGCACGATGATCGACGAGACGCTGCGCGGCCGTTACCTCGACCGTTTCGAGCGACGCGATGGCGGGCCATGGAAGATCGCCCGCCGCGTGGTGCTGTGGGACTGGACGAAGGTGGAGCCCTCGGGCGACACCTGGGTCGATCGCGTGCTTCAGCGCCCCGGTGCCGAGGACCGTTTCATCTACGGCCGGCGGGACCGGGAAGACATGGTCTTCACCGGCGCGCTCCCGGCCGGCTTCGAGGACGAATGAAGGACATTTCATGCGCATTCTGATCCTTGACGAAATCGTCGTGAAGCCCGGCCTTGCCGCGCAATATCGCGACGCCTACCGCACCCGCTACATGCCCGGCGCGGAACGGCGCGGCATGCGCCTGGATGGCGCCTGGCAAAACCCGCCGGCGCAGGATTTCGACGAACTGGAGACGACCCTCTACTATCTCTGGTCGGTCGAGGACGTCGGCGCCTGGTGGACCATGCGCCGCAGCCGCCTGCCCGACGGGCTGGACGAACGCTATGAAAAGCACGCCTGGTGGCAGGAAAGCGACCGCATGACCGTGCGCCGGTCCCGCAAATTCCTAACTGCCCAGCCGGAGGCAGGCCAATGACCCAGTTCGTATCGCTGCGCTTTCTCACGCTTCCGGCCGATCGCCAGGCTGATCGCGATCGCATCATCGAAGGTCTGCGCGCCGTCATTCGCGAACTGCCCGGCGTGCAGTCGGCGTGGATTGCGCCGATCCTGCCCGCGCCGGTGATCCACGCCGGGCAGATTGTCTGGCGCACCATCTTCGCTACGGAGAATGACTCCCTGCTGGCGCCGATCGCGCCGGTCTGGCGCGAAAAGATCGCGCCGTTGATCGAAGGCGCGCAGATAACGGCGCTCGGCTATCGCACGACCCGCATGGGCGTGGCCAAGAAGGGGCCGGGCATCTGGCGCGCTCTGATATTCCGCACCTTTACCGGTGCAGATCAGGAGACGGTGCGCGAACTGGAGAGCAACCTGCTGCTGTTCCCCAAATATATCAGCACCATTAAAAGCTGGGCGCTCAGCAATGTGAGCACGATGGATGGCCCGAAGGGCTTCACCCATGTCTGGGAGCAGGAGTTCGATTCCGTCGAAGGCCTGCTGGGCGAGTATATGGACCACCCGCTGCACTGGGGCGTGGTGGATTCCTATTTCGACGCCGAACTCCCGCAATATATCGTCGAGGGCCACGTCATCCAGGCGGTGGCCGAAATCGACGGATCGATCATGCAGTAAATGGCGCAGGCCGCCGCACAGGAAGGATGACTAAACATGGCTGACACCGCCGCCCGCCCCCTGGAGGGGCGCTCCGCAATCGTGACCGGCGCGAGCCGGGGCATCGGTAAGGCGATCGCCGCCCGCCTTGCATCTGCCGGTGCGCATGTCGTGCTGGGGGCGCGCAGCGTCGACGTTCCGCAGAGCGGCTTTACCGGGACGGTGCATGAAACGGCCGAGGAGATCCGCGCCCTGGGCGGCAAGGCCACTCCGCTGGCGCTGGACCTCAACGATGCCGCCAGCCGCGAGAAGTTCATTGCTGACGCCACGCAGGCGACTGGCGGCATCGACATTCTGGTCAACAACGCCGGAACCGCGCTCTACAAAAAGACCTGGGAAATGACGATCGCGGAGGCCGAAGGGCAGATCGCCGCCTATTTCACCGGCCCCTGGCACCTGTGCCACCTCGTCCTGCCACAGATGATCGAGCGCAAGCGCGGCTGGATTCTCAATCTAGGTTCCAGCGTCGCGACGAAATGGCCCGAACCGGGCAAGTTTGAAGAGCATATGAAATATTTCGGCGACTATGTGCTCTATGGCGCGGTGAAGACTGCCATGCATCGCTTCAGCGCGGGCCTCGCTGCGGAAGTTTTCACGCATAATATTGCCGTCAACGTGCTGGGGCCGGTGGGCGGCGTCTATACACCGGGCCTCGACAGCCTGGGCCTGGGCATGGACCCCAATTCGCCGGTGTTCGAAATTCCCGAGCAAATGGCCGAAGCCGCACTGGCGCTCGTATCGAAGGAACCGACCGAGCAAACCGGCGTGATCGCGTGGAGCCACAAATATCTCGATGAGATCGGTCGTTCGACCATGTCACTCGACGGCAAGACGGTGCTGGTCGATCGTAGCGCGACGGTGAACGCATGAGCGGCGCACCGGTCCGCGTCGGCATCGTCGGCGCCAATGCTCAGCGCGGCTGGGCCCGCGACGCGCATCTGGACGCGCTGCGCAGCCTGTCCTCGCTCTATCGCATCGCAGCCGTTTCGGCGCGTGACCAGGCACAGGCCGAAGCCGCCGCCGCCCATTTCGGCGCGAGCAAGGCCTTTGGCGACTCCCTTGAAATGGTGCGGTCGCCCGACGTCGACCTGGTGGTCGTTACCGTCAAGGTGCCCGAGCATCGCAGCGTCGTGCTGGCGGCACTAGCAGCGGGCAAGCATGTCTATTGCGAATGGCCGCTGGGCGTCGACCTTGCCGAAGCGGAGGAAATGGCCGCTGCCGTGCCGGAGGGCGTCCACGCCGTGGTCGGCCTTCAGGGCGAGCAGGCCCCGGCGGTCCGCGTCGTGGGCAAGCTGGTGCGCGATGGCGCGATCGGCAATGTCCAGCTGCTGCGTGCGTTCGGATCGGCGGGCGCATGGGGCGCGGAATCGCCACCGCACTATGCCTATCTGCAGGACAGGCGGAACGGGGCAACGCTGGAAACGATTGGCGGCGGGCATACCTTGTCGTCCTTAGAGGCGCTTGTCGGCCCTTATGCGCAGGTGGACGCGCGCAATTCGATCCTGCGCAAGAAGGTCCGCGTCACCGGCACCGATGAATTTGTCGACCGGACCTGCGCGGACCACATGCTCGTGACCGGCATCCATCAGAATGGCTGCGTATCGATTTTGGAAGTGGTCGGCGGCAGCCATGATCGCCCTGCCGAGTTCGAGATCGTCGGGGACAAGGGCTGGATCAAGGTAACGGGCACTGTGCCGGGCACCTGCCAAATCGCCAAATTGAAGGTAGAGACCAGCTTTGCCATCGACCCGCTGCCCGAAGCAGTTGCGCCCGATCTGGTCGGACCGCCGGTCAACCTGGCGGAAACCTATGCCGTGCTCGCCCGCGATCTGGCGGAGGGTAGCTACAGTCTGCCCGACTTCAACCGGGCTGTGCGGCTGACGAGGCTGCTCGATGCCATCGACGTGGCATCCGAAACCGGCGTTCGCCAGACTATCTGAATGAAGCGGGAGCCGGCGGACGATCCGCCGGCCCCTGAATTTTTACGTCAGCGGCAGCGCGACGCGTCCGCTTGCAAGGCCCGCGGCCTTCACCTCGACGCCCACCGTTCCGCGCGAGCCGCGCCCCCGCACGACCAACTGCGCGCGGCCGTCCCAGCTTTCCGCGGTGCTCGCCTGATAGCTGCCGATCGCCTGAGGGTTGGCTCCGCCAAAGCCCACCATATCGGCCGGCCCTGACAGCGACGCCGTCAACGGCAGCTTGGCGCCGGGCACGCGGCGGCCTTGCGCGTCCACCACTTCGACCAACAGGAAGCTGACATCGCCACGCCCCGCACCGCCGCGCGGCTTTTCGGCCGTCACTCGGATCGCGGCCGGCTTGCCAACCGTCGTCAATGTGCGGCGGCCGATCTCCTTGCCGCCCCGGAAGGCGACCGCCTCCAGCGTGCCGGGCGCATAGGGGACGGAGAACTCGACGCGCTTGGCTTCCACCGCCTTGCTGTTGATCAGCTTGCCGTTGAGGTGCAGCTCGACCTTGTCGCCGCTACTGTGGGCACGCACGGCGAGCTGTTTGCCCTCGCTGCCCGGCCAGGTCCAGCTCTGCGCTTCATTCGACCAGCCCCAGGCTTTGAGCAATTCGGTCTTATCATCCGCCATTGGCTGCTGGACCGCTATTTCCAGCGGACTGATGCCCCAGACGACGTCGCGTGCCAGAGATGGCGCCTTTTGCTGGCCGATCAGGTCAATGTCGCCGCAATCGGCGTTCACCCATGGCCAAGTCGTCGGCATCACCGGCATGTTCGCATTCGCCTTCGGCACCAGCGTGCTGCCCCCGATGCTCGCTTCGCCCAGATAGTCCATGGCGGTCCAGACGAAATCACCGATCAGCCAAGGCGATCGATCAGTCAAATCCCAGATTGCGACGACGTCCTTCGCGAAACTTTCGGTGCCGAAAAAGACACGGTCGGGGAAACGCGCATGGTCCGCTCCGTAGTCGGCGAGCTTGTAGTTGTACCCGACAAGATCAAGAAAAACCGAACTCATGTCATCGGCCTTACCGCCCTTGCCCGCCCGCGCGGTCACGGCCGAAGGGGTCACGCTATGGCCTGGGAAGCCGTTGATCGCAGCCGTGACCGGCCGGGTCGGATCAATCCGATGCACGGCGTTCACGATCTGCCATTGCAGCGCCATCCCCTCCTCCGTGTTGCGGTCGGGGATCTCGTTGCCGATGCTCCACATCACGACGCTTGGATGATTGCGGGTGCTGCGGATGATCGTGTCCAAGTCCTGGCGCCAGCGCTTGGCAAAGACGGTGGAATAGTCCTGCGGCTTCTTGGGATGATGCCAGGTGTCGAAGGTTTCGCCGACCACGAACAGGCCGATCTTGTCGCAAGCCCGGAAGAAGGCCGGCGAGAAGAGATTATGAGAGGGCCGCACCGCGTTATAGCCACGCGCCTTCAGCAGCGCGACCTTGCGTTCCTCCGCAGCATCGAAGGCGCAAGCGCCCAGCAGGCCATTGTCGTGATGTATGCAGCCACCGCGCAGCTTGGTCGGCGTGCCGTTGATGGTCATGCCGGTAGTCGCATCGAACGTGACGATGCGCACGCCGAACACGGTCTCCGTTCGATCGAGCACCCGCCCGCCACGCCGCAATTCCGTTTCCAGCGTGTAGAGATTGGGCGTGTCCGGGGACCAGAGATTGGGCGCGTTAAGCGACGCTGACTGTTCGGCCGCGTGAGCCACTGGAACCTGGGCCTGCCAGACGGTCTTGCCCGCCGCATCCTTGATCCGCGATACCACTATATCGCCCTGGCCTGCGTCCTGTAACGCGGTCGCGATGTCCAGTTCCGCCTCTCCGTTCGCGATGCGGCGAGTGTTGACGACCACGCCCCAACGCTCGATCCGGGCCGTCTGCGGCAGCACGTCCAGCCAAACATGGCGATAGATGCCCGAGCCCGAATACCAGCGCGAATTGCGGCCTTCATTGCGCACGCGCACGACGATGACATTTTCGCCGCTGGGCGACAGATGGGGCGTCAGGTCGTAGGCGAAAGGCGTGTAGCCGCTCGCATTACTCCCCAGCGGGTGACCGTTGAGCCAGACATCGCTGTCCATATAGACGCCGTCGAATAGTAGCTCGACGCGGCCGCCTCTCGGTGCGGACAAACGAAATCGCTTGCGATACCAGCCTTCGCCGCCCACCGCGAAACCGACGGCCGTGCCGCCTTCCGCCTTTTCAGCGAAGGGCCCGACCACTTTGCCGCCGCGGCCTTCTCCGGCCGGAAGATCCTCGATGCTCCAGTCGTGCGGCAGATCGACCGCGCGCCAGGCGCCATCGTTGAAGCCCGGCGCTTCGAAGCCGTGCCCCGCTCCACGATGAAAGCGCCAGCCCAGGTCGAAACTCTGTCCGCGACCAATCCGCGGCGCGGGCGCGGCTTCCGCCACGCCGCCTGCCATCAAAAGCGACGAAGCGCCCGTTGCGATCAGCACGTCGCGACGATTGAGATCGATGCGGTCCACCAACGTCACGCTCCTTTCCCCGGCACCCGGGGAAGGGTGGCCAATTCCTTGTCGAGCGCCGGCAGCATCGGCTTTAGCATGGTGGTGAACACCGCCAGATCCTCCAGGCTCATATTGCCCAGAGCCGGCTTGATATCCTCCGACTGCACGAACATCGGCATGAAGGGCAAGTGCTTCAGCACGATCGCCCAGGCGGCCGATGCGTTCATCAGTTCCAGTATCGACACGCTTTTCGTGCCGTAACTGTAGTCGTGGATGGCGGGGCGTTCGTAGGCAGTCGACGCAATATAGGTCGGCGCTTCCATATAGAGGCTACTCCAGCAGAAAAATGGATGGTTCAGCTCTTGGCTGCCCAGGAATCGCACACGCTCTGGGCAGAAACGGGGCCGCCGTTAAAGATCGCGCATTTGCCGCAATCTCCCTGCGCGCCGTTGACAAAGAAAGCACATCCCGAGCAAGACTTTTTGGGGTCAGGGGAGACAGGCTTGAAGTTCAAACTCCTCCGGATACCGGCATCTGGCAGCTTGGCAGCATCAAAACAGGCAGCCGCGGCCGCTCCGCCCCACAGAATACCCGACATCACTCCCAACATCGCGAGCACAGGTCTCCTGCCGAATTCGCCGGCGCGAAAGTTCATGATCCTCTCCTCCTAACCCGATCACGCCACCCGTCCGCGCGATCGATGGCCTATATCATACAATCCCTATCCTATTTTCAATTCAAATTTTGAAATAAATCCGTGCAAGGCAGGTTAAATGCACTTATTGTGTCGCATAATATATCGGAGGATGCATGATGACCGATCGCACCCCAATGCGCTTTGCGGGATTATTTGCTGGCTGCGCCTTGTTGGCAGTGGCTACCCCGGCCGCAGCAAGAACCTACGGCTTTGCCTTGTCAGAGCTGACGACCGCTTTCTATCGCGGATCGGAAAAGGTAGATTGTCCCGAAGGTCGATCGCCTACCACCCGGGACGCTTTTCTTCTCACCCAGCCCCCCGCCGAGCGCGCCCGGCTGCTAAAACCCGAACATGCCGAGGAGTTGGAGAAAAAATATAAGATCGACTATGTATTTGGTCCCGAGGGCAAGGATATCTGCACGGACGCCGATTTCTTCGACACGCCCGATCGCCCTCCGCAGAAGCTAAATAAAAGCAAGGTTGCTTATGGTTTTGACCTCGATGGCGCGACGCCAGGAAAGACCGCACCCGGCACCTGCTCGCACGATAGTTTCGTCAGCCCCTCAGGTGAAAAGGGGATCGACAATCAACTGTTTCGGGTAATCGGGTGCAACACCTTTTGGCGCGGCGCCGAAAACGCTCAGCATCAGCCCGAACATAATTGGGTGGAGAATCCGACCGTAGTGTTGGTGAGCGGTGTGGACAATTGGCAAGATGACCCGGAAGTCGAAGTGCTGATCGCGCCCGCAGCCGATCGCCTGACGCTGGATGTGAAGCAACAGATCACGCCCGGTGCGAGCCTTACCCTGTCTGACAGTGGAAAAGGGCGGACGATCATGAAGGGGCAGATCAAGGGGGGCTTGCTGACGACGGATCCCAGAGATCTCGTTATCCCCTATAATTGGCTAGGCTCGACGGGCGGGGAATTGATCTTGCGGCATTTCCGTCTGCGGGTGACGCGTACGCCGGAAGGATTGCTCAAAGGTGAGGCCGGTGGCTATCGGCCGATTGACAACGCCATTGCCGTACCGCGCATCGGCGGGCCCGGCGTTGCCAACACTGCCGGCCTGGAGTGCGCTTCGGTGCGCCGCGCACTGAGGTTGATGGCAGACGGTGATCGCGATCCCCAAACTGGGCAATGCACAAGCCTATCATCCTCGCTCAATTTCGCAGCGACGCCTGCCTTCATCTTTGAAAAGGGCGTATTGCTCAATTCCGCCGAGCAATGATTTGGCGCCCCAGACGGCACGGCGCTCCGCCCCAGCGATGTCTTTCTCGTTCTTTCACAGGCGAGGGGACCGACGAGAGCGTTGAGCCTATAGCTGATAAGGTTTCAACAGGATTGGACCTTATGGATAGTGACATCATCATCGCGTCCTATGCACGCACTCCGATGGGCGGGTTTCAAGGCGTGTTTGCCGGCGTTCCGGCAACCGACCTGGGTATCACGGCCGTAAAGGCCGCGGTTGAGCGCTGCGGCGTCGATCCCAAGGCGATCGAACGCATTTATATGGGCAATGTGTTATCGCACGGTCTAGGTCAGGCCCCTGCCCGCCAAGTCGCATTGGGTGCCGGTTTACCTAATTCGGTCGAGGCGACCACGCTTAACAAGATGTGCGGGTCGGGCATGCAAGCCACAATCATGGCAGCCGAGGCATTGACGGCAGGGGCTATCAAGGTTGCGGTGGCTGGCGGCATGGAAAGCATGACAAACGCTCCTTTCATGCTGCCCAAGCATCGCGCCGGGGCCCGAATGGGCCATGACAAGATCGTCGATGCGCTGATGGGCGACGGCCTTGAAGACGCCTATGAAGGCAAGCCGATGGGCGCATTTGCCGAGGACACCGCACGCGATTATCAGTTCACACGCGAGGCGATGGACGCCTTCGCCATCCGCAGCCTCTCACGCGCGAACGAAGCCATCAACTCGGGCGCCTTTTCAGGCGAAATCGCCCCGGTGACAGTGAAGAGCCGATCGGGCGAGGTTTTGGTCGACACGGACGAACAGCCGGGCAATGCCAATCCCGCCAAGATCCCCAACCTTAAGCCAGCCTTCGCGAAGGATGGTGGGATTACCGCTGCATCATCCGCCTCTATTTCCGATGGAGCTGCCGCACTGGTACTCACGCGGGCCGATGTCGCGGAACAGCTAGGCATGACGAAGGAAGCGCGTCTTGTGGCCGCTGCCGCCCATGCGCAGGAACCCGCGCTGTTCACCACCGCCCCGGTGTTCGCGATCCGCAAGGTGCTCGAAAAGGCTGGCTGGTCCATCGAGGACGTCGATCTGTTCGAGGTGAACGAAGCTTTTTCCGCCGTGGCGATGATCGCCGTGCGCGATCTCAGCATTGCCGAAGAGAAGATCAACGTAAATGGCGGCGCGACCGCGCTCGGCCACCCCATCGGCGCAAGCGGTGCGCGCATTATCGCGACCCTGATCGCGGCGCTTAAAGCGCGTGGACTGAAGCGCGGCATTGCTTCGCTATGTATCGCGGGAGGCGAAGCAACCGCCGTCGCCATCGAAGTGCTGTGATAGAAAAGGCTCGCCGGATTGATATCCGGCGAGCCTCAATGGTAATTTCCTGTTTCTTAGGGCATTGCGCACGATATCGGATCTAACCACTTCGTTCGGCTGAGCCGATCAAAGCCTCTTATAAGGCCTTCGACAGCGTCAGGGCGAACGTAGCATCGATGGTTGGCTCGCCTCAATGCGCGATGCTGATGACCGACTTCTGCGTATATTCCTCCAAACCTTCCTGGCCATATTCGACACCCAAGCCCGACTGCTTCGCGCCCCCAAATGGGATAGCGGGTGTGAGATGCGAGGCATGGTTAACCCAGACCGTACCGCTTTCGATACGCTGCGCGATGTCAGTAGCGCGTTCAATATTGGTCGACCAGACCGATCCTCCCAAACCAAACTCAGACGCATTGGCTGTCGCGATCACGGCATCCAAATCATCAAAGCGGATCACCGGCAGGATGGGCGAGAACTGCTCTTCATCGACAAGTGGCGAACCATCGGTGATATCACGAACGACAGTCGGTTCGATGAAATAACCCTTGCCGTCCTGCGCCTTTCCGCCGGCGATGACCGTTCCGTCTCGACGGGCGACGTTCAGATATTGCTTTGCCTTTTCGAACTGCGTGCGATTTTGGATCGGACCCATGGTCACGCCCTGCTCCAGCCCGTTACCCGGATGCATGTCCCGCGCCGCCTTTGCCAGCGCCTCACACATCGCGTCATAGACCGCATCATGGACATAGGCACGTTTCACGGCGATGCAAACTTGGCCTGCATTCATAAAGGCAGCGCCCGCTATCCCTTTTGCAGCCTTTTCGACATCGGCGTCGTCCAGTACAATCGCCGCATCATTGCCGCCCAGTTCCAGCGTCAGGCGCTTTAGCGTTGATGCGGCCGACTGCATGATCTTGCGCCCCGTCGGGGTCGATCCTGTAAAGCTGACCTTGGCGACATCGGGATGCGAGGTCAGCAGCGGCCCCAAATCATTATTGTCGACCAACACGCTAAAGACACCTGCCGGGAAAATTTCCGCCGCTATCTCCCCGATCAGCAGCGACACGACCGGTGTGGTCGGCGCCGGCTTCAGAATGAAGCAATTTCCGGTGATCAGCGCCGGCGCTATCTTGCCGATCGGCATCAGAAAGGGGAAGTTCCACGGTGTGATCCCCGCGACGACGCCAAGGGGCTTATGGTGCACCTCGATGTGATAGGCCGCGTCGTCCTGCAGCACCTGTGGCTTCAACTCCTGCTTGGCAAAATGGCGCACGAAAAAGGCGGCATAGCCGACCTCCCCCATCGCCTGGGCTAAAGGCTTGCCTTGTTCCTGGACTAGCACGCGTGCCAGTTCCTCGGTCCGCGCCGCAATGGCATCGGCAAACTTGGAAAGCAGCGCCCCGCGCTCGGCGACGGGCGTAGCGGCCCATCCGGGATGGGCCCGCTTCGCGGCCGCGATCGCCGCCTCAGCTTGCGCGGTGGATGCACGGGGTACGGTGCAGAAGATGTCGCCGGTCGCCGGGTTGATGACGTCGAGCGTTTCTTCGCCGTCAACCAGCTTTCCGTCGATCAGCAGCTTATGGGATGTTGCCATGACCCGACTCCTCAATTCATCTCATAGCGTATGGGAACGGCCTTGGGGCCGCATACGAAGTTTGACAGCATCCGCGTCGGTGTGCCGCTCAGTTCGACACTCTGCAGCCGTGGGATCAATTCTTCCCAAAATATTCGCATCTCCATCATGCCCAACGCCTGACCGAGGCAGACATGCGGACCATAGCCAAAGGAGATGTGGCGGTTGGGCTTGCGAGTGACGTCAAACTCAAACGGTCGGTCGAACACGCGTTCGTCGCGATTGCCCGACGGATAGCTTAGCATGACCCAATCGCCTTTACGCACTTGCTGTCCGGCGATCTCGACGTCATGCATGGCCGTGCGCATGAAATGTTTCACCGGCGAGGCCCAACGCACTTCCTCGTCGATAAAGGGCCGGATCAGCGATGGGTCTTCTCGCAGGGTCTTGAGTAGATCGGGTCGCTCCGCCAATGTCCACATGCCGACCGAGGTGGTGCTCGATGTCGTGTCATGGCCGGCTGTGGCGGTGATGATGTAATATCCCAGTGCGTCGCCAACGCTGATCGGCTCGCCATGAATGCGGCCGTTAGCGACGACGCTGGCGAGGTCGGAAGTCGGGGTGCCGCGGCGGTTTTCGATCAGAGCGACAAAATAATCCGTCATCTGTGCCATGGTTGCCTGAAGGGCCTGCTGCGCCTTTACAGAGTCGTTCGCAGCATCTCCGCCCGCGCGGTTCAGTTCAGGATCACGGGTGCCGAAAAATTCCTGTGTCAACTTGAGCATCATGGCCTCATCCTCCTGCGGGACGCCGAGGATTTCCATGATCACGCGCAGCGGATACATGAGCGCGATATCGCGGGAGAAGTCGCACTCTCCACCCAGTTCGAACATGCGATTTACGGATGCACGTGCGATCTCCCGAATGCGCGGCTCCAAATTGTTAAGATTTTTTGGCAGGAACCAGGAACGGGTCAACCGGCGAAATTCGACATGGTCGGGATCGTCCATGGACACCAACGTGCGCGCGCCAGTAAAACCGCTCTTTTCACGCTCACGGAAAACAGCTTCAGTCGTCAGGATGGGCAGACGCTGCGCGGCAGAGAATATATCGGTGCGCAGTTCAACATTCTGGATTTCCTCCTGGCGGGTTGCCACCCAGATCGGCATGTATCCCTCGGGCTGCATCTGCGCAAAGGGCGCGTTGGCACGCAACCAGGTGAACGCATCGTCCACTGGCTTTTCCTGTGCATAGGCCGCCGGATCAACGATGATGTCCGCGATTTCCTGTGACACCTGCATTTTCAGTCTCCCCTGGCGACGGCTCAATCTTGAGCGCATCGCCGCTTCATGCCGTAACGGCGTAGATCATATATTCGACAGCATCACCCAATTTGCGGCCGATACCGATGCCCTGGAGGGCGTTAAGCCATTCATAAGGGCCCTTTTCCGCCTCAAACACTACGCCGGTCCGCCAACTGCCGTCCGCGTAGGCCGGCGAGTTTGTACCCCGGTAGCGCATGAGGATGCGATAGCCATCTTCCGTCAACAGCAGCACCTTCACGTCGTAATGCATATGCCCATAGCCGGCGCCTTCGGCCATGCGATGCGGCCCCCACGCGAAACCCTGCAGCATCTGCCCCTTGATGCGCGGACCTTCCAACGGCCCACCTTTGGTCGAAGTGCTCATATAGCGGCCGCCCATCGGGCCCGAGACCTTTGCCCGCTGATCGCCCGCAACCGCAGCCTCCCCGATCAAACGAAACAGGAACTGGACGGGTAGTTCAGTCAATGTCTTGCTCATCTTCCCCTCCCTCACTGAACAGCATAGATGTCAATGACGAGATCATCGCCTTCGGGCCCGCCGATGCCGATCGCCTGTATCTCGGTCAGCCACGCATTGGGGCCATGCGAAGCCTCGAACATCGGCGAGATGCGAACCCGCCCGTCAGCATCCTGTCGGCCGTAAAAGGGCATGAAAATCGGTTCACCGTCGCTAGTGCGGAGCGTGATGTTGGCATCGAACGCGCCGATACCGCTTTCGCTTACCGAACCCCAATCGTTGGCCAGACCGTCGAGTACTTCTCCCGACAGCCGTGGTCCCTCAAAAGTCCCACCGCGAGCGCGTGTCTCGCGCCGAGTGCCCCAGGGCGTGTCAAACTGATATTCCGGCTTCCTGCTGCCATTCAGCCGCAGCGTGAAAAGAAACTCGACCGGAAGTGCTGTGGCTATATCGGTCATCCCTCTCTCCTCGTCAGTGCGCGATCGGCTCGCGTCACGATTGCATTGCTTCCTGCTGCGCAAAGCTCCGTTTGATTTTTTTGGCCAGGGACCATTTATGCACCTCGGTCGGGCCGTCATATATGCGGAAGGCCCGGATCTCGCGGAAAGCCTGTTCCACCATCGTCTCGCCGGACACTCCGACTGCACCCATCACTTGCACGCAGCGATCGGCGACGCGCATCAGCGCCTCGGAAACGGCGACCTTGGTCATCGAGCTTTCCACGGTGCCCAGGTCGCCCGTGTCGAGCACATCAGCACACCAGTCGATCATCAGTTCGGCCTGCTTGAGGTCTATTAAGTTTTCGGCAAGTTGGAAGCCGACGCCTTCATGATCGACCAGCGGCTTACCGAACGCCTGGCGCTTACAAGCGTAGGCGGTTGCGATCTCCTGTGCACGGGTCGCGACGCCATGCCAGCGCATGCAGTGCGACAAGCGCGCTGGACTGAGGCGGACCTGCGCATATTTGAACGCTTCGCCCGGCTGCCCAAGCATCTGGTTGGCGGGCACTCGCAAATCATCGATCGACACAAGCGCATGACCACCGGGCATGGAGCTGTCGATGGTGTCATAAACCTTGACCAACTTGATCTCGGGGCTCGGCAAGTCGACCAAGAACAGCGTTGCACCCGCCTCGCTCTTGGCCATGACGATGCCGACCTTCGCGCCTTCAAAGCCGGTAATGAAGGCCTTGCGCCCGTTGATGACCCAATGGTTGCCGTTGAGCACGGCGGTCGCCTGAAGCATGGATGGGTCGGACCCGGCGCCATTTTCCGCTGCGGGCTCAGTCATGAAGAAGGCTGACCGTGCGCCCGCTACCAACGGCTCCAGGAAGCGCTTTTTCTGTTCTAGCGTCGCGGTCTTGCCGAGCAGATACATATTGCCCTCGTCCGGGGCTGCAGTGTTCACCGCGACGGGGCCCAGGATCGACAGGCCGCTCTTCTTGAGGACGATCGCAGTTTCGCGCTGCGTCAGATGCGATCCGTCGGATAGGATATGCGGGGTCAAAACGCCAGCCTCGCGCGCCTTGCCGCGCAGTTCCTCGACTAGATCCTCAGCCGGCCCGTGATGACCAAGGCGCGGATCATTCTCATAGGGGATTACCACCTTGCGAACAAAGGACTCGACGTTCGCGGCAATAGCGTTGGCGCGTTCACTCATTGCATATTCTCCAAAATTCAGCTTGCCGTGAACCCGCCATCGACGCGCAGGGCCTGCCCGGTGATGTAGCTTGCGCTGGACGACGCGAGAAACAGGCAGGCGCCGACCACCTCATCGACGGAACCAAAGCGACCCAGCGGCGTATGCGCGATGACCTTGCTCGCAAGCCCCTCATTGGCTTGAAGGCCCGAAGTGAGGTCTGTTTCAAGGTAGCCTGGAGCCACGGTGTTTACGCGCACTTTGTGGCCCGCCCAATCGATCGCCAGGCTCTTGGAGAGGAGTTCCAGCCCGCCCTTGGTGGCATTATAAGCCGCTGAGCGTGCAAGTCCGACATGACCGGCTACTGATGTGATATTGATGATAGAGCCTTCGCCCTTGACCAGCATCTGCCGCCCGAACAGTTGGCAACAATGGAAAACAGCGGTCAGATTTACGTCAATGATCTGGCGCCATTCCTCCATCGGTGTGCGTTCGGCCTTGCGGTACCAGGGGTTGATCCCGGCATTGTTGACCAGCACGTCCGCCGGACCGAGATCGGCTGCGATACGCTCTGCCAGCGCGATCATCGCTGGCTCGTCAGCGACATCGGCGGGATAGGGATGAGCGCTGCCCGCCCCGCTCATCGTCAGATCCTCTGCCGCAGAACCCAGCATTGCCTCATTTCGACCAATGATCGCCACCCGCGCGCCGGCATCGACAAAGGCTCTTGCAATCGCCTTGCCAAGGCCGCGTCCGCCCCCGGTGACCACTACGACGCGGCCAGTAAAATCTTCATTCAACAGATTATGCATGGATTAAAACATCTTTCCTCGAGCGACGTCGAGCGCGAAAATAAACAGATCATCCGGGTTCAGTGCGGCCTGCTGCGGTGTGGCCGCGGGATTGTTCACTTTCAAGGCAGCGAGCTGATGAAACACTACGGCCAGCCTGAATATCGCCAGGACGCGGTGCAGGCGGAAATTGTCGAGCGAACGGCCGCTGCTCGCGGCGTAGGCGTTGGCTGCATCCTCACGCGACAGGAAGCCGGACCGAGCGGTCGGCATCTGGTCGAGCGCGATCATGCATTGAGGGTCGCCAGGCTCTGTCCAGTAGCTGAGCAGCGTCGCCAGATCGACCAGCGGATCGCCGTGGGTTGCCATGTCCCAATCGAGCACGACCTCCGGCGCGATTACGTCAGGCTTTAGTAAGACATTGTCGAGCTTGAAGTCGTTGTGCAGCAGGACCGGATCGGCGTCGGGTGCGGGTTGAGCCTGCATCCAGTCAGCAACTTCTCGTCCCGCTGCGCACATTTGGCCTTTCAGGATGGCATCGCCCCGCGCGATCCAGCCCGATATGGTGCGGGCAAGGAAACCCTCTGGTCGCCCGAGATCGCCAAGACCCGCCGCATCTGTATCGACGGCATGGATCTGCGACAGCGTATCGATCAACAGGCGCGACAGGGTCGCACCCGTTTCCGCCGTGTCCGGAAGCGGCGCGATGTCAGAGCCGCGCACGCTGCGGCCTCCGCGGTACTCCAGGATCTGGAACGGAGCGCCCGCGACGCTGCCATCCTCGCAGAAATGCAGGCTGCGCGGCGCCAGCGGCAGCACCGGCGCGAGGCCATGCAGCACCCGATGCTCGCGCTTCATGTCATGCGCGCCCTTCGGCAAGGGACCATCGGGCGGGCGTCGGAATACGGCATAACCGCCGTCGATCCGCAGCAGCATGTTGATATTGGCAAGCCCACCGGCGAAGCGGCGCGGCGGCTCGCTGAGGTCGAGGATGAGGCCATGTCCCGCGAGATAGGAGGCGACATTGTCCCAATCGAAGGAGACGGCGCTCTCTTCGAGCGAGCGCAACACCGCGCCAGCGGGCGCGCTGATCGGTGACATCATCATTCCTCGTCCTTGGCCGCTTCACGCACGGCATGATCGCGCAGCACATTGCGCTGGATCTTGCCCGTCAATGTCTTGGGCAGTTTGTTCATGAAGCGGATGATGCGTGGATATTTGTAGGGTGCGGTCTGCGCCTTGGCAAAGGCCTGCAAGTCCGCCGCTGTGACCTCCTGGCCAGGCCGCAGCACCACATAGGCGCAGACCAGCTCACCACGTGCTGCATCCGGCGCACCGACGACACCCACTTCGGCCACAGCAGGATGGGCCAGCAGCACATCCTCTACCTCAGCCGGACCGATGCGATAACCCGAACTATTGATGACATCGTCCCGTCGACCGCGATGGAAGAAAAAACCATCCTCATCCCGTTCGGCGCGGTCACCGGTACGGAACCAGCGGCCGTCTGGCCCGTCAATATAGCAGTTTTCGGTGCGTTCCGGATCATTCCAGTAGCCCAGCATCAGCTGCGGGTTGGGTGCGCGCATCGCCAACTCGCCAACGGCGCCATCGGGCAGGACGCGCCCATCATCATCGATCACCGCCATTTCATTATGGGCGAGTGGCTTGCCCATGGACTGGGGCTTGTGACCCGTGTCGGCACGGTGACCGATCGACATCAGCGATTCTGTCTGGCCATATGCTTCGGCAACCGTCTCTCCAGTGGCCCTGCGCCAGCCAGCGATCGCAACTTCACTGAGCGCCTCGCCCGCAGAAACGGTGCGACGCAGGCGAGATAGGTCATAATTGCCCGTGGGCTGATCGAGTAGGCGCAGTATCTCCGTGCCCGCGGCGCAATAGACGGTGACCCCATAGTGCTGCAGTAGCCGCAGTCGCTCGGCTGCATCGAATGGGCCGTCATAGAATAGCACGCATGAACCGCAACTCCACGGGCCGAACAGAATACTTGTCCCGGCCTTGCTCCAGCCAGTGTCGGCGGTGCACCACATAAGATCGTCAGACGTGAGGTCGAGCCATTCCGCTGCCGAATGACGCCAGTGCCAGATACCACGCGACGCGTGCAGCACACCCTTGGGCTGGCCAGTCGAGCCGCTGGTGAAATAGAGCAACGCCGGGTCTTCGGCCGCCACCTCGATCGGGGTGAAAGTCTCATCTCCCGCTTCCACCAGCGCAGCAAAATCGAGCCAACCCTCACCACCGCCCACTGCGACCTTGACGACAAGATTGTCGGACAGAGAAACGAATTTAGATATTTGCGCTGCTGTAGTGATGACCCCCTTCACCTCCGCTCGCTCAACGCGATAAGCGATGTCTTTCGCAGTCAGCATTTCGATGCAGGGGACAGCCACTGCACCCAACTTGAGGCAGGCGACCATAGCGATTTGCCATTCAGGAATGCGTGGCATCATCACGAGCACGCGATCGCCCTTTCCGATCCCTGCGCGCACCAGAGAAGATGCCAGCTTCGCCGTAATTCGCGCGACATCGCTGAAGGAAAATTTCGCTTCACGTCCGTCGGCGGCCACCCAGATCAGCGCTGGCTTATCCTTGGACTTCGCCCAATGATCAACGACATCACGGCCGAAATTGAAATAAGGCGGATGCGACAGGTTCGACACTTTCTACACGCCCTCCATGCGCCATGATGTTTGATGAGTCGGCATTGACAGGGTTAGTTTGGTCCGACAGAAAATGCTAGCGTGTCGTTGCATTAGCGTGCGCACGATAGGGATCTGAGGAGATTGAAGTTGTCGCAGGGATCGAATCGCGCACTGGGGGGCATCAAAGTGCTGGACCTGACCCGACTGCTGCCAGGCGCCTTCGCCTCGCAGATCCTGGCGGACATGGGTGCTGATGTTATCAAAGTCGAGCATCCGGTCGGCGGCGACTATAACCGCACCTTCCCGCCGATGGCGAAGACCGAGTCTGGTTCCTTCCTGCTCCTCAACCGCAACAAGCGCAGCGTGACGCTAGACTTCAAAGTGCCTGCGGCCAAGGAAGCGCTGTTCAAGCTGGTGGAAACGGCCGATGTCGTGCTGGAAGGTTTCCGACCCGGCGTCATGGACCGCCTTGGCATCGGCTATGAGGCAATGAAGGCGGTCAATCCCGGCATCATCTTCTGCTCGATTTCTGGCTACGGCCAGGACGGACCGAAGCGGCTCGCGCCGGGCCACGATCTCAATTACCTGGCCGAGGCAGGGGCGCTCCAGCTGTTCGGCACGCCGGGCAAGCCGCCCATCGTCCCCGGCCTGTCGATCGCAGACGTGGGGGGAGGGTCACTGATGGCGACGACCGGCATCCTCGCGGCGCTCATTTCACGCGGCAAGACCGGGAAGGGCCAGTTCGTCGACATTTCCATGTTCGACGGTTCGGTGTCCTGGCTGGCGCTGCATGCGCCCGATTATCTCTTTGCCGGCGTCGAGCCGCGGGGCGGCGAACGGCAATTCATCGGCCAGGCTCCGTGCTACAATGTCTATCGCTGTGCGGACGGCAAGGATGTCGCGCTCGGCATTATAGAGGAGCATTTCTGGGACCGTTTCTGCGACGCGGTGGACCTGCCTGAGCTGAAGGCGGAACAGTGGCCGCTGGGCGAAGCGGCCGACCGGCAGAAGGAACGGCTCGCCGCGCTGTTTGCCAGTGACACACGCGACAATTGGGTCAAGCGGCTCGCGCCCGCCGACCTGCCCTTTGGACCGGTGCTGAGCATGGCCGAAGCCTTTGCCGAGGAACATTCCCGGCACCGGCAGATGCTACAATATATCGACCATCCGCGCGAGGGCCGCATCCCACAGCTGGGCTTCCCGATCAAGCTGTCGGAGACGCCCTGCGAACTGCGCACGCCGCCGCCGCTGCTTGGCCAGCATAGCGACGAGGTGCTGGCGGAAGCGGGCTATGATGAAGCGGCGATTGCCGCTTTGCGGACAAGCGGCGCGGTAGGACAAATTCCCGACGCCTGATCAGTCCAGATTAAGCTTTAGAGAAAGCAGACAAAAGAGAGGATGCCATGACCTTCCAGATTCCGGTGAAACACCTGTTTTCGGTGCGCTTGGAAGGGCTGCGCAAGCACAGCTACGACTTTGTCGGCCCCTTCGGCCGGCGCCGATTTGAAAAAGCGGTAGGCGGGACCGTGTCGGGCTCGGCCATGACCGGTAAAGTGCTAGAGCTACTGGCGACCGACTATGGCCGGGTGAGCGACGATGGAAGCTTGCGCGCCTATAATGCCGGCATCACCCTGCAGGCCGAGGACGGCGCCATCGTGCTGCTGCAATTTCGCGGCCGCTCCTCGGCCGTCTATGGTCCCGGCCAGTCACGCGTACAGGCGCTGTTTCAGGCACCGGAAGGGCCGTTCGGCTGGCTAAACGGCATTCAGGCGGTCGGTCACGGCCGTGAGGATGGCGACGACACGATCTTGGAAATATATGCCGTCACGGGCAGCGAACCGGCAGAAGGACCTGACGACGAACGTGCGTGGGCGGAAAAAGAGGGGCTGCCCGCCGACTTCATTCTGCGCCGCCGTAGCGCCCATGTCCCCGGCGCCATTCGACACAAGCTGGAAGCGCCGCTTGGCAGTCGCTATTTCACGCTGGCCGAAGGTGGCGGCAAGTTTGAAGGACCGCGTCTGGGAAGCGGCGATTTCCTGTCCGGTTTCGCCTGGGGACCGCACCGTATGCTGCCCGGCGGTGACGTGTCGCTAATGCAATACGATATGGAGACCTTCTTGAAGGCGGATGATGGAACCGAGATTTTCATGAGCTATACCGGCTGCGCCTCGTCGCAATATGCAAAGCACAGTTGGGTGACGGCTGCTTTGTTCGAAGTGCCCTCCGGTCCGCACGACTGGATGAATGAGGTTCAGACGGTCGGCTATGGGTTCTTCCGTGGCGATGGCGCGGAATATTTCTACTATGCATTGCGCTGAGAGATGAGCAGCGGTGTGCACACCGAGCGCAGCTACGAACTGGTCGCGCGCCAGCTGGAACAGCAGATTTTGGCGAAGCAGATCGAGCCCGGGGACGCGCTGCCCACGGAAAGCGCGATGGCCGTCTCGCTGGGCGTCAATCGCTCAACTGTGCGTGAGGCGCTGCGGACCTTGGAACAAAATGGGCTGATCGCGCGGGAAGCAGGGCGAAAGAAGCTGCGGGTGCGCATTCCGCAGCCTGCTGATGTCACTCGGCGTGTCACGTCCGTCATGCTCAGTCAACAGGTGACGTTCCGGGAGCTCTATGAGGCGATGCGCGCGGTGGAGCCGGCCTGCGCCGCCGCTGCGGCTGAACGCGCGAATGCTGATCATATCGCGCAACTGGAAGACAATCTCGCTGCGACTGAAGCAGCGATCGCGCAGGGCGAGAGTTTGGTCGCGCTCGACATCGCCTTCCACCAGCTGGTCGCGATCGCCGCGCAGAGTCGCGCGCTGGAAATGATGCGTGAACCGCTCGGCCAGCTCTTCTATCCCGCGTTCGAAGAAGTCATGTTGCGGCTAAACGTTTCGGACCGCCTGCTTGCAGCCCACCGCAACATTGTTGCCGCGATCCAGGCTCGCCACATCAAGGAAGCGCGCGACTGGATGCAACGGCATATCGACGATTTCCGCCGCGGCTATGAACTGGCACATATCGAAATGGATCGCCCCATCTGCTAGCCCGAACATCAGCGATGAACAGCACCAATTCACGCGCGCCGTTAGCGTTTCATGGCACCATGACCACCCGACCGATCCGCCCCCTCGCCTCGGCTCGCTCATGTGCGGCAGCAGCTTGGTTCAAGGGAAAAATCCGGTCAATGGGTGCACTAAGATCGCCAGCCGCGATCCGTAGAAGCATGTTATCAATCATCGCTCGGACCCAAGGCTCCGCGATGATCGGCCCCAGGTAACAACCTACCACCGTCAGCCGGCGTACCAGAAGTGTGATGGGATCAATCGGCTGGACATCGTGATCGAACAACCCCACCAATACCAGACGCCCGCCGTCGGCCAGGGCCTTTAGCCCGATCGTTACGGCGCGCCCGCCGACATTGTCGATCACGAGATCGACGCCTTGTCCGAGCAGACTTCGCACATACTCGTTGGTCGTTATAGTATCGGTCACGATCGGATCGGTCAGTCCATAAACTCTCAGCGCTTCCAGGCTCGCCGCTTCGCTACCGGTGCCTAGCACCCGCGCGCCTGCTTTATGGGCGATCTGGACTGCCGCCACACCCACTCCGCCGCTCGCCCCCTGCACAAGCACGACATCTCCCCCTCGGAGGCCACCGAGCTTAAGTGCCAACCCGGCGGTTCCAAACGGCACCAGCGCTGCGGCAGCCGTCGGCAGGTCCATGTCCGTCGGTACCCGCCAGCATTGCGTAGCCGGAACCGCACGCAGTTCGGCATGCGACCCCTCGGCCGCGAAGCTCGTCACTCGATCGCCAATCTGGAAATCTGCCACCTCTTCTCCAACTGCCATGACCCGGCCTGCCGCAACATAGCCTTTCACGCGTGGCGGGTCGCCGGGCGTTACGGAACGGCGGCCCATCAGGTCGCCGCCTTCTATGCTGATTGCCTCAACATGGATCAGCACATCTCCTGGCCCCGCAACAGGATCGGGCACATCGACATAGCGCAAGACACGGGGACCGCCGTTGCTGTCGTAGATCGCTGCTTTCATGGTCCACCCTCAATGGAGACTATTCTTGCACGGCATGCCCGATCGACCCGCATCATGACAGTCGAGATCCGCTTCATCGCCGCTACGATGCCAGACTCAGCCGTCTGGCATGTTGCGGAGAAGGAGCGCACATGACGGCATCACATGCCCTGGAGTGACGCATCATGAAAATCGATTCCGATCTGTCAGCCATCGTGACTGGGGGGGCTTCGGGCCTCGGCCTTGCCACCGTCAAGGCACTGCGCGCCGCCGGAGCGAACGTCGCCATTTTCGATCTCAATCCCGAAAGCGGCGAGAAAACAGCGGGCGAGACAGGAGCGACATTCGTGCGTTGCGATGTGCTGTCTGATGACAGCGTGGCCGAAGCTTTCGCCGAAGCGCGTAGGAGGCAGGGTCAGGAGCGGGCACTCATCTGCTGCGCGGGCGGAGGCAATGCGATCCCTACGGTGCGGCGGGACAAGACGACTGGTGCAATCCAGCCCTTCCCCGCAGACAAGTTCGAATGGGTGCTCCGGCTCAACACCGTCGGTACCTTCCGCTGCATCACCCACAGCGCGGCCGGCATGATGACTTTGGACCCGATCGATGGGGAGCGTGGCGTGCTAGTCAGTACCGCCTCGGCTGCCGCCACGGACGGACAGATGGGCCAAGCCGCTTATGCCGCTGCCAAGGCTGGCATCGTCGGAATGACGCTCCCGATCGCTCGCGACCTTTCGCGTGAGGGCATTCGCATCAACACGATTCAGCCCGGCATCTTCCTAACTCCCGCGTTTGATGGCGCGCCGCCGGAAATGATCGACGCGCTCAACGCTCAAGTGCCCTTCCCTAAGCGCATGGGCATCCCCGCCGAATATGCCAGCCTTGCGCTCGAACTTATCCGGAACACCTATATGAACGGTGAGACGATCCGCCTCGATGGCGCGATCCGCATGCAGCCTCGCTGACAAGGCAGGAGGGATGACATCACCATCCCTCCTCATGTTCATGCCGCACTGATAGCCAGCGCCTCTTCCCAGCTGGCGCTGTTTTCCAGGAGCTTGCGAAACTTGTTGAGTTTGGCCGGCAGACCCATTGCAATGGCTGCGGTCAAGCGATCTCCACGCCGGTAGAGCGCAACGAATTTATCTTCTCCGGACGATCCGATCACGAAACGCAATTCGTCATGGCTAACTGGCGACCCCAACAGTTGCAGTTTCTGCCCATATTGATCGGTCCAGAACCAGGGCACCGGCGCATATGGGCCCGGATGGTCGCCGCCTGCCTCCGCCAGCAGGCGCTTGGCTGCATGTTCTCCTTGGCGAAGAGCATTATCCCAATGCTCGATGCGCCGCGTCTCGCCATTGCGCAGGTTAGGCCAGCACGCGACGTCACCGCAGGCGACAATGCCGGGCGCGGCGAGGCAGCTTTCATCGCACAGCACGCCATTTTCGATGGTGAGGCCCGAGCCTTCTAGCCAATCGCTATTGGGAACCACGCCGATGCCTAACAGCGCGACATCAGCGTCGATTGCGGTGCCATCGCTCAACTGAACGCGTTTCAGCCGACCCTCGCCCTCGAAGGCGGTTGCGGCGACGCCCAGCCGAACGTCGACGCCGTTACGACGGTGCAGCGCCGCCAGCATCTCACCCATTTCGCAGCCGAGCACATGAGCGGCGGGGGCGACGGCTTCCAGCATCGTAACTCGGCGGCCCAACTTGCGCGCCGAAGCCGCTACTTCCTGTCCGATGAAGCCGCCGCCGACTATCACGATGTGTGCGTCCGGACGGGCAAGATCCGCTCCCAACCCCACCGCATCCTCGCGGGTGCGCAGGACATGAACGCCGGACATCGCGTCCCCCGCAAGGCGGCGCGGCGCGGCGCCGGTGGCAATTATGATGCCGTCATAGCTTTCGCGGCTCCCATCTGCGAAGGTGACGGTGCGCGTCAAAGCTTCAAGGGCGGTAGCCTTCGTACTGAGCCGCCATTCGACATCGTCGAGAATAGCGTCGATATCGAGCGCGGTCCTTTCCACCGGCCATTCGCCGCGCGCAATTTCCTTCGAGAGGGGCGGCCGGTCATAGGGCAAATGTGGCTCCTCGCCCACGACTAGCAGGCGGCCCACATAGCCTTCGCGCCGCAGGGTTTCAGCGGCATTCAACCCGGCCAGTGAAGCGCCGATAATAATGACGGATTGCAACTCTTCTTGCTCCTAGATGCGGTCAGGCCGCTTCGACTCCGCGCACCTGTCTTGTGAAATCCGGCAAAGACCAGATCCGCCGTCGAGAGGGTGATAATCAGACCTCGCCTACCGCGCCCGGCGCACATGTATCCTAGCTGGAGCGCAGCGGGCGCGGTCGATGCACGGATGTCGGGGAACATTCCTCGAACGTGATCCTGTAGTCCATGGGCCTCTCCGAACCTCGTTGGGCGAGTCAATAAATCTCGCCTCCATCCAATGCAAAGCGCGCCATACAATATCGCGGGCACGGCGTGATCGCGTCTCGATTTGACGGTGGCGCCCTCTCCAGCAACAGTCTTTGCAGAGCTGTCAAAAAGCGGGGTTTGCAGGAGTGTAGCATCATGAATATCGGATGGATCGGGCTCGGGCAGATCGGAACGCAGATGGTTAAGCGGCTGCGCCGGGCGGGCTTTGCTGTCACTGTGCATCCGCGTGGCAGGGGACGTAACGATGCCGAATCGGCGGGCGCCGCCGTCACGTCTGACTACAGGGCGCTGGCCGAGACGAGCGACGCGCTTTTTTTGTGCGTCTATGATCAAAGTCAGCTCGAATCCGTCCTGTTTGGCGAGGGCGCGCTTGCCGCAATGCGCCGCGACGCTCTGCTCGTCGTTCACACAACAGCGTCACCCGCTATGTTGCAACGGATCGCCGAAGCCGCTGACGATGCTGGTGTCACGCTGCTCGACGCCTGCTTCAGCGGTGGCCCCGCTGACGTGGAGGCCGGAGAATTGACCCTGATGACTGGTGGCTCAACTGAGGCGCTCGAGCGCGCGCGCCCCGCTTTGGAGAGCTACGCCGCCCATATCGAGCATGTCGGTGGCATCGGTTCTGGACAGCTGACCAAGCTGTTCAACAATCTGCTGTTCGCGACCAATCTCATGAATGCGGCTGAGATGCTGCAGATGGGACAGGCACAAGGCCTCAGCACTGACCACTTAGCCGCCATCATCCAACGCAGCAGCGGGGGCAGTTATGCGATGAACCTGTTCGCGCGAGCAGGCGCGCTCTCACCGGACGCGATGTTGGCCGATGTCCGACACTATTTGGAAAAGGATGTCGCCAGCGCAATGTCCGCGGCTAAGCAGGCCGGGATCAACATCACCGCCTTCGCAAAGACTGCGAGTTACTTCGCGCGCTCTACTCTGGATTGACGCGGGACAGGCGGCCAAGGGCCGCCCGTTGCCAACTCAGCCTGCGGCGGAAGATTTTTTTTCGTCGTCGCCGTCATCATCGGCCGCCCCGATCAGCTGATAATCCTCGAACCTGGGATTAGCCATGACATCGAGGAAATATGGGTAGCTCCAGGGCCACACCTGCGGCACGCCTTCGGAGTCGAGATACCAGCTGCTGCAGCCCGACGCAAAGACGGTATTCATCGCCGCCGCCTTGCGCCGAGTTTCATAGTCCAGCAGCGCTTCCATGCTGGGTGCGATAGCCTGCGCCTTGCCCTCGCGTACCAAGTTGAGCAACTGGTCGGAATATTCCCATTGCCGTTCGGCAATGTCGGTCAGAGAGAAATTACCCACAGGTCCAGTCGGACCATTTAGCAGGAAGAAGTTGGGAAAATGCGGTACCGTAACCGCGAAATAGGCACGAGGACGTTCCGACCAGAAATCGCTAAGATCCTCCCCATTTTCACCAATCACGGTCATAGGCCGCACGAAACGGTCTGCATGGAAGCCAGTTGCGAGTGCGATGACATCAAGTTCGTGGAAGGTACCGTCTTTCATGCGAATGCCACTCGGCTCAACATGATCGATCGCGCCCGTTTCGATATACACGGTCGATTCCTGAACGGACCGATAATAGTCGCCGGAAAAGACCATGCGCTTGCACGCCGCACGGTAGTTGGGTGTCAACTTCGCACGGAGCGCTGGATCGGCCACGCTATCTTGAAGATTCTTTGCAACGATCGCTTCAATCTCGGCTAACTCAGGCGAGTCCTTGTCAATTATCGCCGCGGTAAACCGAGCACGGCGGGCCAGCGCCTCAGGAGCGTTGCGCTCTGCATCGATCAGAGTGGGATCCGCCCGGAACGCCGCCCTTTGCGCTTCGCTGTAAGGCGGATTAGTGCTGGGCATGATCCATTGTGGCGATCGTTGAAAATGCACCAGTTTCCCTGCACGTTTGCATAGCGCCGACACGATTTGCACGCCGGTCGATCCAGTACCGATCACTCCGATCTTCTTGCCATCGATTTCGACGCTGTGATCCCAGCGCGCACTGTGAAAATAGGGACCTGCAAAGCTGTTTAGCCCCGGAATATCGGCGATTTTGGGATGGTGAAGGACGCCGGTAGCGGCCACGATTACATCAGCGACATCGCTGCGGCCGTCCTTGGTACGGATGTGCCAACGCCCCTCCTGCCAACGGCATTCGGCGATCTCGGCATTGAAGACAATATGCTCGCTGACGCCGTATCGGTCCGCCATTGCCTGAAAATATTCGCGGATCTCGGGCCCGGGAGCAAAATAGCTGCTCCAGTCAGGATTATGAGCGAAGGAATAGCTATAGGTATGCGCCGGCGTATCGCAGGCCAACCCAGGATAATGGTTCTCGCGCCAAGTACCGCCGACCTTGTCGCCCTTTTCATAGATGGTGAATTCTTCGCCCCGTTCCTTGCACTTGATGCCAGCCAGCACCCCAGCCATGCCCGCCCCGATAATTACGAAACGCAGCTTGCGCCCTTGGGAACCGCTCTCCACCTCGACCATCCTTGCACTCCAATCCGTTGATCGCCGGTCTTGTTCAATCCGGGATCTGCGGCATCAAAATAAACATGCCGACGTTCATTGAATGTGCGTTGAGCACAGTGAGACGGAAGATGCAACCGGACCGCAGCAAACATCGGTCAACTACGCGGCGCCGCAGCAATGATCGACCCCACGATGCACGCGCCGATTGCTGTAAGCGAGACCTATCTATAAGTCTGGGCCATAAACACATGGCAGGAGCGGACCGTGCCCGACTATCGTGGCAGCAGCGTCGTCGTCACTGGCGGCGGATCGGGCCTTGGTGCGGCTATCGCCGACCGCTTTGCGCATGCAGGCGCCCGGATTGCTCTGCTCGACGTCGATGGGACGAGCGCCGAAGCAAAGGCAGTGGAACTGCGCGCAGAAGGCGCCGACGCCATCAGCCTGGCAGTTGATGTCGCGGACGCAGCGTCGCTCACACGAGCGACTGCGATCGTGCAGCAAAAGCTGGGCGGGTGCGACGTCCTATGCGCCAATGTAGGCGTGCAACAGTTCGGCGCTATCGAAACGCTCAGCGAAGCCGACTGGCAATGGGTGATTTCAGTCAACGTAATGGGCGTCATTCACAGCGTGCGCGCCTTCTTGCCACTGCTGCGTAGGAGCACACGCGCGAAGCGGCATGTCGTGCTCACCGCATCGGCTAGCTTCTTTCAGCCCGCAGCCCGTATGGCTGCTTATGTGACGACCAAATATGCCGTGGTGGGATACGGCGAGGTGCTGCGTCGCGAGCTAGCGGCGGAGGGAATCAACGTCACACTGCTCTTTCCCGCAGGCATGACAACGCGCCATCTGGAAAGCAGCGCCGCCGCGCGACCAGAGGCGCTCGGTCCTTCGTTGTTCGACATGGAGGATTTGACGGCAATGTTGGCCGACGCACAGATCGATCCGAGCACTCATACTGCGAGCCCCGATTATGCCGTACGCAGTCTGTTGGAAGAGCTGGAGCGCCGCCCACCCTATATCATTACGCACGGTGCATATCGTGACCGGATCGAACAGGATCATCGAGCCATATTGGATGCCTATGCCAGGATGGAGGGGACTAAGGTCAAGGAGCGAAGGCAATGAACAGCGACATAGGCCAGCAACTGTTGGACATCGAAGCGATCAAGCAACTCAAGGCGCGTTATTTTCGGTTACTAGATAGGAAGGATTGGGCGGGATGGACAGAAGTGTGGGAGCAGGAGATCGAGCATGAGATGCCGGCCGATGGCACCAGCTTCCGGGGTGCGCGCGAGGATTTCGTCGCTTTCGTTGCTCGCGCGCTGACCGGCATTGTGACGGTGCATCATGGACAGACGCCGGAAATCAAATTGACATCCCCAACGAGTGCCACGGGGATTTGGGCCTTTGTTGATCGGCTAAAGGCCGGCCCGGACGCGCAGCCTGGAATATCGGAATTTACCGGCTTCGGTCATTATCACGAAAGCTATGTGAAATCGGACGCCGGCTGGCGGATCAAAACTCAGCGGGTGACCCGTCTGCGCATGGACATTGGGCCGGCCGAGTCCAGCTGAGTGTCTCGCTCCCATTGAAGTCGATTGCTCCCCCTCCCTGGCCTCAATTCTGATCGTAGAATTTATTAGATTTGGACATGCGCATTACATTGACCAGGGTCTCGTAAACGCGTTAGCATCGGTGAGTCTTCCTGAGCGCGGAGATCCGTCGTTCCGGGGACAATGACATGAGAACTGCAACGCAGTGTCCGCGCCGAAAGCGGCGGGCAACCGTAGCTTGTCGCTGCGTGAATGGAGAGGGGAAAAAGGCATGCATTGTTCGCGTATAGCTTTGGCCACGGTACTTTCTAATCTCTGCCTTTTCAGTTCCACCGGCGCCATGGCGCAGGACAAGGTTGCACCGCAGGAACAAGCTACGGTCAACTTGGCCGACATCGTCGTGACCGCACAGCGCAGATCGGAATCAATCATGGACGTTCCGCTCTCGATCGCCGCAAAGACTGGCGAGCAGCTGGAACGCTCTGGTGTGACCAGTCTGCTTGGAGTGTCGCAACTGGTGCCAGGGGTAAAGATCGACCAGTTCGGCAACTTCCTTCAACCCGCCATTCGCGGCGTTTCCAGCACATTGGCGGGACCAGGCACTGAAGCGCCGGTAGCGGTCTATGTTGATGGCGTAATGCAGCCAAATCAGCTCGCGAATTTCCTGGAATTTGTCGATCTGGATCGGATCGAGGTAGCCAAGGGGCCGCAGGGCACGCTGTTCGGCCGGAACGCCACAGGAGGCGCTATTTCCTTGTTCACAAAGACACCTTCCTATGCGCCGAAGGGAAAATTCACGGTCAGCTATGGCAACTATGATGATTTCAAGGTCCAAGGCTTTGTATCCGCGCCGCTGATCGACAATGTCCTGGCAGTTAGCCTTAGCGGAATTTACAACCGTCGAGACAGCTACGATTATGACATTGCCCGTGACCTGCGACCGCGCGGCCTGCGCACGAAGGTCATTCGAGGCAAAATCTTGTTCGAGCCAGCGGAATGGGCCAAGATTACTGTGATAGGCCAGTACCAGGACCGCTTCAATTCTGATGCAGGCAGCGGGATTGCACTGAATTCCAATACGCCGGCCCACACCGATCCGACCGCGATAATCGCGACACGCCCCCGACAATTGTCGCTCGACACAGACTCTTACCTGCGCGTCAAGGAAGCATCGGGATCGATCACAGGGAATTTTACTATCGGTGAAATCGGGACGCTGAACAGCATCACGGCCTATGCAAAGATAAAGGCCTCAATCGCTTATGACAGCGATCGTGCCTTCACCGGGCCGACGGGCTATGGCGCGGCCGTCGATTTCTATGCACCGGATGAATATTATTCCCAGGAACTTTCGTTCGCGTCCGAAAAGTTCGGGCCGTTCAGCTTTGTCGCGGGAGCCTATTATTATCATGATGACAATCGGTATGATCCGATCCATATCGACGCGACTAAGGATATCGCCACGCGCTTTTCGTTCAACGCGGCCGTCGTGACCGAAGCCGTCGCGGGTTTTGCGGAAGCAAATCTGGATATCACCGACAGGTTGAAGGTGATCGGTGGCATTCGTTACAGCTGGGAAAGCAAGCAGGATCGCGGCAGCATCTCGTTTGGGCCGACCGAACCTGAAGGCTTTGGCATGCTGGGCCAGAAGATCACCTTCGATAGTTGGACGCCACGCCTGTCGGTAAAATACGACATTGCGGACCGAACCAACGTTTATTTCACCTACAGCCAGGGCTTCAAGAGTGGGGGCACTAATCTTAGCTTCCTAACTGGCCAGTTTTTCCAGCCTGAGACGATCAAGGCGTACGAGGTCGGCCTCAAATCCGCGCCCTCACGGGATATCAGTTTCAATGTCGCGAGTTACTATTACGACTATTCAAATCTTCAAGTTCAGGTGCAGCAGACGATTGGAACAAACGTTATCGTCAATGCCGCCAAGGCTCGGATCTATGGTGTCGATGCGGACGCCATGTGGCGCCCGATAGACGGCTTGTCATTGAGCGCAGGCGTATCCGTGCTTGACGCGAAATATGACGACTTCCCCAATGCCACCGTGCAGCAGCCCAAGGCACCTGTGCCCGGCATCGGCCTTGTCGGAAACGAAACCGTTATTCTGCCAAATGCGGAAGGGAACTGGATGACCCGTTCTCCGAAATATAGTCTCAGCCTGGTAGCCGATTACCGTAAGAGCTTTGATCCGGGCACCTTCGGCGCCAACCTATCCTTCTCCCGTTCCGGACGTGTATTCTATGACAGCGCGAACCGGGTCAGCCAGAAACCCTATAGTATCCTAAACGGACAGCTATCGTTTCAGCCGGCTGGAACCGAGGTCCGGATTGAACTGTGGGGCAAGAATCTGACTAACACTAATTATATTGGCGCCGCGCTCATCGCCGACAGCGACGCGATCGCATATGCTCCGCCGCGTACCTATGGTGTATCGGCGCATTACAGCTTCTGAGAGTAGTTTGGAAAGATCCGGCGCCGGAATCCCTATTCCGGCGCCCTTTCTTGGTCAGGACGCAGGCGTGCTCAACATGAATGGGAGGTCTGCCGAAGCAATGCTCGACTTGCGCCCATGCCGGTGGATCAGCGTCACGCGGCCCAGCGCCGGTGTCGCTACAACACCGGCCACGCTGTCGACCCATTCGTGCAACAAGGTCTTCAAGCGTAGAAGTTCAGCCTCTTCCAACGTGACATAGCCGGACACCTCCAGCTCTTCCTCCATTTCCACGACAGTATCAGCAATGGCCTGAATGTCCTCATGCGTCTGACCGGTCATGTGTGCCTCCGCGAATGGGGGGCCGCTTCTCTCGGCCCCGTGTCGATCAGAACGGTAGATTGTAGAGTTTGGATGCGTTGCTCTGAAGCACTTTCTTCTTTATCTCATAATCATACCCGCCGAGGGTGTCGACAATATGATCCTGAACGCCCGGATAGAGCGAGGTCGGGTGCGGGAAATCGGTTTCGAACAGCACATTGTCGACGCCGATCGTTTCCAGCAATTGCTTGGGCCCGATTTTTTCGAACCAGTAGGTGCACCAGAAATGATCACGGAAATAGTCCCAGGGCCGGCGCGTCAGCACCTTAGACATGCGCGGCAGCATTTCATTGAACTGATGCTCCAGCGCCTCGACGGCGAAGGGCACCCAGCCCATACCGCTTTCAATAAGGCCGATCTTCAACTTGGGATGACGGTCGAGGCGGCCTGACACCATCCAATTTCCAAGCGTTGCGGCGTTGCCGATCGAGTACATGGTGGCGATGACCGACAGGGTTTGTTCGAATTCGAACCCTTCCCAGGTCAGCGTCGACGGATCGATCGCCGCGTTCAGGTGGAAGTTGAGCGGCGCGCCGCGTTCTTCGCACAATTCCAGGAACGGCGTCCAATAGTCGTGCATGAAAGACGGCAGGCCCAGGCGCTCGGGCGTGTCGGGCAACACAAAGCCCTTCAGCCCTGCATCGAGCACCCGGCGCGCTTCGTCCATCATCGCCCCATTGTCCCAGATCGGCAGATGGGCGAGCGTGAACAAGCGCTGCCCGGATTCTTCCTGACGCTCGATCGCGGCGTCGTTGAACATCTTGAGGATGCCGACGGCTAGTTCATTGTCGCCCAGCGCCATCAGCGATCCGGCCTGGGTCACACCACTATTATGGTAGCAGATCTGCGCCCACACGCCCATGTCATCCATCGCCTTAAGTCGCGGCCCGACGAGGTAGGAACCCTGATGGCCTTCATCGATCGTGGGGAAGGCAAGACGCCCCAGCAGCTTATTGTTGTCGTTGCGGATGACATTGCCGCCCAGCGATCCAAAATTCAGGTCTCCGACGAACCAGCGATCGACCCCATCCACGCGCTTCACCTGCGGCACGCGGTCCTTCCACTTTGCCGGTGCGCGGCTGGTGAACATGTCCGGCGCCTCGGTGACGTGCGTATCGCAATCGACGATCTTGATTCCCTGGAGCGAGGGGTGGAGGCCGCCTGACTGGGTCGAATAATCGACTTCGCGAATGACGCCACCGGCGGTCCAGCCCGCGTCCGCCCAATAGCTCTTGGCAGCCAGTTCTACCGCATTCTCGTCTTGCACTTCTGTCGGGTCAGCCATGATGGAACTCCTCTCGCACATTCCCTGAGCCGTCGCCGACTCTAAAACTTAATACCATTCAGTTTATTTAGCATGGTGCGGGGAAAGGTAAAGGCTATACTGCGGCAAAAGGTTCGGGAATTTGGAGCAGATGATCCGCAAGCAGATCACCAGAAAGCGCAATAAGTCGGGCCAGGTGCTGGGTCGCAAAGGAAGCGGCACCCGCGATCGCGTGCTGGAAGCTCTGGGAAGACTGCTTGCCGACATGCGCGGCGTTGCGCCGACAGCAGCAGCGGTCGCGCGGGAAGCAGGGATGTCTGCTCCCGCTTTCTATCTTTATTTCAGTGACGTAGGCGAAGCTGTTCTAGCGCTTTTGGAGCAGCGAGAACATAATCAACAGGATCTACTCGATTTGCTTGCTCAGCCTTGGCCGAAATCTGACTTATTCGCTAGCGCCGGTAATTTCGTCACCTCCTATCTCAACTATTGGTCGCTGAATGCGCCGCTGCTACGCGCGCGCAATCGTCTGGCGGATCAGGGTGATGAACGCTTCATCAAGCTACGCGTCATGTCGGCTGAAGAGCTGACCAACGCCCTTGCCGGGAAGATCGGTAACCCGCCTTTCAAGGATGGCCTCCCCTGCTCGCCCACTGCCATGGCAACGGTTCTCGTCACTGCTCTGGAGCGACTGGCGACCGTCTCCGCCCTCAACCTTTATCCTGACCACGGCGCTGATAAGGACGAGGTGATCGCCTCTCTTGCCAATATGATCGCCGCCACAATGCAGGAAAGAGCATAGCGCCGCTCAATCCAGGTTACCAACAATGGAGGCGCGCTGCGACAGTTCAATGGCATTGCCATCGGGGTCGCGGATGATCGAAAAACGGGCAACGTCCCTCAGGGTCGTGGGCGGACGCGCTTCCCGAGCACCATGCACGAGCGCATGGGAATGCGCCTCGTCCGCCTTGAAGATCTGAAACGTGATGTAGCGCCAGCCCACGCTGGGTTGCGCGGCATCAGGATTGGCCTGCGGGTCCTCCTCCAGAATCAGCAGCGTCTCACCTGCCCGGAAACGGCCAACCCCCTCTTCCGGTAGTCCCAGGCACTGCGTGTAAAAGCGGCGATGCGCCGCGAGATCACGCACAGCAATACGTATACCGATCTGCCCGATGCCTTCAAACCCAGGCGGCACGATCGTCAGCGCTGAGCCGTCCGGGTCCACCAACTGCGTCGGAATGCTGGCCATCTCTCGCGCTATCAGCACTTCGCGATAGCCGGCCCGCGGACCATCAGGCAGTGGCTCGGCGAACCCGTTCACCTTCACGATGCTGCCCCCTGCATGAAAGCGATGCTGAATTTGATGAGGGCCTATGGGCAGATGGGCATCTAAGGCAAGGCCAACTTGATCGCGCCAGAAAGTGAGATGCGCGTCGGGACGATTAGTGCTGAGCCCGACGTCCACGGCCGGTTTGGCAAGGCGCATGAGGGGTTCATCCTGTCTTTGACCCGGCGCAGCGGTTGCCCCGGCATGTGTCTACTCCCTCTAAGGGCTTTCGCGCTGCTCTGCTACAATGCCCCCACGATATCCGCTGCCGGCATGGATTTCTCCGGATCGCTATTTTAGCTCCTGATGGTGGCCATCGCGTGATGGATCAGGCGCGATCAACGCGTCACAGAGGCTTTCGGGAGTGGAAGGAAAGGCAATGGTGATCGACGATCCAATGTCCGAGGAGATCGGCACGCTAGGTCAGATGGTCCGTGCCGCAGCACAGGCCTATGGCGACGAAGTTGCTATCCGCCTGACCGGCGACAATATCGCCGAGGAGGAGATGAGCTTCGTGGCGCTGGAGCGGGAGTCTGCCCGCCTTGCCCGCGGCCTTCTTGCGCGTGGTGTGGGCAAAGGCAGCCGCATCGGCTTCATCTACGGCAACGGCCCGTCCTTCGCCGTTACATTTGCCGCCATTGCGCGGCTTGGTGCCATCGCGGTCCCCATCAGCACGCTGATAAAGGCGGAGGAGTTGGTCCGCGTCCTGCGCCAATCGGACGTGCACGGTCTTCTGGTCCAGCGGACACTGCTAGGTCATGATTATATCGATCGGCTGTGCGCCGCCCTTCCGGAACTGTGGGACGCAACTAGACCTGACCTTCTCGTCGCGCGCGTGCCGTTCCTGCGCTGGATCGTCTCGTCCGGTGATCACCTCCCGGCCGCTATACACGGCATGGATTGGCTGAGCGGGGCAGCTGAGAGGGTCGATGAAGCCTTTCTGAAGGAGGTGGAAGCGGAAGTTCATCCGTCAGACCAAATGCTGGAAATCTACACCTCTGGGTCGATGGCGCTGCCAAAGGGGGTCAAGCATCTGCACGGGCCGGCCATGTTCCGCTCACGCTATTTGGCGAAGATGACCCAAGTGAAACGCGGAGCCCACACGATCGCCTCCATGCCGATGTTCTGGATCGGCGGTATGGCGATGTTTCTGCTCGCCGACTGGGTAGCGGGCGGCGTCACGGTCTGCACCGAGGGAACATCGACCAGCAGCCGCCATGCCATGGGCGCGGTGTTGACCGACGACGTGATGAAAGAAATGGGTCACGCCCCGGTGTTCTGGGGCTTGGGCATGAGCGAAACATTCGGCCCCTATTCCTATGGCAGGCAATTACGCGCGGCAGGCTACCCTCTCTGTCCGCCACTAGATCATGTCGCGGATCGTTACGAAATTCGCGTTGTGGACGAAGAGGGCAATCCTGTCACTGACGGTGAAACTGGTGAGATCCAGGTCCGCGGCTATGCGCTGGCGCCAGCGCTGCACAAGCTGGAGCGCCATCCCTATTATACTACCGACGGCTTCCTGCGCACTGGCGACCTTGGCCGGGTCGAAGAGCGTCCCGAGGGCCGCCGCATCAATTTTGTCGGTCGCGACGGCGACATAATCAAGACTAACGGCTCCAATGTCTCTCCTGCTGAGGTCGAAATGGAGTTGCAGCGCCTGCCCCAAGTCGGCGCCGCTTATGTGTTCGGCTTGCCCGACGATGAGCGGGGCCAAGTTGTCGTCGCCGCGCTTGTCGCGGAGGCAGGTCAGACGCTCGACTTCGTAGCCATAGAAAAGGACATGCGCGCGCGCCTTTCCAGCTTCAAGGTGCCGCGCGCTTACGTCGAAATCAGCCGCGAGGATATTCCGATGTTGCATTCGAACAAGGTCGCCCGCCGGCCGCTGCAGGCGCTGATCGCCGACCGGTTGGGCCGCGCGGCCTGAAAGGAGGCCATGCCATGACAGTGCGAACGCCGCGCGAACTTATCGAACTCTATTGGGAAGAAGTCTGGAACAAGGGGAATGTGGAGCTGATCCGCGAGATCTGCACCGATCCCATGGTGCGTCACTATCCAGGCAAGATCGTCGTCATCCACCATGACGACCAGGTCGAGCGCGTGCGCAAGATGGTAGAGGAAATGCAGCCGCATTTCAGTCATGAAGTGCTGGTCGCGGACGACCATGCCGCAAGTTCGGTGTGGAACATGACCAGTCCAATCGAGAAATATGCCAAGCTGAGCAGCATCGAGACTTTCCGCATCAAGGACGGTCGGCTGTGGCACACCTGGAACGCGACAAATGCCTGGGACCATTGGGGCGTGGAGGAATGATCGCCGCACAGTGCGCCATCGCGCGGGCGGTGAATTGGCACGACGGCCCGGCATCACTTGGCGGCGCAAGCCGTCGCTACTAGTCCTGCGCCATGACCCAAGCACTCGCCGCCGACATCCGCCGTCCCGAAGCAATCGATGCCGCCTGGATGGCGCAGGTGCTTAAGGGCGCCGGTATTGACGCCGCTGTTGCGAGCGTGGAGGCAAAGCCCATCGGGACCGGACAGACTGGCGAGTGCATGCGCTTTGTCATCCACTATGCGGATGATGGCGCGCCCGGCCCGCGCAGCCTTATTGGCAAATTCCCCTCGTCCGATCCGGCCAGCTGCCGGGCTGGCATGGCAGGCGGCGATTATGTGCGGGAAGTGCGCTTCTACCGCGACCTAGCGCTCACGACCGATGTTGCCGCGCCCCGCTGCTATCTGGCGGAGCTGGATGCGGACAGCGGCGCTTTCGTGCTGCTGCTGGAGGACCTCTCGCCCGCACGGCAGGGCGACCAGCTTGCGGGCGTCACCTTGGATCAGGCGCGCCTGGTGGTCGAGGAGGCTGCCAAGCTCCATGCTCCCTATTGGGGCGATCCACGCCTCGCCGAAATCGACTGGATCAAGCAGACCACGCGATCGACCACCAAATTGCCGGCCGCCGACGTGGTGATGAAGACCTGCGAAGGCTTCACCGAACGCTATGCGGGTCAGTTGACGGACCACGCGGTCACCGCATGCCGCCGCTATGCTGAGCGGGTTGATCACTATCGGGCGATCCCGCGCAAGTTCAAGACCATCGCCCATTACGACTTCCGCCCAGACAACATGATGTTTGCAACGCCCGAGGGCGGCCATGCGGTGACGGTGCTTGACTGGCAAACGCTGTCCTGGGCGGCCGGTGCCGACGACCTCGCCTATTTTCTTGCGGGGGCACTACCGGCAGAGACATTGAGGGCGCACGAGCCAGAACTGCTGCAACTTTATCTCGATGCTTTAATTTCGCGGGGCGTCAAAGATTACACGATGGCAGATCTCGAGCGCGACTATGCAATCGGCGCGTTCCGCCTGCTGGCAACCGGAATGGGAGGCGCGATGGCCGTTGTCCGCACCGCACGCGGCGACCGTATGTTCATTCAAATGGTGAATGCCGCCGCCCAGCATATACGCGATCATTGTAGCCTCGCCTATCTAGACTGATCCGTTAATCAGAGAACATCGATGGCTCTGAGTCAGCTCGGACGCAGCTCTGGCCAGTGGGATCATGTGCATCAATATGACTAAATATCCCGATCTTGTTTGTGCTGCCGGTGTTCAGCTGGAGAAACCAACGCGAGCGCGACGGACCGCATCCGCGGCAGCCCTTTCGAGCGTTATGGTGGCCAGTTTGGCGCCGACGAACCTGTAGGGAGTTGCGGCAAATGAGCGCTGCTGGCGGCAGGTCCGTGACCAGGATGGAGGAGTCTGTCCGCTTCCTTGCGCTCATCAAGCTCGCCAATGTTGGATTGACGCTGATCTGGGGCTTCGCGGTCACCTATGTGTTTGTACGCGTTCTAGACCTGCGTGAGTTCCAGACATTCTTGCTCTTGATTGCATTTGGTAATTTCACCATTTCAGCGGAGTTGGGCTTGACCAGCATCATCTATGCGCGGCTGCGCCGTCATTGGCTCGGGCACAGGGATGAAGGGTCTGGAGGCTTCCGTTTGGAAGAGATGGGCGTCTTGTTCCTCTTCCTTGGCACGCTGATCTTCTGCGGTCTTCTGATCCTGATAGTTGCCTTCGTAGCCGGAGCGATCGGCACGACGATGCCGCTGCTCTTCATGCTCTTCTTTTTGTCGGCCTGCGCGAACCTCCCCGCGCTGATGGCCAAGCGAGCACTCGCGGCAGTCGACGGCAATTTCCTGTGGGAAGCTCTAGATTGCGTCCGGAGGATGATGACTATTGCCCTGTTGCTGCTCATCCTGAAGGGGCTCGATCCGCGCCTCTCAATCCTTTTGCAGCTGACTATCAGCTTGGCCGTGATCGCCTATGCCATCGCGCTCGTTCATAAACGGCTTGGAATGACGGCGCGCCATTGGCTGGCGTTCCACCGAGGCGCGGCGCATGTCAGGGCTAACTATCTGCGCGATATCGGCGCGTCGGCACTGTTCACGATGTCGGAATTCGTCGCCTATAACGCACCCTATTTTACACTTGCCCTAGCGACGCGGGATCCGCGGCCGGTACTGCTGTTCGACTTCTACTTCAAGATGTCGCGCGGGCTTTCCATGATCTTTCGCGCAATGGTTGAGGCTACGCTGCCGCGCATTACCTGGGCTTTCCATGCGAACGATGCGCCGCGTTTGCACCAGTTGCTGATCCGTGCTGTCGGAATTGCTTTCCTCTTCGCGCTCGCTGCATCGGGAGCCTTGCTGATGGCAGGCCAATGGCTCTTTACCATGCTGTTTGCAGAGCGCGCTTCAATTGGGATTATCGACCTGCTGCTTATCATCGGCGCATTGCCATCGCTGGCGGTCGTCTGTGTCTCAGTCTATATCCAAGCAGCTCTGGGACGCTTCAATCTACTTTTAAAAATATCCCTGCCGTTTCTGGCCGGGTCCCTGCTCAGCGTGCCTTTGGCGAGGCTGCTGGGTGAATGGTTCGATATGGGCTTCCTGGCGCTTTACACGCTCACGATGTTGGTCGTTTCAGGGCTCCACGCGCTTTCGCTACTTCGTCTGTTTCGGGATGTGCTCCGGTGAGAGTTCTGCGCCTTTCGAGGCGGACTTTGAAAACTGCCTATCTAGCGCGCTGCTATGACTCCCTCTCGCCGCCGTCGGCCACTTACTTTCGCCTTAATTCAGGACCCGAGCCCATTGAGCGGTTATCAACATTTTTGTCGCTGTTGCACGCATTCAGTGGCGGCATCTTCTATATTTACGGAGGCCAAGCATCGGCCGGACGAAGATTTTATGGTCCTCTTGTTTTGGCGCCGCAGATCGTCAATCGTCTAAGCGCATCACATATTGGTGGGCATAAGGAAAAGATATGGTGGGTTTCGACGAGACATTCGACTGGGTCGTAATTGGCAGCGGCGCAGGATCGATGAGTTCTGGCCTACTTATGCGCCAGACCGGCAAATCCGTCGTTATTTTGGAAAAGACTGAGTACGCGGGCGGCACATCGGCAAAGTCCGGTGGTGTCATGTGGATGCCCGACAATCCCTTCATGGACCCGGGCGAGGATAGCGTCGAAAAGGCGATGACCTATCTCGACGCCGTGGTCGGTGACGCGCCCGATCAGCCGGGCACGTCCCGAGAAAAGCGCATGGCCTATATCGTTCAGGGTCGGCAGATGGTCGAATTTCTACTGAAAAACGGGGTCGAGCTGGAGCGCGGATCGCGCTTCTGGCCCGATTATTATGACGAACTGCCCGGCGGTGTTAAGACCAGCCGGACCGTCGTCGCCAAGCCGTACGACAAGAGCCAGCTGAAGGAATGGGCACCCCGCCTGCGCACCGGCACCGTGGAGCTGCCGGTGCGGCTGGACGATGGCATCCGGCTGGGCTTCTTGCCCCCGCTTGCGAAAATTGCGCTGATGGGCCGGGTTGGCGTGAAGCTGATCCTGGGCAAGCTGACCGGTAAACATTGGGTGTCGGCCGGCGCCGCGCTTCAGGGGCGGATGTTGCAGGCGGCGCTAAAGGCGGGCGTCGACATCCGGCTGGAAAGCCCAGTATCGGAACTGGTCGTTGAGGACGGCAAAGTGACGGGCGTCGTCACGGTCAAGGACGACAAGCCTTGGCGCGTGGGCGCGCGGCTGGGCGTGCTGGTCAATGCCGGCGGCTTTGCACGCAATCAGGAGATGCGCGACCGCTATATGCCCGGCACGCGTGCCGAATGGTCGTTGACGCCCGAAGGCGATACCGGCGACATGCACCGCGAAATGGAGCGGATTGGCGGCGTTCTGGCGCAGATGGACCAGATGGTCGGCTATCAAATGATCCGCGCACCGGGCTGGGAACAGGCCTATATGCCGCCCTGCGCCCAGGGGGTCACCGCCAAGCCGCACGCCATTTTGGTCGACCAGAGCGGTGACCGCTACATGAACGAGGGCGGATCTTACGAGGAATATTGCGAGCGAATGCTGGAGCGGAACAAGAGCATTCCCGCTGTGCCGAGCTGGGGCATCGCCGACCAGCAGTTCATGGACCAGTTCACCCTCGCTAGCGGAGGCGTCGGCAAGACGCCAAAGGCCTGGCTGGAAAGCGACTATGTCAAGAAGGCCGATACGATCGAGGAGCTAGCCAAGCTGATCAACATCGATCCCCCTGCTCTCAAGGCCACGATCGACCGCTGGAACGGCTTTGTCGAAAAGGGATCGGACGAGGATTTCCATCGCGGCGACCGCACCTATGACGGATGGCTGGGCGACCATCGCAAGCAGGGAGCGATGCGCAATTTAGGCACGATCGCGAAGGCTCCTTTCTATGCTTTCGACGTGGTTCCGGGCGACGTCAGCACCTATGGCGGCATTGTCACCGACGTCCATTCGCGTGTGCTGAGGGCCGATGGCAGCCCGATCGAGGGGCTGTACGCGACCGGCGTCTCCACCGCCTCACCCATGGGCAGGGTCTATCCGGGCGCCGGATCCAGCGTCGGGCCGTCGATGACATTCGGCTGGATCGCCGCCCGACACGCAGCGGGATTGGGCAACCATTCTCTTTAGAGTTTAGAGGATCATCCAGCCTGCTTCTGCCTGCGCAGGAGTAGCCTGTGCCCACTCAGCCCGCGCCGTTCCAAGCCTCCCAGATCGTAGCGCGCATAAGCGCTACGATCTCCGCCCGGTCGCTTTCCAGACGGTCGGAGGAGCCACCCAGACCCACCACCAGCGAGGGACCAAGCGGCGATCGGGGCAGCAGCATCGCAAAGCCGCGCGCGTCATTGCCCTCGCTGACACCGCCGAAGGCATATCCTTCGTGCCGCACCAGCGCGATACCGGCGCGCATATCGTCCCAGTCACCCCGCGGCAGGCGGGCACGGTCCATCCAGCGAGCAATTTCGCTGTCCTCCCACGCCGCCAGCAGCGCCGCACCGGAGGCCGAGCCAAACAGTGGCATGCGAGTCCCAATCTCGACCGGAACCTCTACCTCGGCTGGCACTCGCGCGTCGATGATCTGCATCCACACGTCGTTTTGCGTGAACAGCGCCACATATTCGCCGGACCGATCGCTCAGCTTCTGCAACAGCGCCGCCACTCGCCCGTCGCCGAAATAACCATCAGCAACCCAGAGACCAAAATCAACCAGGCGGTGCGAAGGGACATAGGTCTTCGCCGAAGCATCGAAGACGAGATGCCCCGCATCCACCAGCGTCTTGAGCATCTGCAAGGCCGTCGAGCCATGCATGCCAAGCGCGCCGGCAATCTCCTTCGCCCGCAGCGGCCGCTGCTCGCGCGCCATATATTCCAGCAGATCAAGCGCACGAGCAGCAGAGCGCGAAACGCTCCGCTGTTCATAGGGCTTGCGCATGCGTGCCGTAAGGGGCAGCGCCTTCGACCGACGGGGGGACGAAATATTGTGGCTGACCAGCTTCACCGTCCCCGTCGATCTCCTTTCATTCGGCGGCGACGGCAACCTCCGTCACATCTTCACCAGCCTCTTCGGCACGAAGCCGCTTCTTCATATAGCGGCGCATCATGACACCGGCCGTGTCCGCCTTCAATATCGTCGGACGTAGTTTGAAGATATCGGTTTCCTCGCCCATGGCGCGCTGCTGCGCCTCCAGCATGGGGCCGTCCTCCGTCTCGAACACGTTGCGCACCATGGCGATCATGGCGTCGTCCATGTCCGTGTTGCCCACTGCGTAGTTACGCGTGACGCCCCAGAAATAATGGGTGGTATATTCGGTTTCGGGCGTCAGCAGGTGCGCGTTATAGGCGCGGACGGCGCCTTCCTCCTCCAGGCTTTTGCCATGGTCCCACCAGGCTGTGTAGACAGCGAGCACGCTTGGGGCATTCCAGCGGGTATGCCCCTGCCCTTCGACGTCGTTACTGGCAAAGCCGTACAGCTGGCGCCGGGCGTCATCCAGATAATAATGCGGGCGGTAGAGCATCGACCAGATGGTATCGCCGTCCTGCTTCACCTTGTTGTCAAAGCTCGCATAGTCGCTGCCGTCATGCAGATTGTGCAGGATATGCACATGGCTGAGATCGAGGAGATTATCCGCGATCATCATATGGTTCGCCTTGATATGCGAATAGGCAAGCAGCGCATGCACGCCGGGATCTTCGGCCAGGTAGCTGAAGTCGGGGATCTTGGCCGGGTCCGCCAGCGCCGGATCGCCCATCCAGATCCAGGCGACGCCGTGCCGCTCGATCAAGGGGTAGGACGCGATACGGATGTCGGGACGTTCCATGCCATGTTCGAACGGCTTGACCGGGCAGGCGCCGCTGCCGTCGAACTGAAGCCCGTGATAGCCGCACTGGATATTGTCGCCGATACGCTTGCCCATCGACAGCGGCACGAAGCGGTGCGGGCAACGATCCTCGACCGCCGCTAGCGTGCCGTCTGACTTGCGGAACATCACCACTGCCTTGTTGCAGATGGTGCGCGACACCATGTCCTGTTCGAACTCCGCGGCCCGTGCGGCGACGTACCAGACGTTCTTGAGGAATGTCATAACTACCCTCTCCCGGAAATTGCTTCTGGACGCGACGCCCCTTGCAGGCTTTCCCGTCCGGGACATCCATCGTGCAATTTTACGACCGGTCGGCAGGCGAGACAACAGCGCTGCCAATGCGGGAGGCAAAACCGTATATACGCTGCGACAGCGCACAGGGCGGACAAAAGAAAAGGGCCGCAAGACAATGTCCGCAGCCCTTTCCAAACCTTTGCCCCCCCGCGACTCAGAGCGTCGGAATGCCAAATTGTGGCCGCCTGACGTCGAGCACGGACCAGGATAGCCCGACCAGATCCCGCACGTCGCGCACCCGCGCCCGCTGCAGGACTTCGCGAATGCCATCTGCTTCCTCGATCTGCACCTTTGAACGAGAACCCTGGCCGAAATCCAGCTCCACGACGAGGGCCGTCTGGCCATCATGCGTGGGCGTGAAGCCAATACCGCAGATCGTCGCTCCGCTCACGCAACCGGGTCCGCCACCGGCGGCTCGATGAAAACGACATCCGACGGCGTCACCGTACTGATACGTCGAAACACCAGATGCAGATTCCAGCTCTTGAGGCTTTCTATCGCCTCCTCGCGCGGAACGTCCGGCAGTTCGCGTTCTGCAATGCTGTTCCAATCGTCCGTCTGGCTGGGCTGGATGAAGCGCCGCTTGGGGGGAATCGAACCAATCATGCTGCCATCCTTTCTGCGATCACGCCGCCGCGGCCTTCAAGATAGCCGCCATCTTGCTCGCTGAAGCTGTGCACACCATTCACGATGACATGCGCCATGCCGATGGAGTGACGGATGTAGCGGAAGCCGTCCGCGGGAAGGTCGTTGACCGCAACCTCCGGTCCACGGTCGAATGTTTCAGGATCAAAGACGATGACGTCGGCAGCATAACCGGGGCGCAGCAGCCCGCGATCCTTGAGTCCCCAGAATTTCGCTACGTCGTGGGTGAGCTTCTGGACCGCTTCCTCAACGGAAAGCGACTGGTGCCCACGCACATAATGGCTGAACATGAAGCCCGTATCGCCGTAGGTCGAGAAGTTTGTGACATGTGCGCCACCGTCCGCCGCGCCAATAGTGACGACCGGATCGTGCATCAGCTCTCCGATTTTCGCCGTGTTGTTGTGGCCCACGCTGGAGAAGCCGAAGGAAATCTCGAAATCATTTTCCAGGCTGAGGTCGATCATCAATTCGCCGATGCGCACGCCGCGCTCTGCGGCGAGTTCGCCGACATTGCGTCCCATCAGCGCAGGATCTTCCTTGCCCATCCGCTTGATGAAGCCGTCCGCGAACGAATATTGCAGGTTAAGCGGCGCCTTGAAATTGTCCATTTCGTCAGCGAGCAGCTTGCGATACTCGGGGTCCTTCAGCTTCCCGACCTTTTCCTCCATGGGCATCAGCGTCATCTGCCACCAGGTTGGCAGAGTGATGATGGTCGAGGTTGGCTGCGTCAGTTCGAACGACAGATCGATCGGACGAACCTGCATCTGCGGCGCGACCTTGGCTCCGGCCATCACCTGCTGCCGCACCCGATCCAGCGTGATGTAGACCAGGTTGGGCGAGTCATTGCTGTCGAACATCGGCGAGAAGGTGCAGGTGATGCCATGCTTGCGCGAGAGGTCGGCCATGATGTCGATGCGCGCACAGATCAACTGGGAATCGAAAAATTCGGGCACCATCTGAAGCACACCGGCATATTTGCCAAGCGTCGCGCAGAGCGCGTCCAACTCCTTTGCGTCGGCATAGCGAGCAGGCACCGGCCGGTCCTTATAGTCAACGTCGACCCAGGAGCCGCTCATGCCGATCGCGCCGGCGCGCATGCATTCGTCCAGCAGTTCTTGCAGCTGCTCGATCTCCGCGTCGGTCGCGGCGCGGCTTGACGCCGCCTCCTCGCCCATGACCCATAGCCGCAGCAGGCTATGACCGACGAGCGGGGCGACGTTGATGCCCAGGCCCCCGCGCTTGATCGCGTCCAGATATTCGCCAAAGGTTTCCCATTCCCAGGTGATGCCCGCATCGAACGCATTTTTGGGCATTTCCTCGATCTTGCGGAAGGTCGCGCCCAGCGCATCGCGATGCTCGGGCTTGAGCGGCGCCAGGCTGAGCGAACAATTGCCCGGAACAATGGTGGTGATGCCATGTTCGAGCGAAGGCTGCGCCAGCCCATCCCACACCAGTTGTGCATCATAATGGGTGTGCGGATCGATGAAGCCCGGCGCAATCGTCAGCCCCTTGGCATCGATGGTCTCCCGCGCCTCGGAGGTCACTTCGCCTACCGCCACGACTTTGCCGTCGCGGATGCCCACATCGCCCTTATAGGCGGGGGTGCCGCTGCCGTCGCAGATCATGCCGTTTTGGATCAATAGGTCCAGCATCCTCATCTCCATTACCAATTGCGGGCGCGCCGGCTGCCATGCCTGACCCTTCGTCCACAATATCAGGATTCTTGAGTGGAAGCGCGCGATTCTTGCCCTTCGCTAATGCAAATGGACACGCGTAGTCAATTACAGATGCGCCTTTTGAAAAAAGAATGCATCCGGCTATATGCATTCCCGTAGACCGCTAGCGACATGCGGCATATGCTGACAGCCAAAGGAGGAGCAGGAGAGTATGACCGGAACGGACGAAAGGCCTATCGGCGCGCGCGTGACCATGGACATGCTGGGCTCCACCGGCGCGTCTGAACCGATCGAATGGACTGAACGCGATGTCATACTCTATGCACTGGGCGTGGGCGCAGGTTCGACCGATGCCGATTTGCGTTTCACGACTGAAAATAGCGCCGGCATAGAGCTTTACGTGCTGCCGAGCTTCCTGTCGGCGATGACCCAGCCCTGCAAGCCGCCGGCCTTCGCCACGCTTGATCAGGGCCGCTTCCTGCATGCGGAACAACGGGTCGAACTGTCGCAGGATATTCCCGTTTCCGGGCGCGGTTTCATGCAGCCGCAGATCGACTTAGTCATCGATAAAGGCAAGGGCGCGATTCTGCGCAATGTTGTCACCGTACGGGCCGACAGCGTGGACGGCCCGATCATCGGCCGCACCTATTCCAGCGTCTTTGTGACGGGTGGCGGCGGCTTTGGCGGTCCGCGTGGATCGCAGCCCACGCAGGAAACTCCTGAGCGGGCACCGGAAGCGCGCATCACCAACCCATTGCGGCCAGATCAGGCACTGCTTTATCGCCTGTCGGGCGACCGTAATCCGCTGCACAGCGATCCCAGTTTTTCCAAGCCCCGTGGGTTCAACGGACCGATCCTGCATGGCCTGTGCACCTATGGCTTTGCCTGCCGCGCGCTGATCGAGGCGGCGGGGCCGAATGCAGGAAGCCTACGGATGATGAGCGGCCGTTTCCGAAAGCCAGTCTTTCCCGGCGATGCGTTGACGACCGAAATCTGGTTCCAGACGCCAGGCGACGCGCTGTTCCGCGTACTTGATGGGTCTGGCGAAATCGTGTTCGAGGGCGGATCTGCCACCTTCGCCTGAGGGGCTGGGGTGGGGCCCCTGAATCGTCCCTATCCGCGCCCGCCCGATATCGGGCGCTGCTGCTGGATCGCCTCGTATCGGTAGCCATCGGGGTCGGTGAGGAATATCACCTTGACCCCCATGGAGCTGTGAACCTCTCCAATGGGAAGGCCCGCCTTCTTCATCCGGCCGATCAGCGCGTCCATGTCCTGCACGTCGATGATGATCTTGGAAAATCCGGCGCCAAGTTCGATCTGCGGCGACTTGCCCGCCGCCGTGTCCTTCATCAGGATCAGGGCAGCCGAACCGGCTCCGCCGCCAAAGGTCATGATGATTTCGGTCAATGTACCGTGGGACAGCTTGCGCACCTGCGTCATGCCCATGACGTCAGTGTAGAAGCGGATTGACCGGTCGAGGTCGCTGACCCGAATACCCGTTCCCAATATGCTAGCCGCAGGCGCGGACTCCGAACCGGCGGCACCGGCGCCTGACGGAAACAGCATGGCGGCGGTTATGGCGACGGCAAGCCCTTTGAATCGTGCGGTCATGTTTCCCCTCTCCCTCCCTCTTGGCGCTGTGCTGCTTTGTACGCCCCATCGCACAGGATCACATCTACATAAAGAGCCGCCACGAATGCATTTGCCATCCGCGCAGCGCGTCGCGGCCTGTGCGAATACAACAATGCATGTGCATTGATATTGTCTCAGCCATCACCTTGCCCTTATATTCGCTGAAAAGCCGGATGGACAAACCCGGCGCGAAGGAGAGACATCCCATGCAGTATCGCTTCCTGATCAAGAACGGCACCATCGTGGATGGCACCGGCGCGCCCGCCTACGCCGCCGACCTACGCGTGCGTGACGGGCTGATTGCGGAGATTGGCAAGGATCTCGCCGTAGAGGGGCGCGAACGGGTGATCGACGCGACCGACTGCTACGTCACTCCTGGGTTCATCGAGTCGCATAATCATTGGGACGCGGGCGTTTGGTGGTCGCCGATGCTGGAACCCAATGCCGCCTATGGCATCACCACCAGCATCAACGGCTTTTGCGGCTTCTCGCTGGCACCGATGCGCAAGGACGCGCGCATCCGTGCCGAGATGATCGACATCTTCAACTATTTTGAGGATATTCCGGCCGCCGCGCAGGAAACGGTCCTGCCCTGGGACTGGGAAACGTGGAGCGAATATCGCGCCTCGTTCGAGCGCAACGTGAAGCTGCCGCTGAATTTCGGCATGTTCTGCGGCCATCTGCCGATCAGGCTCACAGTCATGGGCCTGGACGCCTGGGAGCGCGCGGCAACTAGCGACGAAATCGCGAAGATGTGCGCCCTGCTGGAAGACGCGCTGGACGCGGGCGCCATGGGCATGTCCTCCAATGTGATGGACCGCGACCGCAACGGCCGCAAGGTGCCGCCGATGCACGCCAATGAGGAAGAATGGCTCGCGCTGATGAGCGTGCTGGGCCGCCGGCCGAGCACCATGCTCCAGATCATGTTGGACGCAGTGCGCGATCTCAACGGTCCCGAACAGCTCGAATGGATTGCCGACCTTGCTAAGCGCACCGGCGCGCGCGTTCTCTGGGCGGGCACGCCACGCCTCAAATTCCAGGCGCATATGCTGCCGCGCTTCCGCGAGGTGCAGGCCCGCTACCGGGCGCAGGGCGTCGAGCTATGGCCAGGCTTCCACCATATCGCGCCCACCGTCGTCTTCACCCTGAACGCCGGCCTGATGTTCGGGCAGCAGGGCGCGACCGTGTGGCAGGGCCTTACCAACGAGAAGGATGAGGCAAAGAAGGAAGCGATGCTGTCCGATCCCGAATGGCTCGCGAAGGCGCGCAAGTCTTGGGACGAGGAGCTCTATTCGCACTCGACCCTGCGCGACCCCACCTCCATGACCTTCATCGAAAGCCAGAGCGGCTATGGCCCGATCGGCATCACCGTGGGCGATTACATGGCGCTGAAGGGGATCGATCATCCCTCAGACGCACTCGCCGAATGGCTGCTCTATAATGGCTGCGCCTCCGTCAGTCACAAGCGGGCGTGGGAGATTGACGAGGATGTCGTGATCGAACTGATGCGCGATCCCTCCGGCGCGGGCAATGGCACCGATGGCGGCGCGCACGGGCAGAGCCTGTGCGGCGCGGGCGACAATATCGCGCTCCTCACCAACTATGTCCGCGACCATCCCCGCCTGACCATGGAAGAAGCTATCCACGGCATGACCGGCAAGCTCGCCCGCTGCTACGCGCTGCCCGACCGCGGCGTGCTCAGAGAAGGGATGAAGGCCGACATCGCCGTGTTCAACCTTGCCGAGGTCGAGCGTCGGCCCGAGGAAAAGGTCTGGGACATTCCCGATGGCGAGGGTGGCCGCACCTATCGCTATTCGCGATCACCAGCCCCGATGCGCATCACCCTGTGCAACGGTGTAGCGACATTCGACAATGGCGCAGTCACGGGCCGCTTCCCCGGTGAGATCGTCCAGCCGCACGGATCGCCCTCCTTCGCGATGGCCGCGCAATGAGGATCAACACCGTCACGGGGAGCATCGGTACGGACGAGCTTGGCCGCACCCTGATCCATGAGCATGTGCTGATCGCCACGCCCGGCTGGTTTATGGACGCTCGCCGACCCGCCTTCCAGCGGCGGGAGGCGATAGAGCGGGCGGTCGACGCCTTCCAGCAGCTCCACGCCTATGGCGTCAGGACGGTCGTGGACCCCTGCCCCGTCGACCTTGGCCGCGACGTCGAAATGTATGAGGAGGTATCGCGAAAGACAGGCATCCGCCTGATCGCGGCGACCGGCGCCTATACCGAGGCACAGGGCATACCCCACACGCTGCGCTCGATGAGCGAGGAGGAAATCGCCGACAGCTTCATTCGCGAGATCGAGGATGGCGTCGGCGACACCGGCATCCGCTGCGGCATCATCAAGGTCGCGACCGGGCGAGGCCAGGTCACGGATTATGAGCGCAAGGTCATCTCGGCCGCAACGCGGGCGGCCAAGGCGACCGGCGTGCCCATTCTCGCCCATACCGACGGTTGCACCTGCGGCCATGAGCAGATCGACATCGTGACCGGCGGCGGCCTGTCCTCCTCGAGCCTGATCGTCGGTCATAGCTGCGATCAGGACGTGCCTGACTATCAGCGTTCGCTCGCCGAGCGCGGCGCCTATGTCGGGTTCGACCGTTTCGGCTTGGAGATCGAGGTGACGGACGCGGTCCGCGCGCGCAATCTGGCAGCCTTGGCACAGGCCGGCCACCAGGAGCGCATCCTGGTTTCCCATGACGCCGTTGCCTGTTGGAAAGGACGCGCGGGCAAAGTCGAACCGGAAGTGCTGGAGGCCGCCCATCCAAACTGGCGAATGACCCATTTCTTTGAGAATGTGATCCCTGAACTGCGCCGCCTGGGTATGTCGGACGCCGATTTCACGGATATCACAGTCACAAATCCACGTCGCTATTTCGAGGAGGCACACCGGCACGCTTACGCCGGCTGAACCTCAATTGCACATGGCTCGTGTCTTTCCTTGAACTGCGAAGAGCTCCCATTATGCTGCGTGCAAAAGGATGACGGGGAGGTTGGCCTTGTATTTCGGTTGGCGCATCGTCAGCATCGCGGTGCTGGTTTATATGCTGGTACTCGGCACCACTACCACAGCTTTCGGCTTGTTCGTCGTCCCTGTCTCTACGGATTTAGGCCTTTCTCGGGCCGACATGAACAGCGCGCTCATCCTTGTCAGCGCAGGCAATGCCGCACTCTCACCGCTGATCGGCAGAATGCTGGACCGCTTTCCGGCGCGGCGGATCATGATGAGCTGCGCCATACTCTTTGGCGTGAGCCTCGTTACACTTGGGTTGTCGCATTCCCTCTGGCTGAACATCGCGGTTTTAAGCCTCATGCTGCCCGGTGCAACCCAGGGCGTTTCGATTATCACACTCTCAGTGCTGCTAGCCCGCTGGTTCACCGTTAAGCGTGGCCGCGCGATGATGCTGGCCGCGATGGGTATGTCGCTAGCCAGCATCATTGTGACGCCGATCGTCGGTTGGATACTGACCGAACACGGGTGGCGTAGCACCTTGACCAGCGTGGGGGTGGCGGCTGGAGTGCTGTTGTTCTTACTTGCCAATTTGGTTCGGGAGCGTCCAGGCGCTAATGACCGGGAAGTTCCCTTCATGCCGGTAGCGGCGACACCTGTTTCCGCCTTGCCGAACCAACCCGCGCCTATCATCGCGCTGCTGCGCCAGCGGCAATTCTGGGTGATCGGGGTCAGTTCCTCGATTGCAACCGGAATCATCCAGGCAATCGCAATCACGATCGTACCCCTGGGTCTCGAACATGGCGCCGGGATGATGCAGGCGACCAGCCTCGTGTCGATGTCAGGCATCGCCGCGCTCAGTGGGAAGTTCATCTTGTCTTTCCTGGCCGATCGGATCGAACGGACGCTATTGCTCTGTGGCTTCTACATGATGGGTGCAGGACTGAGCCTTTCACTCTATTGCGCGAACGGCATCTCGATGCTGATGGGTTGCGCTGTGTTGTTGGGCTTTTCCGCCGGCGCTATCGCCCCGCTCCTCTACGCTTTGCTGGCAGATCGTTTCGGCGCCGCTTCCTTCGGCACAGTGCGCGGTCTAGTCTCCCCGCTTCTCGCGGTTTCCGGCGCCATCGCCATGCGCATGGCGGGCGAAGTTTACGATCGGACGGGGAGCTATTCGACCCTGTTCCTGCTCTTCGTAGCGGCGCAAATTGTCGCCGCGTGCCTGATGTATGCCGCGCGCCCTGACCGGCGCCAGCCCAGACACCACAAGCCCGGGCGCGCCAGCCCTTCCCGCCTGACGTAGGGCGGCTTGCAACTAGCAGAGGATCCTCCATGCAATCACCGTTAAAAAAATAAAGTCGTCATCGTTTCGGGCGCCAGCCGCAGATTAGGGCGCTGTTACAGGATGGCGCTGGGAAAGGCGGGCGCCACCGTCATCGCCCTCGCGCGGACGATGGGGGAGGATCCGCAGAAGTTGGGCATGCTTAAGGAGGTGGAGGCTTCCGGCCGAGCGCTAGGCTATGATGTGCACGGCTATCGCTGAGACCTCAACGACGAGACTGACATCGAAAGGGTGGTGGCAGAGGTGATCGCCTGCTCCGGCGGTATCGACGCTATCGTCAATAACGCCGTCTTCGCCGGCCGACCGGCGCGATCCGATGACCATCGGTCGCGACACATGGGAGGAAGCGATGCGAGTCGATTCCGCGCACCCTATGTACTGATTACAAAGGCTTACCAGTCAATGGTCGCGCGCGGTGGCGGATCGATTGTCAACATCACCTCGCTAGCCGCTGGACAAGCCGGCGAGGGGGGCGGGGCGCATCTGGGCCTAGTTCTTTACGCAGCAGCGAAGGCGGCACTGAACCGCTTGACCGCCTGGTTCGCCACAGAGTTCGAAAGCGACAATGTTTCGGTCAATGCCTTCAGTCCAGGCGATGTCAGCGTGTTTATGCGCATGGCGAACGGCATTGATGCGGAAGCCAGTGGCATCGAGCCAGTGGACGGGACTCAATTGGATGAAGCTTTCTGGGGCGACCCTATCGTCTGGCTCGCCGGAGTGAGGCCGGATGTCATGACAGGGCAGATTCTGCATACCTACGGCTTTGGCGACAGTTGGGGGCGAGCGGCTGGGCCCGGCACCTGATTGGTCACCGGCAATCCTTAAGATCCTCGGCCGCGACAACCTTGCAGCGAGCTTAGTCGCACATTCCCGCAAGGAAGCACTGGACGCCGGATCGATCGCTCGGTAGCGCGATTAGGCAAGACCAGCGTTCGGACGCATCAGGAATGCAGCGACTGTGAGACAGCCAGGAAAGTTGACGCCATCGGCCCGCCCCGGGAATGGCACAGTCAAAGCAGGTCGTCCGACGCTCGAGGAGATCGAACGGCGCAAGGCGCGGGCACTGGAGGTCGCGACGGATTTGTTCGTCAGCAAAGGCTACGCCGCTACCTCCTTTATCGAAATCGCGGCGATCTCCGGTGTCGCTTCTGGCACGCTCTATCATCACTTCGGCGATAAAGAGCAGATGTTCCGCCGGGTCGTGTTGACAGCCGACGATTCCCGCCCAGTGCGTCCGGTACTCTAACCGGAAGACACGCTTGCTACCGCGTTCGTCCGACTCGCTCGTTATATCCACAATATGGCGCTTCGACCCCGAGGCATTAGTTTAATGCGTCTGTTGATCATGGAAAGCGGCCGATTCCCGGAGTTGATGCGCGAACTGGTGCAGGACAGCTTCTCCCGCTTTCAGGCGATCATTGCGGATCATCTCGCTACGATGGCTAGGGCTGGGCTGATTCCGGACGGCGAACATAACCGCTCGGCCGAATTGTTCGTCGATCTGGTGTTAGGAAGCCGGCCGATAAGGGCCTATGCTCATTGGGATCCTGGGTCACGGACTGACGCCGACCTTGAAGAGCGGGCCCTTCTGTTCATCCGAGGCCATTATCCCGGCTGCATCTGACCTGTACGGCCTGCACGGTCGTCGTGGGTGACAGTGCCGCCACTGGTCGCTAGGCTACCCAATATATCCGCCGACGCGTGAGCGGTGAGCCTATTGAAGCGCGAAGTTCAGGCATCGCGGCAGCGATAACCGCTGCCTCCTTGGCTTGCCCCCATCCATGACTCGCGGCACGAGGGCGCATCAAAACAGGCCGCCGAGAGGATAAGTCATGTCGCTACCGCGCACTCTGGACGCAATCAGGGTCGATTATGCCGACGCACCCCCACATGTTCCCCAAGAACGGATCGTAGATCTTGGATTCGCGATGGGGCTGACGCCCAACGACCTGATCGACCCCTATGAACCTTTCGGCTGGCTTTCAGGGCCGGAGATACCAAGACTACTCTACAATGTCCCGCCGCGCGACGGCTTGGCCGCGGCGGCCGGCCCAGATCATAAGGGCAACTGGGTCGTCACCCACTACAAGGACATTGAGCGCGTCTATACCGATAATAATCACTTTTCGAATAAGGGTACGGCTGAGTTTCAGGCCCTGATAGGCGAAACCTTCCCTTCCATCCCACTCGCGATTGATCCGCCTGACCATCATAAATATCGCCAGTTCCTAATCCCTTGGTTCGCGCCCAAGCGTCTCAACCAGATGGACGCGCAGATCCGCGGCGTGGTGCGTGAGATGATGGACGAATTCGTCGACAAAGGCGAAGTCGACATGGCGTGGGACTTTGGACGGGTCTATCCTGTGCGTATTTTCATGAGCCTGATGGGTTTCCCGCCGGCCATGTTCGAACAGTTTCTCGACTGGGAGTGGGATATACTCCATTCGGGCGACCTGGAAAAAATTCAGGCGGCGCTGCGCGGTGTGCTCAGCTTCCTTCGCGGCTTCATCGCGGAGAAGGAGAAGACTCCGGACGAGTACCTCACCTCCTACATCGTCCACGGTCGGATCGAAGGCCGGCCGCTCACAGAAGACGAGAAGATTGGCACCGTCTGGTTCCTTTGGCTGGGGGGTCTCGATACGGTCGCGTCAACGATCAGCCAGATGTACCGCCGCATGGCGCTGCAACCCGACATCCAGCGGCAGATCCGCGAGAACCCGGATCTCATCAACACCGCGGTCGAGGAATTTTTGCGGACCCAGCCGATCCTGTCCTCCGGCCGCAAAGCGACCCGCGATTTCGAGTGGCATGGTTGTCAGATCAAGAAGGGGGAGTCCGTCACCTGCTTGAATCCTGGAGGCAATTTCGACCCGAGCCAGTTCCCGGAACCGCGCACCTTTGACCCTGCGCGCAAGCCCAATCGCCATTTTACTTTTATCGCTGGGGTGCATCTGTGTCTGGGCGCCCCGCTGGCCCGGCGCGAATTGCGCATCCTGCTGGAGGAATGGTTCGCCCGCATTCCAGAATTCCGCGTGAAACCGGGCGCGGACACCACCGTCTTCCCCGGCTTGTTGTCGATCCGTAACCTGCCGATCGTTTGGAACACGAACATCTAGGAACGCTGCCATGACGACCTTCAACCATCGCATCACAGTTACCGAGCTTTCCAACATCGAAAATTGGATTCAGGTAGTCGACAACATTGACGATCTCATGCTCAATGTTTCGCGCCAGATCGTCATGGCGGACATGATGCTGCCCGCCTGGTATGTCGGTTGGGAGTCAGTGTACGACAATGTGGGTCAGCAATATGCCACGACTGTCGGAAACCAGCACAAGTTGCCGGAGATGAATATCTTCACCGACGACAATCTGGCTGCAATTCTCATGACGATCGAACTTAACCAGAAAAAGGACGGCAAGCCGATCGTCTTTGCCTTTCGCCAGCTCGACATTTTTCGCAAGCGAGGCCGCCACTGGCTTGCAACGCAAGCGCACTGCTATGTGCCCGTTGATCCAGAAACCGGCGAGCGTGCGCCCGGCGCATTACCACTGCGCGGTCCGATCGAATGGTCCGACGATCCTTTGCCAGGCCCCGCGACCCAAGAGAAGGAGGCGGAGGAGGAACTGCGCGCCTGGTTCCGCTCACGCATCGCCGCGCAAGACATCGAAAGCTTGATGGCTCATTTTGGGCCTGGTGACGATGTTGTGCTCTATACGCCCTATCTACCTGGCGAACATCGAGGTCTGGCTGAGATCCGTACACATTTCGTCAAAGCCTTCGCTGACATTGCATCCATGAAAGCGGAGGCCACCGACTATCATGTCACGACAGACGGGCTGATGGCCGGCATCATTGCTCGCCTTAATTTGCATCTCACAATGAATGACGGCAGCGAAAAGAAGTTGTCTGTTCGCCACAGCAATGCCCTGCGCCGCGTGAACGGCAAATGGCACGCAATGATTGAGATGCGATCCTTTCCGACCGACCTAGCCACCGGCAAACCTGTGACCTGGCTGGGCGATCAACCGGCTTAATCCGCACACCCACTTGGAGAATTTGGACATGGTCTACGATACCATCATCGTCGAGCAGCGGGACGCCGTCACGCTGATCACCCTTAATCGGCCACAGGTGTTGAACGCGCTCAACACGCTGGTTCTGGAGGAACTGTCGGATGCCTTCGCCAAATTCGATGGCAACCCTTCCCAGCGCTGCGCCGTGCTAACCGGTAGCGAGAAGGCCTTTGCCGCCGGTGCCGACATCAAGCAGATGTCCGAAAAAGCCGCCGCCGACTTTTTCCTGGAGGATTTCTTTTCTGGTTGGCAGTCGAAGGTTGCAGCCACTCGCAAGCCCTGGATCGCGGCGGTCGCGGGCTTTGCCTTGGGCGGTGGCTGCGAACTGGCGATGATCGCTGACTTCATCATCGCGGCGGACACCGCGAAATTTGGCCAGCCTGAAATCAAGCTGGGCGTTGCACCCGGCATGGGAGGATCGCAGCGCCTGACCCGCGCCATTGGCAAGGCTAAGGCAATGGATATGTGCCTCACCGGCCGCATGATGGACGCCGCCGAAGCAGAGCGAGCGAGCTTAGTTTCACGGGTCGTGCCGGCGGCAGACCTGCTGGAGGAAGCGCTCAAGACCGCCGCACAGATTGCCGCCATGCCGCCGATGGCGGCGATGGTGAACAAGGAAGCGGTCAATCTGGCGTTCGAAACCAATCTTAGTCAGTCCATCCTGATTGAACGCAGGCTGTTCCAGATCTTGACTGCTACGGAAGATAAAAAGGAAGGCATGGCAGCCTTTGTTGAGAAGCGGCAAGGCGTCTGGAAGGGACGCTAGAACGACAATGTCAGGCGCGGACAAAGGCTCCCAACTGATCATTGTCCGCGCCGGCTTCGCATGCCCGGCGCACAGATGTGCGGAGCGGGTATAGAGGAGCGGCATCCGCTTCCGCCATCGCCTGCCACCTGTTCAGTTCATCGGAACCAGCTTCGTAAAGCGAACAGGCGTGGGCGACAACCCGCGAAAGTGGAACACTGGCCAAGCAGGCGCCACCGCTGCGCCAACCCGCCCAGGCGACCAGCGCGGCCGTGATCCCCGTGAGTGGATCGGCGATCGCGTCTCCCGCGAAAATGGGCTCGCCCCAGCCCCGCGCCATTGCCGACGCAAGGCCGCCCGCCACCGCCGCGTCATCGCCAAAGCCGATCCGGTCCGCCGCCTCGCCATCGCGCCCATAAGCAGTGATCGATACCCAGGTTGCCCCGCCGCTTGCGATCCCTTCGGCATCGATTCCTAGTTGGGCGAGCGCACGCGGCCGGCTACCTTCAATCACGATATCGGCTCTCTCCAACAGCGCGCGCAGCAGCATCAAATCATCCGCATCGTGGAAGTCGAGAGCGATACAGGATTTGCCTGCGTTCATTAGGTCGAAAAAGCGCGGATGACCCGCTCGCGCACCATCGGGCCGGTGCAGGCTCTCGACCTTCACCACCCGCGCGCCGGCTGCCGCAAGAAGCTCGCCCGCCAGGGGCCCTGCCCAAAGCGACGATAAATCGACAGCCATTGGTGTGCCGAAGCGGGCGCGCGGTGCCGCAAGTTGGTTGAGTGTGAAGGGCATGGCGGGAGCGGCAGGCGTTTCGTCAATCGCGATCGGCAACCCAAGCAAGCGGCCTCTTGCCACCAATTCCTCGCGGTCCCGCAGCGCAGCCAATCGCTCAACTGCGCTCCAGTCGGCTAGACCATCTTCCTCGAACAGCGCAGGCAGCAAATCCCAGTCATCCGGCCTCGCAAGGTTCAGCGCAACATCGCCGCTTCTCGTGGTAATCAGCCGGCAACTCCGGTTAGCTGATTCCCTGCCACCCCTCCGCAAACCGAGCAGCCGCGCGCGCTCGCCCAGCAACGACGACCCTCGCTCAGGCAATTTTTCCGCAGGCGCCAGCGCGCGCAGCGCCGCCAGAGCCCCATCTGCTGCTGACGTGAGCGCAACCGGCGGCACTAGCCCCGGGCCATCTGGATGGCCGCTCACCCCCATCAACCCCGCGCGTCGCCAGGCAAGCGCAGGATGATCCTCTGGGGGCGTGGGATTGCCCAGGAGCCCAAGCGCTGACAGCAGCGCTTGCGCATGACGGCGCGCTAGTCCGCTCATCTCAGCCATACACCAACACCCCGCCGATCAGCGAAGCCTTCACCTGCGAAGCCGCAAGGTCACTCCGCAAGCCACCCCAATCCTGCGTCAACAGGCACAAGTCCGCCACAACACCCGCCTCGACCCGCCGGATAGTGCCAAGATGCGACGGATCCGCCAGGAACAGAGAGAGTGCTTCCTCCGGCGTCAGCGCCTCATGTGGACCGAAAGGTCGCCCACTGGCGGTTCGCCGCCCAACGGCCGCGGCCATAGCTGCCCAAGGATCTGCCGCGCCGAAGGGCGTATCGGTGCCGCCCGCTACAACAATGCCCGCATCACGGAAGGCGCGCAGCCGGTAGAGGTGGGATAGTTCATCAGGCGGAATATCAGCCAGATAGGCGTCTCCCCGCTCTGCAACGAAATTCGGCTGGGCCACCACCGCAAGGCCCAGCGCACCGATCTCATTGATCAGCTCGTCGGACGCCACCGATGCATGTTCAATCCGATCCCCTTGCTGCGCGCCTGCCTCGGCAAAGGCTGCCAAGGTGAACACTAACTCGGTCTCAGTCACGCAGTGAACGGCCACTCCCCGGCCCTGCGCATGAGCCGATTTGATACCTGCAATCAGGATGTCATGATCGGGCAAATGCGCTTCGTGCAGATGCACCTTCACCGGCCCTAGGCTGATGTCTGGTCCCAAGGACACGCGAGCGAGTTCCGGAAGCCCCGCGAGCATCACCCTTTGCGGCAAGGCACCCCGCTTCTGCTCTGCGCGGAAATGCCCTGCGGCAAAGGCATCATTTTGGGGGTTCATGTCGGTGATACCGGTGACGCCCCACTTGGCCCAGCGATGCCCCATGGACGCAAAGTCCGGCGGACCGCTCCCCAAGGTTGCGCGCAGCCATCCATCCTCATCGGACAGGCGGCCGCTGTGCCGGTCCAGTCCCGGCGGCGGCGTCCCTCCAGCCGCTAGGAGGATGTCCAGGCCAGCGCTGTTGAAAATCCAGAGCCGGCCGGACCGATGCTGGACTCGCACTGGTCGATCAGCTGCGTGTCTGTCGATCCAACGCCGGTCAATGTCGCCGGCAACAGAGTCATGATAGCCGATGCCGCGCAGCCAGCCATCTCCTGGCACCGCCAACGCTGCCGCCAAGCCCATCGCATCTCGGACCTCCGGCGGCCCGCATCGCACCGATGCAAGTGCGGCCGCGCTTGCGGCGACATGAACATGATGGTCGTGCAACCCAGGGATCAGCAGTCCACCCTGCGCGTCCAACATCGACGCGCTCTCGATCGGGGCTTCGCCACACGAATCGACCCCGACTATCCGCCCGTTGCGGATGTGGACATCGACCGCGCGGCCATCGAGTAGCCGTGCATCGTGGATGCCATCGATTGTCCTGATCGTAGAAGGTGGCAGCGTTCGTTCGCCTTTCTCTTTCGCTTTTAATCGAAACCGCCCCGAACGGAAACCATGGAGCCGTCTTAAAAAAAAAACGCGGCAGCCTCACAGAATGAATCAAGTCAGTTGCATTCTCCGCGATATTGGGCACGATGATAAGACTTACCGATCGTGCTTGAATGCGGTGATATCGGATTCTCAGGAGAGATATGGATGTCCGAAACTTCTCGCCTTGAGGAATGGCGCCGAATGTGGCCACTGCCCTTAACGGCGATGCTAGGCGTCGCTGCCTCGGGCACGCTACCCTATTCCACCGGTGTGTTCATGGAGGCGCTGACGCGCGAATTTGGCTGGACCAAGGCGCAATTCACGTCCGCTATGACATGCCAGCTCATCCTGCTGCTCATCCTGCTGCCGCTTGTCGGCCGAGCAACCGATCGGTTCGGCGCGCGGCGCGTTGCATTGGTCGGCCTGCTGCCTGCCTTTGCTGGTACGGTGTCAATGGGGCTGGCGGATGGGGAAATCTGGCAGTGGTGGCTGCTCCATGTGATCCAATCCGCCGGGGTAGCCCTAATCGTCCCGCCCGTATGGATTACCGCTGTCGCCGGTCGCTTCAACACTTCGCGCGGCCTAGCGCTTGCTATCACATTGGCTGGCATTGGGGCTGGCACGGCACTCTGGCCAATCCTGGCCGCCACATATATCGAACTGTTCGGCTGGCGTCTGGCATATGGGGCGCTCGCGCTTAGCTGGGCCGTTCCCTTGCTGCCGCTGACATTGATCTTCTTCCACGACGCCAGTGAACGCTCAGTCATCAGGCGGCGGTACGTCGAAGCTCCACCCCCGGTACGGCAGACCATGCTCTCCCCTGTCTTCCTGCTACTGGCGATCGCGGCCGGCTTCTTCACCATTGCGACCTATGCGATGATGGTACATTTGGTCCCCATCCTTCGAGAGAAGGGACTTAGCATGACCACTGCTGCGTGGATTGCGGGCGTCACTGGGCTCTTCTCAATAATTGGTCGGATTGGCACGGGGGTACTGCTAGACAGCCTGCCGACGAAGCCATTCGGCGTCGCGGCTTTTCTGCTGCCCGCTGCAGCAGCCGCTCTGCTCGGCATGAGCGCCGGGAGCGTTTCCATGCTACTGGCAGGTGCAGCCCTGCTCGGGCTAGCGATGGGTGCAGAAAGCGATATTGTCGCTTTCATCGCTGCGCGCCGCTTTGCTCACGCCATTTTCGGCACGCTATTTTCGGTGATTCAGACGATTACCGCGGTCACAGCCTTGGGTGGCGCGATGCTAGCCGGCTTTCTCTTCGACATGGGCGGGTCCTACGGACTGTTTCTCACAGCCGTAGTGCCCCTCAGCTTTATTGGCGGCTTTTGCATCCTGCTTCTACCCGGCGCGCGGCCAGTTCCGGCCGAAGCGGGCACGGTTGCCGCGAAGGGAGCCGTCGCGGCGGAATGAGCCGGGACAGCCTGCTACAGGCTGCCCCGCATTTCACGCAGGATGTCTTCCAGAAAGTCGGCCACTGCCCGCACGCGCGGCAACCGCTGAAGATCAGCATGCATGACCAGCCAATAGCTCCGCCACACCTCGACTTCTTCGGGCAGCAGACGGACAAGTCGTTTATCCTTAGCTGCCGCAAACAAATGGAGCATGCCAATGCCCGTTCCTGCCGCAACTGCGGCATGCTGCGCCGCTGCCGAACTTGAACGAAAACCGATCACTGCGCCGGGCAAAATCTGATCGAGCGCAATGATCTCGGGAAAGCCAACCAATTCTTCAATATAGGAGACAAAGCGATGCTCTTGCAGCGCATTGCGATCGGGCGGGGCCCCATGGCGCTCCAGATAGTCATGCGACGCATAAAGCCCTAACCGATAGTCGGTCAGCTTGCGGGCGACGAGCCGGCCTTTCGGCGGCATCTTCAACATCACGGCAATATCGGCTTCACGCTTGGCCAGGCTCGTTGCCCGGCTCTCGGTGGCCAGTTCAATCGTCAGTCCCGGATGTCGCTGGCGCAAATACTCGATCTGCGGGGCGACCAGATAAGTCCCGAACATCTCGGTCGTTGCGAGCCGCACTACCCCGTCCACTACCCGATCGCCCGCTCCAACGCTGGCGGACGCCGCCAGCAACTCGCTTTCGATCCTTTCGGCATGGGGCCGTAGCGCGTCCGCTGCGGGCGTCGGCGTAACCCCACGCGGCGTTCGATCGAACAGCCGCGCGCCCAGTTCGCGCTCCAGAACGGAGAGACGTCGAGCGACCGTACTATGATCAACCCCGACGCGCCTGCCTGCGGCGACCATATTGCCTTCGCGCAGGATGGCTAGGAACAACTGAAGGTCCGACGATTGGAGCATGGGTAAAATCGCAAAGCTGATGTGCAGCACTATGCCTACGATTGCCAAGCAGTTCTGTCTATAGGACGCCCGTCCAGAGCAACCGGCGAGGCTTTTCTGATGCGTGCTATTACTCATTTCATTCATGGGAATTCAGCCCCGCTGGCAGGCGCGCGTGTGGCCGACGTGCTCAATCCCTCGACCGGCGCCGTGCAGGCCCAGGTGGAACTGGCCAACCTCGCTCATCTGCAGAAGGCAGTTGATTCTGCACGCGAGGCTCAGCCCGCCTGGGCCGCGATGAACCCTCAACGCCGCGCACGCGTGATGTTCCGTTTCAAGGAACTGATCGAACAGAATATGGACGACCTCGCCCACTTGCTCTCATCTGAGCATGGTAAGGTGGTTGCCGACTCCAAGGGCGATATCCAGCGCGGCCTGGAGGTGGTCGAATTCGCCTGCGGCATCCCGCATTTGCTGAAAGGTGAATATACCGAAGGCGCCGGTCCTGGCATTGATGTCTATTCGATGCGTCAGCCACTGGGCATCGTGGCGGGCATCACGCCCTTCAACTTTCCCGCCATGATTCCGCTGTGGATGCTTGCGCCTGCCATTGCGTGCGGTAACGCCTTCATTCTCAAGCCTTCCGAGCGCGATCCCTCGGTTCCCGTCCGCTTAGCCGAACTCGCGCTAGAAGCCGGTCTGCCCGAAGGCATTCTGAACGTTGTCCATGGCGACAAGGAAATCGTTGATGCGATCCTCGACCATCCTCAAATTAAGGCAGTGAGCTTTGTTGGCTCGTCCGACATTGCCAATTATGTTTATGGCCGGGGAGCGCAGAACGGCAAGCGCGTGCAGTGCATGGGTGGAGCGAAGAATCACGGCATCATTTTGCCCGACGCCGATATGGACCAGGCTGTTGCCGACATCATCGGGGCTGCTTATGGCTCGGCCGGCGAGCGCTGCATGGCCCTCCCAGTTGTCACCCCGGTAGGTGAAGCGACTGCGGAGGCGCTGCGCGCTAAACTCGTCACGGCGATCGAGAGTTTGCGTGTCGGCATCTCGACCGATCCCGACGCCCATTACGGCCCCGTGGTGACCGCGCAGCACAAGGCGCGCATCGAAAACTACATCCAGATGGCTGCGGATGAAGGCGCGGAAATCGTGGTTGATGGCCGCGGCTTCTCGCTCCAGGGCTATGAAGAAGGCTTCTTTCTGGCCCCGACCCTGATCGACCGGGTGACCCCGCAGATGAAGAGCTATCAGGACGAGATTTTCGGCCCGGTGCTTCAGATCCTGCGCGCCAATAGTTTTGAGGAAGCTCTGAGCTATCCCTCGCAGCATCAATATGGCAATGGCGTGGCCATTTTCACCCGCAATGGCGATTATGCGCGCAAGTTCGCGAGCCAAGTAGAAGTCGGCATGGTCGGCATCAACGTGCCGATACCAGTGCCGGTCGCCTATCACAGCTTCGGCGGCTGGAAGCGCTCGGGTTTCGGCGACCTCGATCAATATGGCATGGATGGCGTGCGCTTCTACACCCGCACGAAGAAGATTACACAGCGCTGGCCCTCAGGTGGCGCTGTAGTGGATCAGAGCTTTGTCATTCCCACCATGAAGTGAAAACCTCGGAAGGGGGCTGCGCCCTGCTCGCTTCCCCCTTTTACCGCCCAATGGAGCTATCATGGATCGCCTCGAACACTGCCGGCTAAGCACGGCCGCATTGTCCGAGAAAGCCGCGATGCAGCTATCAAATGCGAGCGTGATCATTGTCCCCAACTACGGCATGACCGTTGCACGGGCGGAGATCAAGGCTAACCGGCGGCCAGGAGGAAGGCGGATGGGAGTGCTTCGCAGATCCTTTTCATAGTGGTCGCAGCGCTGCCTGAGCAGGTCTATCGCGGGTGATTGATCGAATTCTGCATAGGCTTGGCGGACGATCTCCATATCTTGGGACGCGGGGGCGCGCGCGACGACGGAGCGGCCCAGCAAAGAACCGCTCCCGTCCCCTATCAGCCTGCGTTAGTGCGCAATGCTGATCACAGTGCGTTGAGCGAATTCCAGCATGCCATCCTGCGTGAACTCGCTGCCGATTCCGGATTGCTTGGCCCCGCCGAAGGGAATGTGGGGGCCAAAGTGGGTAGCATGATTGATCCACACCGTGCCGCTCTGGATGCGGTGCGCGATCTGGGTTGCCTTCTCGATATCACTCGACCAGACCGATCCACCCAGGCCATATTCCGAAGAATTCACCTTATCTATGACGTGATCCAGATCGTCGTAGCGGATCAGCGGCAGGATTGGCGCGAACTGTTCCTCATCCACCAGCGGTGAGCCATCCTCGATATCGCGCACCAGTGTCGGCTCGACGAAAAGCCCCTCGCCGCCATGCACATTGCCGCCCGCGATCACCTTGCCATCACGGTGTGCGACTTCCAGATAATGTTTGGCTTTCTCATATTGCGCCCGGTTCTGCATCGGCCCCATGCGGACCCCCTGCTGCAATCCATCGCCGACCGGAATTGCGCTCACCACCTTGGCGAGAGCATCCGAGATTTCATCGTAGACGCTGTCATGGACATAAACGCGCTTGGTCGCGATGCAGACTTGACCGGCATTGCCGAACGCGGAAGCCGCAATGCCCTGCGCGGTCCGCTCAACATCGGCATCGGGCAGCACGATTCCCGCGTCATTGCCACCCAGTTCCAGCGTTAGGCGCTTAAGCGTATTCGCCGAAGCTTCCATGATCTTCCGGCCAGTCGCGGTCGATCCAGTGAAGCTGACCTTTGCAATATCCGCATGGGTGGAAAGCAACTGTCCCAGGTCATTTTCATCGACGATTACGTTGACAACACCCGCCGGGAAGATGTCCGCGGCGATTTGGCCGAGGAGGAGACTGCAAAGCGGGGTGGTCGGCGCTGGCTTCAGGATAAATGTGTTGCCCAGAACCAGCGCGGGCGCCAGCTTGTAGGCGGGGATCAGGAACGGGAAGTTCCAGGGCGTGATGCCCGCAACGACGCCCAGGGGCTTATAGTGGATGGAAATATGATGGGTGGCGTCGTCCTGCACGACCTCCATCGGGATTGCCATGTCGGCGAAGAAGCGCACGAAGATGCCAGCATACATGACTTCGGCCGTGGCGTCTTCGAGTGGCTTACCCTGTTCCTGCACCAGCGTGCGGGCGATCTCGTCACGGCGCGCGTCAATGCCGTCGGCGAGCTTGTGCAGCAGCGCTCGGCGTTTCTCCAGTGGAGTGGCGGCCCAGCCGGACTGCGCCGCTTTCGCAGCGCCGATGGCCGACAGCGCCTGTTCCTGCGACGCACGCGCGACGCGAGCGACAGTCTGGCCGTTAGCGGGATTGATGACGTCGAGCGCAGCAGCGCCGTCCACCAATTTGCCGTTGATCAATAGCTTATAGGCTGGGGTCACGATCTTCTCTCCTTTAAGCAGTACCGGTCCCAGCACGGTAAGCTGCCTGGGTCCGCTTCATCCACTCGTCCCTCAGTTCTCGCTTCAGGATCTTTCCCGCTCCGGAGAGCGGCAGTTGTTCAGACCGAATTTCAAACGACCGGGGACATTTGTAGCCAGCGATCAGCCCTCGGCAATGATCTAACAGCGCCGAGGTGTCGATAACCGCACCATCAAGCGGGAAGATTATAGCGTGAACGCTTTCCCCCCATTGTTCGTGCGGGATGCCGATTACGGCGCATTGTGCCACTCCGGGATACAGGCTGATCGCGCGTTCTACCTCAATCGAATAAATATTTTCACCGCCCGAGATGATCATATCCTTGAGGCGATCGGTGACATAGAGATAGCCGTCCGCATCCATATAGCCGCCGTCGCCGGTGTGCAGCCAACCGCCACGGAACGCCTTCGCAGTCTCCTCGGGATCGTCCCAGTAGCCGCTCATGAGATTCCCTGAACGTGCAACGATTTCGCCCACTTCACCAACGGGCAATAGATTACCGTCAGAGTCCATGATGGCGATGTCGGTCCCTAGAAGCGGCTTGCCGGCAGATCGCTTGCGGACCGCTTGCTCCTGGCTAGATCTGTGGCCATCGGGGGTCAGCAGTGTGAGAACCGGTCCTGACTCGGTCTGGCCGTAAAGCTGCACCAGACCAAGGTCCGGCAGCGCCGCCAGCGCACGCGTCGCGACTGCCTCGGGCATCGGCGCGCCGCCATAGTAAAGGCGCTGCAGGCTCGATAGGTCAGTCTGCGCACGTTCGGGCGCATCGACTATCTTCTGCACCATCGTCGGCACCAGGATGCAATCCGTTATCCGATGCTGTTCGATCGCGCTGAGGGCGGCGGCCGGCTCGAAACGAGGGATAATGACATGTGTGCCGCCGACGAGGGTGATCGCATGGACGAACTCCGCGTCGGCGACATGGAACATTGGCGCCGCATGCAAATAGCGCAGCCTCTCCCCACTCAAACCAAGTGTGGCCCACATCGCCATGCTATTGAGAATGTGGGCGGCATGACTGAGCATCACACCCTTTGATCGGCCGGTGGTACCGCCAGTGTAAAATATCGATGCGGTTTCCACGCCTCCCTCGCTACGGTCAGCTATGGGGCCCGACGTTCCGACCAATGAATCCAATCCGGAGCCGGGTTCGATCCGCACCTCATCGGGCACCTTAGCGACCAGAGGCCGTGTTCGCTCCCAGAGCGAAGCCATCGCCTCGTCTACGACGAGTAACTTGGCGCCGCTATGATTCATCACATAGCTGACCTCTGGCGGACTGAGCCGAGTGTTAACCGGCACCAGTATCGCCCCGCACCAAGGTGCGGCGAAAAAACATTCGAGGTATGAGTCGCTGTTCTCGGCCAGGATAGCGATCCGGTCACCCGGTTCGATGCCCAATCCCGCAAACGCACCCGCGATGCGGGCGACCCTGTCCGAAAACTCCGCCCAACTGTGCCGCCGATCACCGTAGATGCTGGCTAATCGATCCGGATATTGCAGTTGCGCGGTTCGCAAGGCTTGGGTGACACGTATCATCGGCGCAGCGCCTCAACGTGTAATATCATGCACAGCAAGATCTCCGGCATGGCGGGCTCTCTCCATCGTCAGCCGCTCGCAGCGGACATATCTCTATTGCAATTATATAGTGTCATTCGGTTTGTGCCAGCCCCTCTAAATCGAACGGAGCAGGAGCGATAAGCAGGACAGCTTCGAAGAAGGAGCTGAAGGATGACCATGACAATCCTCGACATGGCTTTCGATTAGCAGATGCTTGTATGAGGAAAAGCTGCGTCAGTTCCCCGTCCCAGGAAAACAGGGGCTGGAAACATCTCCGCAAGGTGGCCATCCTGTCAGGCCGGCAACCATCGGGAACAAGCTGCATGGCGCTGATGTATGGAGCCACGGCCTCGCGTTTCCTAGCCAGATGCGATCTGGAGCATTGGGAACTATTGCGGCCGTAAATGGGACAGCCGCTACAAATGGGTGCCTAAACGCCGATGTCCTGCTAGGGCTGAGCAGCATTCATGACGGCAAGCGCCATGGGGTAGCGCCCGTGCTGATCGTCGGCTCACTCAACGGCGCGAATTCGGGTGAATGATTGATCGGCAGGCGACCGGATTTAGCGGCCGCCGCAACGACCGCAGGATCAAGCCCGCCGATCATGAAATAAAATGAGGGCCCGCCCCGCTTTCACGAATTCGGAAAAATCCTCCGCGCCCGACGACGCGGACGGAAAGGGCTGGGCGTACGTGCCGAACGCGGCTTTAAACAGCGCTTCTAAGCGCGCGCTCAGTACGGTGTCGTTAAAGACCATGTCCGCCCCCGGCGCGATGCTGATAGTCGGTGCAGCAGGGGCAGCGGCCATGTCGGCCACAGACTTTGCCGTGCGCTTGACCCCAGCGATCAGCTTGGCCCGGACCTTGTCATCCTGGCTCCTGATGGTGCCGCGGATCACCGCTTCGTCGGGAATGATATTGCCAGCGTGCCCCGCCTGGATCGCGCCGACGGTCACCACCCCGAAAGCGGAAGGTTCTTTTTCCCGGCTGATCACTGATTAGACATCGACGGTGAAGCGGGCCGCCATCATCACCGGATCAATGGTAAGCCGACGGTGCCGAGCCGTGTCCGCCACGGCCGTGAAAGACGATGTCGATCGCATCGGATGTAGAACTCATCGGCCCCGCGCTATAGAAAACCATTCCCGCAGGCATGGGGCCGACATGCAGCGCAAAGCCGAAGTCCGGCTTGCCGAAGCGCCGAATAACTTCGTCGGCCAGCATCGCCTTGGCACCGCCGCCGGTTTCCTCCGCCGGCTGCCCCACGAAGAGCAAAGTCCCGTGCCACTGGTCGCGCAGCGCAGCCAGCGCCCGCGCCGCGCCTAGCCAGGCCGCCATATGGATGTCATGTCCGCAACTATGCGCAACCGACGTTTCCAGCCCCTGCCACATTGCCCTGGCCTGGCTGGCATAGGGAAGGCCCGTCCGCTCTGTCATCGGCCGGGCGTCCATCCCGTCCGCACCAGAACCGTCGGACCGCTGCCATTCTTCAGGACGGCGACGATGCCTGTGCCGCCGACCATTTAAGTGACGGTAAAGCCCACATCCCGCATCTGGGGGGCGAGCTTGGCCGCGGTCACTTTCTCCTCAAAGGCCAGTTCAGGATGCTGATGAATATCCTTGTAGAGCGCACCGAGTCTGGAAGCGTCCCGCGCCAGGACCTGCGATATCGCCGTTCTGCTCGCAAGGGGGTCGAACGGCCTGCCCTGAGCCACCGGTGCGAACGCCGTTGCCGCAAAAATGCACAAAACAAAAGTCCGCCGCACGCCGCGCCTCCAGATTGGACCAAGAACAATGCGTCGCCGCACGGGTCAAACTTGCCGGATCAGATGTCCGACTGCCTGCGCCATCCCAGACTTTTCAATGGTATCGGTGCCGACCATCTCGGAAGTCCCGGACAGCGCCTTGATCTCCTCGATCTTGGCTTCGGGGTCGTCGCATTCCAGCTCGTAGATGGTCATCACATCATAGTTGGGAAGGTCAAGATCGTAATCCTTTTGAAAATCAACGGCGAACAGCTTGGCATCGACGACACCCTCCACTCTGCGAACATCACTCAGATGCTGTTCCGCATACCAGCGTTTGAATTCTTCCGCTTGACCCGGCTTTGCGCGGTTCAGGATCATGTAAGTGAAACGGGCCATGAGTCGTATTTCCTCGATATTGCTTGTTGCCCTGTGCATTCAAGATTGCACGGGGGCAACATATTCCTGATTGGTCAAGCAGCGGCAGCCGCTGCATGGCGGACAAAGGCGACCGCGCCCCCATCGACCTTCAAGTCGCAGCCGGTGATGAAGGACGCCTCGTCGCTGGCGAGGAAGCGGGCCGCCTGCGCGATCTCAGCAGCCGTTCCGGTCCGGCCGGCGGGCACCGCTGTCGCTAGCCGTAATGCGTCTGGATGCGCCTCCATCTCCTGATGCCCCATCGGAGTCGCGATAACGCCTGGCGAGATCGAGACGAGGCGTGCGCCACGGGCGCCCCAAGCCACCGCGCGTCGTTCCGCAAGGGCGATGAGCCCCTGCTTCGCGTAGGAATAAGCTGGGCCCGGTGCGCCAGCGGGACTGTCGCCCGCAGCGCGCAGCACCACCCGCTCCATACTATCGATAAACCCGGGTGCCACTGGATCGGCACAAAGTGCGGCGGCTTGCGGATCAACGGCGGCCATATGCCCTGCGAGTGACGCAATCAGCACGCCAACACTGCCGGGCCGCAGGACTGGTTCGACTGCATTGAGCAACCGCACCGATGCGATCAGGTCAACCTCCAATATCGTACGCCAATCTGCCTGCGATGGTGACACTGCGGCAGTGTGAACCAGCACGAATGGGTCACTGCCGCTGAGATCATCGACCAGCGCCTCGACCAACCCCGCGTCGCCGATCGACCCAGACCTTGCGGCGCTGATAGAGTATCCATCTTTGCTCAGTTCCTCAGCAAAGCGATCGAGTGCAGGCCCAGCAACGTCAGTCAATAACAGGTCATGGCTCGCGCCGAACAGGCGCGCGCAGGCACGCCCCATTCCCCCGGATGCACCGGTGATCAGCGCGGTGCGTCGATAGCTCATCCTCACCCCCTTTTGAGTTACCTTGTCCAACTATGCGCTTGGGTCAGATCAGCGGCTGCCGCTCGGCGAAGCAGTCCAACGTCCGCACCCAATGGAAGGAACTGCACTCCGCGCTCGGCCAGTGCACGAGCATTATCCATCCCGAAAGCGGGGCAACCCGCCACCAGTTTATGTCTGGCACAAACAGCAACCACCTTTTCTACCGCCTCCATCACCGCCGATGGCCATGCAAGCGCGGCCTCGACATCGAATCCCATCGACAGTCCCAAGTCCACAGGTCCGACAAACAGACCGTCAATGCCCGGAGTCGCCGCAATCGCCGCCAAATTCGACATCGCCTCCACGGTTTCGATCATCACGAAACAGAGAGGCCGGAGTGCATCCGTTACCCCAGCGACATGATAACCTCGGACCGGCCCGTAGGATCGGTCGCCATCGGGGGGATAGCGCGTGGCGCGGGCTGCTCGCGCTGCCTGACTGGAATCATTCACCAGCGGAACGATCACCCCCCGCGCACCTAGATCAAGAGCGCGCATAATCAGTCCTGGATCATTGGCACGGACCCGCACGAATGCCGGAGCCCGGTTGAGATCAAGCGTCTGAATCGCCGGCAATACGGCGTCCCAGCCAATGCCGCCATGCTGGCCGTCCAATATCAGGAAGTCATAGCCGGCTTTCCCTACGGTTTCGATCGACAGCCGGTCAGGAATGGAAATCCATAGGCCAAAACAGCGCTCGCCAGCAGCTATTGAATCAAGAATCGGGTCCATCGTCCGGGCAGTCATCGGCCTGTTCCTCTCCCTCCCGCTCTTCGATTCAACCAGAATATTCTAACGGCTTTCCAGCGATTCTCGCAAACCCGGAGCGCCACACCCTCCTTCGTCAAGTCTTGCAATGCAATAGGCGCGTTATATACCTGTAGCCAAAGTTTGGCGGCCCGAGTTGATCGTGCCCGAGTGACGCCGCCCGATAGCCAGCGAGAGGAAGTTGTAGTGGCAACGAACGCCGTGAAGTTTGAACCATCCGCAAATCCGGCCGAGGTTGAGGAAGCGCTGGCAGCCGTCCCGCTGCGTGTCACCGATCCCGAACGCATTCCCTCCCGTCGTTATTATGATCAGCAGTTCTTCGATCTCGAGAAGGAAAAGCTGTGGTTCCGCACTTGGCAAATGGCGGCCCGGCTGGAAGAGATCCCGAACGTCGGCGACTATATGGAATATCGCATTCTCGACAAATCGGTCATCATCGTGAACACGAAAAATGGTGTGAAGGCATTCCACAACGCCTGCCGCCATCGCGGTGTTCAGTTGGTGCCCGACGGCGAGTCAGGCAATTGCAAGACGAGGGGCTTCATCTGCCCCTTCCACGGTTGGCGCTGGAACAATGAAGGCGAAAACACTTTCGTTTTCGGCAAGCAGATTTTTAGCGAGGAAGCGCTCGACAAGGCAGAGCTAAACCTCGTTCCCTGCCGCCTAGAAACTGCGGTCGGCTGCGCCTTCATCAATTTTGACGATGACGCACTTGGTTTGCGCGAAACGATGGGCACCGTTCTGGACCGCGGCGAGGAACGCGGCATGGACAAGCTCAAGATGCGGTGGTGGTATGGGACGGTGCTGCCCACCAACTGGAAGCTCGCCATGGAAGCCTTCATGGAAGGCTATCATGTCATGCGGACGCATCCGCAACTGATGGTGATGGCCACTCTCGATGGGCGGTTTGGCCAAGATATGGGCGTGAAGCGGCCGTCACCGCCCAGCGTCAAAGAATTTGTCGACATGTTCATCTTAGGCCTGGAACGGTTGAGCGCAGGCATGGGTGGTCAGGTCAGCCAGCGCGAACTCGATGTCCTTTATGACATCCGAGACATGGAATTGCCTGAGACAATCGAGCAAGCGGCCGGCGTCCTGACGCAGCGCTTTTTCGAAGAGGTCACGAAGCGTGGTCGCGCGGACGGTCTGCCGGTGCCTGACCTCAATGAGATGTTCAAGAATACCCATTATAATGTGGAGTTCTTCTTTCCGCACTTCTTCACCGTTCCCAGCTTCAGCGCGATGTCATCCTACCGCATTCGCCCGCTGACGGCGGAAACCTGCTTCTTCGAAATCTGGAACCTGGACTTCCTGAAGGAAGGCGAGGTCGAAACTCCGAAGGCACCGACCATCCTGCCCTATGACAGCAAAGAGTTCCCCGAAATTCCGCAGCAGGACTATTCCAACCTGCCACGCCAGCAGTTGGGCCTGCATGCCAAGGGCTTTGACTATATGCGCCTGTCCCACGAATATGAAGGAATGATCAGCAATTATCAGCGGTTAATCGATGGCTATCTCGCGGGTCTTGACCCGCAGTTGCTGGCGGCAGGCAATCGTGCCGTTAATCAGGGATATGACTCGCCGATCGTCGATATCGGCTTTTGATATTTAGCGCTCCATGCGCACCGAAGACAAAGGGTTAAGACCGGCCGCGAAAGGCCGCCGCCCGAAAATTGCCGGCGTGAGGCGTGTGTCTACGTCCCCATGGGAGAGGAGAACATATGACAAATCTCGTCGAGGACGCGCTTGCGTCCGTGCCGTTGCGTGTCACCAATCCTGCATTGATCCCGGCAAAGCGCTATTGTGACCAGATGTTTTTCGATCTCGAGCGGGAAAAGCTCTGGTCCCGGGTTTGGCAGATGGCATGCCGCCTGGAGGAAATCCCCAATATTGGGGATTATACCGAATATCGGCTGCTAGAAAAAAGCGTCATCATCGTTCGGTCAAAGACTGGGCTCCGCGCCTTCCACAACGTCTGTCGCCATCGGGGCATGAAGCTGGTTGAAGGAGCGGGCCATTGTCGCAACCGCGGGTTCATCTGCCCCTTCCACGGCTGGCGCTACGATCTCGAGGGCCATAACAGCTTCGTGTTCGGGCAGCGTCGCGGCATCTTTTCAGAAGCGGTGCTCGACGAAGCGGAAATCCACCTCAGACCCGTGCGTGTCGAAACCTGGGCGGGCTGCGCCTTTATCAACTTCGATGTCGACGCGCAGCCTCTGATGAACTCGCTTGGTCCGTTGACTGAGGAACTGGACGCGCGGCATGTCGAAAAACTGCGGGTGGACTGGTGGTATGCCTCCGAACTGCCGGTCAACTGGAAGGTTGCGGTTGAAGCCTTCATGGAGATGTACCATCTGATGAAAACCCACCCGCAATTTCATGCGCTAAGCCGCACGTTCGGCGGCGAGTTGGGCGACAGAAACGGCCTTGACCCAAAACTCGGGCTCACCGCGCGTGAGGCAGTCAACCGGTCGATCGATCTGATGGTGAACCTCAGCGAAGGCATGGGGGGCTTGGTCCACCACAGCGAGGTGAGGATACTGGAAACACTCCGCGACATGGAACTGCCAGACGATCCGCATGAAGCAATCCAATGCTTTTTCAAGCGTGCTTGCGACGCTATTCGTGACGATGGTTTAGCGCGAGGTTTGCCGATGTTCGATATCGCAGCCGTGCTCAGCCGCTATCCGGGTCAAGGCAATGAACTGTTCTTCCCCAATTTCTTCTTGCTGCCGCAATTTTCGGCGATGGCATCCTACCGCATCAGGCCGACTGGACCAGAAAGCTGCTTGTTCGAGATCTGGTCGCTGGTGCTGAAGCCTGAAAAAGACACGTCGCCTTCGCCCAATGCGCCGACCCTGCTGCCATATGACTCCCCCGACTATCCGTTGATCCCGCGGCAGGACTATTCGAACATGCCCGAGCAGCAAAAAGGCTTGCGGTCCGGCGCAATCATATATCAGCGATTGTCGGAGGTTCACGAAGGAGCAATCAGCAATTTCGAACGCTTGATCGACGGTTATCTTGCCGGACTCGATATTAACCGACTGAATCGGGCGCATCATGTGGTTAATGGTTGCAGCTTCGGCCCCATCGCCGATCTTGGATTCTAAAACGGCCGGCGCCCAAGTCTGGAATTTCGCTAGGAACAATGACATGAGCAACATGCATTGTGCGCACCCTCTTTGGGATGCAAGCAGACGCTGAGTGCTCAGCCTGCGCGTTGGTCCGCACGCACCCTGTCGAACTTTATGAGGCCCGCCATGACCGATCTATTCGCTTCGCTTTCCTTCTCCAGCGGGGCCGTGATGACCAATCGCTTCATGCTGGCTCCACTGACGAACCAGCAAAGCCACGCCGACGGCACCCTTTCCGAAGAGGAGGAGCGATGGCTGGGGCTGCGCGCGCAGGGAGGCTTTGGCGCAGTCATGACGGCTGCTGCCTTCGTCAATCCTGAGGGTAGGGGATTTGATGGTCAGCTTGGCGTACACGACGATATCTGTCTGCCAGGCCTCATTCGTGCGGCCGACACAATTCGTGCCGCTAACAGCCTGTCACTGCTCCAACTGCACCATGGCGGCGCGCGAGCCGCCATGTCGACGGGCCTTCCGCGCGTCGCTCCGTCCGAGGATCCCGAGTTCGGCGCAGTGGCGATGACCCAAGGGCAGGTGGAAGCGATGATCGAAGATTTCATTAGCGCAGCAGAACGTGCCGAGAGGGCCGGATTCGACGGCGTGGAACTGCATGGCGCCCATACTTACCTGCTTTGCGCCTTCCTCAGCGCCCAGATGAACCAGCGCACCGATTGCTTCGGCGGCTCGCTGGATAATCGTGCCAAGCCTATTCGTGCGATCATCGATGGCGTGCGTAAAAGGTGTGGGCCACAATTCACGCTCGGCCTGCGCCTCTCTGGCGAGCGAATGGGGTTACAGATGGCTGATGTGTTGACCCTGTCCGAACAGTTGATGCAGGAAGGCGGCCTCGATTTTCTCGACCTGTCGCTTTGGGACGTATTCAAGGACCCTGTCGAAGCAGCTTACCAGGGCAAGCCGCTCATTGCCTGGTTCGCGGAATTGGATCGAGCGAAGACGCGTCTCGGTGTTGCCGGACAGGTCCGCTCCGGTGCAACGGCGCAGGCATGTTTGGACGCCGGCGCTGATTTCGTGCTGATCGGCAGAGCTGCGATCGCTAATCATGATTTCCCTCGCCGGGTGCGGGAAGCGGCAGATTATGGGATGCCCACTCTGCCGCTGTCCCGCGCTCACTTGCTCGAACAGGCGGTCAGCCCGACCTTCCTCGCTTATTTGGAAGCCGACTTCCCCGGCTTCGTCGAAGGCGAGTAACGCAGCATATCGTCGAGCGCATCGGCGATCGCGGTCATCCCCAGCAATGTTGGGTGATAGGCCGCCAACACTTTAGGACCGCCTTTATAGGGGACGCCTGCCGCCCAAGGCTCCGGTTGGCAGGGAGTATGATTCCGCGAAAGCGCCCAAGCGCTCAGAATCTCTGCGCCTGCTTCTTGAGCCGCCTGGGCCGTGAGGTCAGCCAAGCGCCGCGCGACCGCGCGCATTTTCCCAGCATCTTCCGAGCCCATGGGTGTTGCCTGACAGCTTCCCTCCTCGGGCAGCAATGTTACATAATCCACGAAGATCAACCTTGCCAACGGCGCTCGGTATTTCACCTCCGTGGCTATGCGCTTCATCGATGCGTGCAACTTCTCCCAATCTTCATCCGATGGCTCAGGAAGACGCGGGCAGACGCTCGGATTAGTAGCCGATGCGCGGCAGGACGCACCGAAGAGCCGCCCTACATAACCGACATCATTGCCGCCGATCGTCACGGTCACCAGCCGGGTATCGGCCGTCACGCTGTCCAGTTGCGGCGGCAACTCATTCCATGGCCCCAGCAAATGCGCGGTCGTCGCTCCGCCGCAACTAACGTCCACCAAGGTCAACCTTCGGCGTGCCGCGAGTTGATGCGCATAGTTAAGCATCGATCGGGCGCATCGCGTGCGCGGCCGCTCAGCGGGATCGATGCCAGGTCCCGCGGCGAAAGAACTGCCGAGAGCAACATAACGCGCATCTTGCGGCAGGGGCGCCTTTGCCAACGGTTGCATGCCGGCGCACGCCGAAAGGCTCATGGCCGGCAGCATGAACCATACTGCCTTCCAGCTCCATTCCTTCCTTGAGTCCGACATGTTTGCCTTCCTTTCGACAGATTACTACCGTGCAGGTAAATGAGCCGCGCGCGCAAACACTAAGCGACCGAACGTCCGCCTCTAAAATGGGCGGGACGTTTTTCCAGCAGTGCGCGCAAGCCTTCCTCGCTCTCGTGGCGGCCAGCTGCAACGACCATGGAGCGTAATTCACGGTCGAGATGCACCTCGAGCCCGGTTTCGAAACTATCAATTAGCAGAGCGCGCGCCGCCCCGACCGCCGCGACTGGCGCATCAGCCAGTTTCGCTGCGATCTTTAGGCCCTCGTCCATCAGAGCGCTATCGTCAACGATCCGCGAGACCAATCCAATGGCGTCCGCTTCGTCGGCCATGATCCGGCGGTTTGTGAGGATATCTTGCGCTTTACGCAATCCGAGCAACCGGGGCAGAAGCCAACTGAGCCCCCCATCCGACGTCAGCCCAAGCGCCCCGTAAGCAGCCGTGAAATGAACTGAACGGGCGCCGATCGCTACGTCACCCAGCATGGAAAGGCTGAAGCCAGCTCCAGCAGCAGGACCATTAATCAATGTCACCAGCGGCTTGGGCGCACGTGCCAGCCGCTGAACAGCCGCGTGCAGCGTCGCTATGAATTCGCTTAGCAGTTCCGCGCGCTTGTCGCCGGCGCCGCCCATGAGGTGCACATCTCCACCTGCACAAAAAAGCCGGCCCCGCCCCCTCAGGCCGATGCAGCGCACGGCATCATCCATATCGCAGCGGATCGCAGCGGTCAGCAGAGATCGGGCAAGCGGCAGGTCTATGGCATTGCCGGAATCGGGTCGATCAAGAACTATATGCGCAACGCCATCCTCAATCGAAAAGGATATACCGCCACTGTCTGTCATCAGCGCGGCGCCATGCGGATTGCGCCGTCGAGGCGGACAACTTCGCCATTCAGCATGGGATTGCGAACGATGGATTCGACCAACTGCGCATATTCATCCGGTTTGCCAAGACGGCTCGGATGCGGCACCTGGGCGCCCAGGGCTTCCTGAACCTGCTCCGGCAAGCTCTCCAGCATGGGCGTGAGGAACAGACCTGGCGCTATGGTCATGACCCGGATCTTGTGCTGTGCAAGATCGCGCGCGATCGGTAGAGTCATGCCAACAACACCACCCTTGGAAGCGGAATAGGCCGCTTGGCCGATCTGCCCATCGAACGCTGCGGCCGAGGCAGTGTTGACGATCACGCCGCGCTCACCTTCGATTTCGTCTGCAGCTGCAAGCCTAGCTGCGAACTTGGCGATAACGTTAAAGCTGCCCACTAAATTGATGGCGATGGTTTTGGCGAACAAATCGAGCGGATGCGGAGCATTCTCTCGGCCGACTGTCTTCACCGCAGGGGCAATCCCGGCACAATTCACAAGGATGCGGGCCACGCCATGCACCGCTGCCGCCTGATCCAGGCCCGCCGATACGCTGGCGTCGTCGGCGACGTTCACTGAAACATAGTTGCCGCCCACCTCCTTCGCGGTAGCGCGACCGAGCTCGTCATTCAGGTCAAAAATAGCCACCTTTGCGCCCTGCCCCGCCAGCATTGCGGCGGTCGCCTTGCCAAGCCCCGATGCACCGCCAGTGACGATGGCCGCTAAACCCTTGATCTCCATGATTGTCTAACTCCTCCTACCGGCCGGCTCGGAACCGCCGCTACGGGGGAGACCGTTAAAGTGGCCAAGCCATGCCGCCAAGCCCTGGGGAGCCGAGCCCTCCATCCACCGTCACTGCGATTTGAATCGCGGCGTTTGCCTCCAACTTATTGGGCCCGGCCGACGCCTCAATCTTCCGGCGCAATCGATATCTTCATGCCTTCGAAATTCTGATCGACCACCAGTTGGCACGACAATCGGCTATTTTCCTGCCGGTGCTCACTACTGTCGAGCAGATCATTCTCCTCCTCTGTCAAGGGTGACAGCATGCTCGAGAAGGCTGGATGAACGTAGACATGACAAGTCGCACAGGAACAGCAACCTCCGCAGAGTGCCAGCAGCTCATCGAAACCCCTCTCACTAAGGACCTCCCTTAATGAGAGGCCTTCATCCGCCCCAATCGTGTGCTCGATACCCGCGCGATCGACGACAATCACATTCTGCATATCCTGTATCAACCCCTCAGTCGAACAATGCTGGGGAGGAGAGGGTTTGCGCTATAAAACGGCAAAAGCGCGCGGCATCGGCTCCATTGATGACTCTATGATCATAACTCAACGAGAGAGGCAGCATCTGGCGCCATATTATGCCGCCACCTTCGCCCCGAAATGGTTGCTGGCGAGCACGGCAGACGCCCAGAATTGCAACCTCGGGTGCATTGACAATTGGTGTAAATCCAGTTCCTCCAATATGCCCCAATGATGTCAAAGTGATGCACCCGCCAGACATCTCTTGGTTAGAAAGTCCCTTCGTTCTGGCTTTTTCAGAGAGACTCTGGATTTCCGCACTGATCTCCAGAACGGATTTGCTGTCGCAGTTCGGAACGACGGGCACCAACAACCCCTTCGGAGTGTCAACCGCAACACCGATATGCACATACTGCTTTTGCAGGATGTCTCCACTTTTTGCATCCAACGATACGTTGAACTGAGGAAATTCCCTTAAAGCAAGTGCTATCGCTTTCACAATGAGCGGCACCGGGGTTATCTTGACTTGATCTTTTGAAAATAGAGCGCGGCGACGCTCTTCCAGATCCGTAACGTCCGCTTCATCGTGATGCGTCACGTGCGGAATGGTGACCCAGTTGCGATGGAGAAAACTCGCTACAAATTTCTGGATGCGGCTAACCGGCTTTCTCTCGACCGGTCCAAATGTTGAAAAGTCAATCTCAGGAGCCGCGGGAATTTCATTTTGCGTAGCGACCATTGCTCATGTCCATCTGAGGCAGAAATGTGGAAGATGTGGCGCTAACATTTAGGCTGGCTGCAGCGGCGTCAAACATTTACCGATTCACCAAGACCACTCTGCGCGAAAGATCGCTTCGACGATATCGCCGAGCGCAGGAGACCATCAATGCCTCACCAATACATCAAAAAAACTCGGAAGTGCACCTTTGCAATCCGAACGATTGCCATATTACCCTTTACCAAGCGATCGATTATCCTCGACAGCAATCTAGGGCGCAGACTCATTACGCATTGCACCAGAGGCGTGTGCAGATGAGCTTGATCGCCGCCAGATAGTTGGCAGCATCCTTGTCATATCGAGTGGCGATGCCCCGGAACTGCTTGATCCGATTAAACAAGCGCTCGACGAGATTGCGCTGGCGGTAGAGCCAGGACGAGAAGCCAAAGCGCTGCTTGCGATTGGAGCGATTGGGAATGTTGGCCCAGATGTTCCTGGCTGCCGCAGCCTGGCGTATTGCGGTGCTGTCATACCCCTTGTCGCCGAGCAGGGTGGCGCCTTCGGGAATAGCCTCGATCAGGGCTTCGGCTTCGCACGCATCGTGGACCTGCCCACCCGTCAGTCGCAAGCTGACAGGACGTCCGTCAGCGTCGACAAGAGCGTGGAGCTTGGTCGTGAGGCCGCCCCGGGAACGTCCCATGCCATGATCTCCAGGTCCCCCTTTTTCCCCGTCGCACTGTGCTGGTGGACGCGCATGCAGGTGGAATCGATCATCACCAGTTCGCCGTTGAAGCCAGCGGAAACCGCTGCCAACAGACGGTCCCACACACCGGCTTTTCGCCAACGAACGAACCGGTTGTAGCAGGTCGTAGATGGACCATAACGCTCTGGGATCTCGGCCCAAGGCGCACCGGAACGGAAGCGCCAGAGAATTCCATTTAGCACTCGCCGATCATCTACCCGCGGAACACCGCGGGGCTTGTTGGGCAGCAACGGCTCGATGATCAGCCATTCCTTGTCCGTCAGTTCATACCGCCGCCGCGCCATACGCCCTCCATTCTCAAAGAGCGCCTGAATCATGCGAAGGCGGAGAGCTCAACTCAATTTATGAGTTCGCGCCCTAGTGCCGATGATGACCGCAGTTCACTCAAACAGCATCACTTGCGTGTCACGTTGGCCCTTGTAGGGATGACGGCCATGCGCCGTCAGCTTGTTGTCGAGCAGCATGACATCGCCCGGCTCCCAGCAAAAGGCGACTTCACGCCTCTCCATCTCGGTATGCATCGCCAGGAAATCTTCCTCGGAGAGCGGCTCGCCATTGCCGAACGCAGCGGCGTTAGGCTTGTCGAGATAATTGGGATAGGCGGCGTCGATGCGGGCGATCTTCTCCTCGCCGATCGTAAGGCGGTGCTGACGCATGGCGTAAATCTGATTAAAAAACAGCGTTTCGCCCGTCTTTGGATGCACCGCTGTCCCCGGCAGAACGGTCCAGATCGTAAGGCTGCCATCCTCATTCCACTGCACATTCGATCCGCGTTCAATCATCACCCGCTCGACCTCCGCGCGGTCGGTCGTCTCGAACCAATATTGCCAGCTGTGATGGTTGAACGAGGGATCGGCGCGCCAGTCATTAAGCGTATCTTCATTGCGGAAATTGCGGATGTAACGAACGCCATGCGCCTTGAGCTTGTCCTGAAATCCCTGCGGCAACGCTTCCATCAGCCCGCGCATGTCCGCGATCGGGGTTTCGCCGCCGACCTCGGCCGCCTTGTTGCAGTAAAGGGCCAGCAGCCGGGGGGTGTTAGGCAGATAGGCCATTTCCTGGTGCATGATGATGTTGATATGATCGTCCGCACGGGTAGCCTCCATTACCTTGCCCGTTACCGCCTTGCGGTGGCTGGTGCCGCCGACATAGCCTTGGGAAAAGGGTGTGAAGTCGCTGAGGAAACGCTCGAACTCTTCGGGCCGGTGCACCGCGAAGCCACGCCAGAACAACGCGCCGAAACTTAGCAGCGCAGCCTCAATCGCAGCACGATTGTTTACGACCCATGCGGTGGCGGCATCGATATGTTGCGCAAGCTCCGGCTCCACCGGCTCGATCCAGAGCGGCGGGCGGCCGGGGAACGGCTCCGACAGGCGCACATCGCTACCAAACAGCGAGCGCACCTGTTCCAGGCGAGCAGAATCCTTTTCCATCGTTTCAGTGTTCAGCATAGTCCCTCTCCAATTCTTGGGCGCCGCTCATCCCGGCCGCGATCAAACCTGTTCCCCTCACGCGTCTTCGCGCTTGCCCCGCGACAATATATCCGGGCGCTCCGCATCAGGCGTCAGTCGTGACAGCGCGGAGCCTATACGGACATTGGCCTTAGGCCCCATGCCGAGCAGTGCGCGCGCCTCATCGTCCAGCGAGTCCTGCGTTGCGGGTGAGAGGCATACGTCCCAGTTGACCTGTTGCCGCACGAAATCACGGACATAATAGCCGAACAGCATGGCGCGGCGCGCGCCTTCCGTACGGTTCGATCCCGACGTGTGCCAAACTCGGCCTTCCATCGCGATCAGCGACCCGGCAGGCGCCTCGAACGCTACGGTGCGCTCGGCGATATCCTCAGGCACTTCCGAAAAGCAGGTATATTTGTGGCTGCCAGGCACAAACCGCGTTGCGCCATTGGCATCATAAACATCGTCCAGGCACCAGATCAGGTTCAGTGCCCAGGGTTCGAGCCATGGACCGGGCACCGACAGAGCCTGATCCGAATGAATCCGCATCGGTTGCGATCCAGGATGCGCGATGTTTCCGGTGAAGTTGGAGACGATGAATCCCTCGCCCAACACCTCCTGCGCAATTTCCATACAGGCGGGATGGCGCAGCAGCTCAACGAACACCGGGTCCCAGTCCGGCAGATTATAGACGCGGACGTTAGCGCCGTTGGGGTCGAGCAGCGGGCTGTGGGTGGACGCGCCACGCCGACGCATCTCCTCCACTATCCGATCCAGGGCCTCGTTGACCCGCCTCACCTGCTGCGCATCAAGCAGTGCGGGGAAAACACACCAGCCTTCTTCCTGCAGCTGCCGCTTCGCGTCATCGTGCAACATCGTCATGCCTATCAAGATCCTTTCAGCTGCCAGCCGCCAACGCCCGCTGGCATCACTTCTGCAAATGCGTCAATTTTTTCGAAGGCGGCACCGCCTGAGCCCAATCGTCTTGGGTGGCGTTCAGCGAATCCACCGCCTTGCGCCAAAAGCCCTCCCCCTTCGACAGGTTGAGCATATTGAACTGCGACACGGTGCGGAACTCCAGCACCTCTACACCATCCTCGCCCGGCGTATATTGATAGGGCACGCCCGCTGGTACGAAGAAGCCGTCACCCGCTCCCAGCCTTTCCGTCCCGATGCGCACGTCGCCGGCGATGATATAGTAGAGGCAATCGGAATCATGGCTGTGCAGCGGCAGCGGATATTCCTTCTTCAACCAGGCATACGTCAGATTGAAGCCGGGAATGTCGAGCAGCACCTTGAGCTGGTCGCCCTCCAACAGCCCGGCCTCCTTGGCCTTGACCACCCACTGACGCTGAAGATCGGTATAGGGTTCTACCTTCATATGGCCGCTTTCCATGAGACCCGGCGCGTCCTCTGCCCGAAAAATCTGGAATTTGGACTTTGATCCCTGTTCGCTCACGACATCTCTCCTTTGCGCGCCACGATCAGGGCGCCAAAATCTTGCCCGGGTTCAGCGTGCCGGCCGGGTCCATCGCCATTTTGAGAGTGCGCATCAGCGCCACTTCGCTCTGCGAGCGGGCATGGCCGAGAAACGCGCGGCGCGAGATGCCCACGCCATGTTCCGCGGCGATCGATCCGCCAACCGTGCGCACAACGTCATAGATCACTGTGTCGAAGCCCAGCCGCGTCTCGTCGCTCAGTTCACCGCGGCTGGCGATCACATGCAAGTTGCCGTCGCCCGCGTGGCCGTAGAACAACATGGTCGCCTCTGGATAGGCCGCCGCCATTGCCGCCCGTGCCCGCTCGACAAAGATCGGCATGTCGGCGATGGCCATCGATACGTCATAGGCGATAAGCGGGCGCAGGTCGGCAAGGCCCGGGTTCATATCTTCGCGCACGGCCCATATCTGCTGCCGTTGCTGCTCCGACTGGGCGATGACGGCATCGACCACGATCCTACTTTCGACCAAGGCGGCGAGCGCCCGCTCGAATTGGGCGGCGTCATGCTCCTCATCGCCGCCCATCGCCTCGACTACCGCATAATAGCCAAGGCCAGAGGGGAGCGGCCGCGGCTGGCGATCGAGCAGGCCGCCGCTCATACGATCATAGAAATCGTCCCACATGATCTCGAAGGAAGACAGCCGCCCCGACAGTGTGACCTCCAGCCGCCGCATTGCGCTGATCGCCGCCTCGAAGCTGGGTGCCGCGATCATCGCTGTCTGGCGCGAGGTCGGCAACGGGCGCAGCCGCAGCACCGCGCGGGTGACGATGCCCAGCGTTCCTTCGCTGCCGGTCACCAGATGCTTCCAGGCATAGCCCGCATTGTCCTTCAGCATTTTGGTCAGGGAGGACAGGATGGCACCGTCGGCCAGCACGACTTCCAGCCCCAGGACCATGTCGCGCATCATGCCCCAGCGCAGCACGCGGTTTCCCCCGGCATTGCTGCCGATCACCCCACCGATCATCGCCGATCCGCGCGCGCCCAGGTCCATGGGCAGCAACGCCCCCTGCTGCTCGGCAGCCTCCTGTGCCACCTGCAATATACAACCTGCCTCAACCGTCATCGTCATCGACAGCTGATCGATCTCGACGATCCGGTTCATGCGTTCGAGCGACAGGGCGACGCCGCCATCGCTAGGCACCGCGCCGCCCACGGTGCCGCTCTGCCCGCCGATGACTGTTACCGGCAGACCGGCCGCAGCCGCGGCCTTCACTACTTCGGACACTTCCAGCGTGGTTGCCGGCTTCACCAGATAAGCGGGTGCACCGGCATAGCGCCGCGTGAGATCGAGCCGGTAACGCTCGCCGATATCCGCGCCGGAACGGACTTGGTCAGCGCCGACGATCGCCTCCAGCCGGTAACGGAGCTGCTCTTTGTCCTTGCCTGCGGCACTCTGCATGGCGCGACTCTCTCCAACATTTGTTTTCAGCTATATATAGCCTATATGTCGGTTTGCAGATGTTGGCAATGACGATGAGCGGCAGGACCGCACAGGGCAGCGACAGAGGGCACGGGCAGGACGATATGGCAGCACAACGCGAGCAAATCAGGACCACCGACGCAGGCGGCACAGCGCGCGCGCGCGGGGATCGCGCGTGGCGCTGTTGGCGACGGCAAGGGCGATGTTCGCGGACCTCGGCTATCATACCAGATCACATCAGGAGTGCTTTGACGATCGCCAGGGGCGGCCAGGCCGGATCACCTTTGGCGGCCGGATAAAGCGGATCGAGCAGCACCGCGACCGCCTTCCAATCGATCAGTGATACAAGCACGTCAAGCGATCACGTCGCTCGCCGGGACCCTGAAAATCCGAACCGTTCCTGACCTATCGAACGCTACGCGACGACCGCTCTCTCATTCATGCTCCGTCTTCCCACCGGTCACGTTTGGGGATAGACGCGTTGAGCGGCATGTTGATCACGCTGGGGCAGACGGCATTCACCCGAATGCGATCCCGCGCGTAATTGATCGCCATGGAGCGCATATAGTAGAATGACTGCTTGTTGATGACGCGCCCTTGGTCACAGTGTAGGCACCCATCCCAAATCCGCTCCAGCCTGGAAATTGAAGCGACATTGGCGATCGTGCCGCCGCTTACGTTTGCATGACTGGGAGGACGGCCCGGCAACTGAATATGATGGCATCGACATTGATCGCGAAATACCGCGACCACTTCTCGTCCCGCTCCTCCTGCACTCCGGCGAGCGCGCCCACACCTGCGTTGCAATCAAGCCTGCCGAAATGCGCCAAGGATACCGCTACTGCCGCATTAACCTGGCAACGCAGAGCACATGCGCCCCTAGCTCGGAGAGACGCGCCGCCGATAGCTATAGCTACTCGCCCGGCGAAACGCTGCGGCACCACCCGCTCCCCCTCATCATTCGCGATGAGTGACAAGGCCATTGCCAGAACGTTGCATTGCGGAAAATTGCATACAGACGGCATGTACATTCCGATTAAGAAAATCGCGGCAGCAATCCTTTCCTAATCGCCTGGTTTGTTGAAGGAATTGCGAGGCTGACGGCGGGCATCATCAAAAATCCAATGCTCAATGGCGAAGTATCCGACTGGATGCCGCGCATCAATTGAGCATCACACAGCTCGTTCCTGAGCTGCGGCACAGCGATAGGTTGACATGATCCGAAATCGGAGAGGATAGAGAATGTCGGTGCGACTGACAGGCAGCCCTGGCCGCGGAGTGGCGGGCAAACTGGACCGTAGCGCTGGCAGCCTGCGTAGGTATGGTCGGTGGAACGGTTATGACCTACTCCATCGGTCTGTTCATCGAACCGTTGCAGCAGGCGTTCGGCTGGACCCGCGTGCAGATTATGGCTGGGCCGAGTATCACCGCTTTTTCATCCTTCCTCTTGGCACCGATCGTCGGTGCCCAGATCGATCGATATGGTGCGCGACGACTGGCGCTTTGCGGTGCCGTCGCCCTGTCGCTCATCTTCGCCTGCATGGGGCTGGTTGGGTCAAGCACCTGGTCATGGCTGTTTGTCTGGCTCTTGTCTGCCGTGCCGTTTGCGATGATACTACCGAACATGTGGACGACTGCAATTTCAGGTTTCTTCCACGCCGGCGGGGCCTGGCGATGGGCGTCACCCTGTCGGGCACCGGCATCTCCTCACTGCTGCTGCCGCTCTATACCTATTTTCTGATAGAGAATTACGGCTGGCGCTTGGCTTTTGTAGGTCTGGGCGCCTTGATCCTGCTGGTAATCGTGCCGATCCTCTACCTCTTCCTGTTCAGCGTGCGCGACCGGCAGCGCCGCGGCCTCTTGGTGCCGACGGCGCCAGCACGACCATCGACCGACTGGCGCAGGCTCGTCTTTACCCGTCCCTTCCTTCAAATGGCCCTGGCCGCGCTGGCGACAGCATTAGTGGTGCCGCCCCTCGTCATCAGCGCCGCGCCCGTGTTGGTATCGGGCGGCCTGTCCCGCGCAGATGCCGCCGGCATCGTCTCTCTGATCGGCATTACCTCGACGGCTGGAAGGCTTGCCATCGGCTGGACGCTCGACCGTATCGATGGGCGCGCGGTCGCGGGCTTCGTCGTCTTTCTACCTACGATCACTTGCGCACTGCTCATCTGGGCTACGGGTTCGGTCATGGCCGCCACGGTCGCGCTCCTAGTGCTTGGCCTGGCACTCGGCGCCGAAGCGGACCTTGTCGCCTATCTTACCTCGCGCTATTTCCCGCTCGCCAACTTCGGGCTACTCTTTGGCCTGTTGACCGGTATCTTGGCATTGGCTGGATCGGGAGGCCCGCTGCTGCTGAGCGCCGTCTACGACAGCACGCACAGCTATGTACCGGCCCTGATCGCCGCCATTCCACTCTGTCCTATCGCGGCGCTGCTCTTTGTGACTCTAGGTCCATACCCCGATCAGGGGACTGATGCCGCGTGACCGGCAGTCAGCCTCCGGAAAGCAAAAGCCCGTCCATCATCACCATCAATGTTTCGACGCATTGCTCCAGCCCCTTTTCGGAGTCGGGGGCGTTGGCGATCAGCAGCGCCGCGTCATTGGTTGCTGCCAAAATGAATTGGGCCAGCGTTCCAGCATCAGCGCGACGTATCAGCTTCGCCGCCATGATCTGCTCCAGCAGCGCAGCGGTGCCGGGCAGGAACACAGCCGCCTGTATTTCACGCCAGCGCGCCCAACCAAGCACCGCGGGCGCATCGATCAACAGGATACGTTGCGTTTCCGGGTCCATGGACACAGCTCGCAGATAGCTGCGGAGCGCAATCAACAACCGCCTCCAACCCAACATGGGCGTGCTGATTTCAGGCACCTGCGCCAATACCTCGTCGCGCGCATGGTCTGCCAGTCGGGTGGCGACATCCTGCACGACGGCATCAAATAGCGCCTTCTTATCGCTGAAATGATGGTAGAGCGCACCCCGGGTGACGGCGGCGTCGGCAGTGAAATCGGTGGTGCTCGCGTCGTGGAACCCACGTTCGCCGAAATGCCGGCGGCCCGCCAGTATGAGGGCGCCACGCGTCGCATCTGAACGTTCCTGCTGGGTGCGTGACGCCACTTTGCGGCGCGCCCCCTGCCCTGTCTTGCCTGACGCACGCGATACTACCATCTTCTGTTCCCGACCAGGCGGGCATGCAACCCGGGTTTGTCCAAGCGGACAGTTCGCAGATCGCGTGTCGTGGAGCAACGGGGTTTGCGCAGCGCGCCCCCACTTTGACACGCGCGCCGCGCCAGCTGCCGCAGTGGCGCTGCCGACGGCGCGCGTGCCCCCCTATCAGAATTTGTAGCCGACCTTGGCTCCAAATTCACGCGGCGGGGCAGGCGTCGAATAATCCCCCACGCCCGCATTGCCGTTATAGAGCATCTGATAATATTTATCTGTGAGGTTCCGGCCATAGACGCCCACATAGAAATGGTCTGACGGGTCCGTCCAGGTAACTTGCGCATTCACCAGCGTATAGCCGCGCTGGCGATAGCGTTGCTTGTTCGCCAGAGCACCCATCATCGACCCGAACAGGGAAGGATTCTGGATAACGAAGCTGTCTGTATAGTTCACGTTGGCGGAAAGGTCGAGCCGGCCACCGAGCAGGTCTAGGGTATAGTCCGCACCGATATTGCCCGAGAAGCTGGGCGCGCGGGGAAGCTGCTGCCCGCTCCAGTCCTGCACCTCGGTGAAATTGCGGTCGGTGGTCGGGTTGAGCGCCGTGCCCGTGGCGTTTGTGAAATCCTTATAGCGCGCGTGCAGGTAGGCACCGGCAGCGCGGATTGTGAGGCGTGAGGTCGGATTGAAGCTGACCTCGCCGTCCAGCCCATAGATCTCCGCCTTCGGGGCGTTGCTGACTAGACCGAATACGACAAAATTGTTGCACGCCGCATCCACACAGATGTTACGTGTCAGCGAAACCTGTAGATCCTTATAATCATAGTAAAAACCGGCCAGGTTAAAGCGGAACGGCCCCTGCACGGTCTTGAAGCCGATTTCATAGGCATCGATGATCTCCTGCCGAACGGGCATAATGCTCAGGATCGACGTACCCTGGTTGATGGTTCCGCTGCGGAAGCCTTTTGAATAGGATGCATAGATGTTCGTCCGGGGCGCGAGTTCCCACCGTAGCGATGCGCGCGGCGTGACCTTGGCAAAACTAGCACTGCGCGAAGTCCGCGGGACGACCAGGCCCTGCAACCCCTCGAGCGTATAAGTCTTTTTCTCCACGCTGTAGCGCGCACCGGCAGTCAGGCTGAGCGTATCCGACAAGTCGAGTGTGCCATCGACATAAAATGCCATTGCATCGCTTTTGATGCCGGTCGACAGCAGTACGGTGCGGACCAATCCTGGCCCATAGACCGAAGTCGAGATGGGCGGGACGACCCGCGAATGATCCTTATAATAGCTGGCGCCAGCGATAACCGTCAGATGATCCACCGCATCAATCAGATAGTCGAATGTCTGCTGAAAAGAATCCGAGCGCTGTCGATTGATCGCATATTGCGCATCCACATAGCTGCCGTCGATGTCGAAATCCTGATTGACCTTGCGCAAGCCATAGGCCGTGTAGGACGTCAGCGTGCCGATATCGGTCTTCCATTCAAGCTTCAGCGTACCTTCATAGGTTTTCGCATCCGGGTTGATGCCATAATTATAGGCTTTACGGTAGCGCTGGGTCGACGGTATCAGGCCCGGGATAATCGTCGCGGGATTGGAATGAGCAATCGGCGTGAAAATATAACCCCGAGGATCGGAGACCAACCCATAGTTGAACCCGACCGTTGCGGTCAGATTGTCGGTTAGATCGGCCTCCAGCTTGGCGCGCACGGACTGCTGCTCAATGGGAGCGAATTTGCTCGGATTCTGAGGGCCCGCTGGGATCGGCTTGAGCAGCTTAATATAATTGTCGTTCTTGCGCCAATATCCCGCGACCCCGAACCGGATCTTGTCGCTGATCGGCCCCGAAATGTAGGCGCTGACGGATCGCTCGTTAAAGCTGCCATAGGTCGCTTGCACCTTGCCGGTAAACGTCGCCGACGGCGCGAGGGTATTGATGAGAATGGCGCCGCCCGTGGCGTTGCGGCCATAGAGCGTGCCCTGCGGCCCCTTCAACACCTGCACGCCAGCTATGTTGGCGAGATCGGCGTTGATGGTGATGAAGTCAGGCTGGTAAAAACCGTCGACATAGATTGCGACGTTATTTTCATAGCCGAAGGTGTTGAGTACGGTCGAAACGCCGCGAATGGCAGGCTGGGTCGCTGCGCCCGCTTGGTTGATCTGCACGCCCGCGGCAATCTGACCAATGTCCCGGACACTAACCACGCCAGCCTTTTCGATCGCTTCACTCCCCAGCGCCACGACCGACATTGGCACATTTTCGAGAGGTTCAGCGCGGCGCTGCGCGGTCACGATAATGTCGCTCTGCGACGCGGCGGGTTCACTTTGCGCATAAGCGCTGTACGGAATCGCAGCACAGATGAGTGCACCGCCGCACAGAAGCGCGCAGTTTACAGCTTTTCTAGACATAGTTCCTCCCCCTGTAGTCCGACCAATGGTATTTATCGGCCGCACGGTCGTGCCCCTGGCGTTTTCGCGGATTGCGATCGCTAGTTGCGCTGTTGCAAGACGCAAGTCAAGTGTTTACATGCTGGCGGCACGCATGTTTATAGCGGGTTAGAGGAAGGCCATGGAAAAGCACGTTTATGCGGTGTTCACGAACGCGGTGGAAGGCCGGGATGAGGAATGCGCCAACTGGTATGTGGACGCTCATGTCAGTGACATGGTGGAACGCTACGGCTTTTCATCCGGTCAACACTTCCGCTTCGACATGGCTCAGTATTTCCCGGATTTCCCATTCCGCTACCTTACGCTCTACGACGTGCCGGAAGGTGAATTCAAAAGACTTCATGCAGATCATGCCAAGGCCATGACGGCCCATGTCGACCGTCTTCAAAACGACAGCGAAGGCACGACAACGTCGACGATGCCGCTTTCGCCCGCGCTTGATCTAGAAGGCGCGCGGTCCTTCTGGCTCACCGCGCTTCATGAGCCGGTCCGCCGTAAAGAGGCAAAATAGACCGCCCGGGCTGCCATAGCGTAGGACCATATAATCGACTGAAGGGAAGGAAATTTGCCGTGGGCTTAGATGCCGATGGAGCAGGAACTTGGCATCGACCCGCTGACTTTGCGCCGTCGCTATCCCGCTGAGCGTCGCCAGTACGTCTTCTCGTTGGGTCACGGGGTCCGCGCCGCACTGGTCAAATGGTGTATCCGCGCGTGAGTAATATGTTCGCCAGCCTGGCATGGCGCGCGGTGACTTATGCTATGCCGGCATTCTCGCCAAGTTGGGTAGCGCCCAACTCTTCTTTCTGGCGTACCGGGCCTTGAACAGGCGCTATCTTCTGGTTCTCATCAGCGAGTCTGTGAGACCCGATACAGCACCACCGATCTCCGGCCCGGCGAGTGCGGACAGATCCTTGAAACCGTCAAGGGACAACCGCAAAGCGACCGCAAATTACAAAACCTGCTCCTAGCTAGTCACGTACCGGACTAGCGCCTCGGCACAGGTCCAATAGTTAAGATCAATCCCGCGGCAGATAGGCTGATCGGGACCAAGGCTGCGAGGAGCAGGACATATTCTCCCGTCACATCATAGGCAAGGCCGGCGGCGAGAGGCGCAACGGCAGCTGCAACGGAAATCGTGCTAAGTAATGCTCCAAACAAAGCGCCGAACGTCCGGATGTCGAACAGCCTGCTGACAAATACCGCCACCAGATCAAATTCGGCGCCCAGGGCAAGGCCGAAGATGAGAAAAGCGACGGTGGCGAACGGTATGGATGTATCGTCTGCCAGCAAAATCCCGGCACTCAACGCCGGCAGCGCCATCGCCACGGCTGTGATCACTCGCGCATCGAATCTATCCACGAGAAAGCCAGATCCAAGTCGACCAATAATCCCCGTGATGCCTACCGAGGCGGCGATCATGGCCGCAGTGTCGCGCGCGACGCCACCCGCCTCGATGATCGCGATCGACGAGGTTATAAGAGCAGTCGATGTGAGCGCGAAGAAAGACGCGGCCAAGGCCAACCGCATAAAACGGGCTGATAAAAGAAGCGAGCCAAATGAAGCCTGGTTCTTGTGGGCAGGCTGGTTCTCTCGAGATCCACCGTTGGGCAAAAAGCATGTCATAACGTAGCTGAGCGTTCCGAAAATGATACCGAGATAAGCAAAAGCCTGCCGCCAACCAACAAGATCGATAAGCATGGTCGCAGTGAGTGGAACGCAAATCGATGCCACGCTCGTTCCGCACATCGCCACTGCAAGCGCCAATCCACGGTTGCGGGTAAAAAGTCGCGCTACCGCGCTCGTCCACAGCGCGGGGCCCGTGAAGCAGTTAACGACGCCGAGCAGCGCCCAGTTTGCCCACCAGGACCACACCGAAGATGCCGAAAGCGACAGGCAGGCGAAGCAGGCCACATAAACGGGTATGGCAAGCGCCGCAACACGGCGGGGACCGTAGCGATCAATCGCAGCTCCACCCCATGTATTGAAGAGCGCCGTGGCCATGGTCGATGCCGTGATACCTGCGCCGATGGTGGTGCGGGACCAGCCCAGGCTCGCTTCCATCGGCTGAATGAACGCGCTCATGCTGTACATGAGCAGCACGGCCAGTATTATTCCCAGCAGCGATGCCAGCAAAGTTCCCGACCGCGCCAGCGTTAGCTCTCGCGGTTCAGTCATGCGCACTCGTCAATATCGAACACAGCCGGACCTTCACAGCTTTGCGGTGGGCATATCCGGGCGTCATCGTCCGGACATGCGCTCCTGTTATGTTGATCGCTCAGTAGCGAAAGCCTAGGCCGACGCCGTAAATCGCTGGCTCGTTACCCACCACCCAGTCATCAAACGTTCCATCTGACTTAAGCGTGTCATATCTCGTGTCCGATGATATTGGAGATAATGGTTTCCGCTGGGCCAACCTGCCAATCGCCAGGACGGCTATTTGCACCTGAGCACTCGCGTTTATCGCAGCACTGTTCAAAGCGGTGCGTGAGCAGCCGTATATCAATTTCTCATTACCTTATACTGCTCTCCTGACACGCAGGCTTTTTGCTCCGTCTCGGTGTAGTCATGACAACTACTTTGCTTCGGATACATACAACCTGTAAGCTGAGTGCTGAGATTATCGTCGTAGCCGTGGAATGCAAGCGGCATGTAAAGGCGTTCAGGCAACAGGAATGACGACCGGACGCGGGTTGAGGCCGGATAAAAGATGCAGCAGCGCATCGGTGCGCTCACGGCGGCTCTGCTCCGAGTCAGCGCATGCGCAATAGCAAGGGACGCGTCATTCACGGCCGCGAATATGAGCTCCGCCAATGCCCCTGTTGAAGCGGGCCTGAGAAGCCCTTCTGCCACCAGGCTGTCGAGCCACTTCACAAGTTTGGGAATGCCTAGCGCGCCGTCGCTGCCACCCAAGAACAGCAGGGCCGTCAATAAGAAGTATGCGCTGAAGCTCTAAATCTTCGGTGACAACCTGCAGATATGCCTCAAAGGCAATCATGAGCCGTGCCCATTTTCTCTCGCTATCGCTCGGGTCGGCGGGGCCGAACTGCGCCGCTACCATCGCGGTAGCTTTCTCGGAGATTTCCTCGGCCAGGCTAAGCGCGACGGCAGCGAACAGATCCTCCTTATCTGTGAAATGATGATAGAGCGCCCCTCGCGTCACAGCGGCGTCCTGGTCTCCGGCCGTCCGGTCACCTATCTCTTGATGCAGTCGCGCAGCGACCCGGAAGACTGGCGGCGAATGATCGGCTGGTCGGCGGAGGCTCAGGCCGCCGGCCTCGGGATTTACCCACAGGTCAGCTCCCGCGGGATCGGTGCCCTCACCTCTCTCCAGGGCTATCATTTCTTCCTGATGCGGCGCGCCTATCATGAGGTGTCGACCCTGCCGCTTTCCGAGAGGGCGGCCGCTTTGCGTGATCCACAGCGCAGGGCGGCTGTGCTATCGCAGCCCGACGATCCTGGGGTCATGGCGCTCGACCCAAAGCTTGCGGACTTCATTGCACTGCTCCGCCAGAACATGGCCAATGTCTATCCCATGACGGAGGAGACGCTGGATTATGAACCCGGACCCGAGCGCAAGGCCGGCGGCCTGGCGCAAGCAGCCGGCATCAGCCTCGAAGAACTTATATACGACCATTATAGCGCGGCCGACGGTCGCAAGATCTGCGCCAGCTTCATGCTCAACTATGCGGAGGGCAATCTCGACGCGACATATGAAATGCTGAGACAACCCTTTGTCGCCGCCGCGCTTGGCGACGGTGGTGCGCATGTGCGCATGGTGTGCGATGCCTCCTGGCCAACTTTCCAGCTGGCCTTTTGGGCGCGGAACAGGAAACGCGGACCTATCCTGCCACTGCCGCACGTCGTCAAAAAACTGACGGGTGGGAACGCTGCACTTTACGGCCTTTCAGATCGAGGCGTGATTGCGCCCGGCCTCCGCGCAGATATCAATGTCATCGATCATGACCGACTGCGGCTCCACCTACCGGAGATGCTGTTCGACCTGCCCAGCGGCGGTGGCCGGATCCATCAAAGCTCAAGTGGATATCTGGCGACAATGGTCAACGGGGTGTTACCCGTCGTCATGACGTAGACACAGGGGCAAGGCCCGGCCGGCTGGTGCGGGCGGGACAGTCCTAACGAATTTCTTGCTGTTCCCCAAGGAGCTGTACATGGCTGATAAAGTGACCACCGTCCTGAGCTTTCTGGATGCGATCAGCGGAAATGCGGATGATTTCGCTCGCGCGGTGGAACGGTGGTTCACATCCGCGACAATCTGGGAAAATATAGGCATGTCGCGCGTGGCTGGGCCGAGCGAGGCACAGGCGCTGATGAGCAAGATGGCGGCGGTGGGAATAGCCGGCCTGCGTGTCGAGACGCCCGCGATCGCGGTTCATGGCGGCACCGTCCTGACCGAGCGCATCGACCATCTTCTCGACGAATCCGGCGCCGTCCTGCGATCCATCCCCGTCATGGGCGCGTTCGACGTGGATGAGGATGGCAAAATTGTGAGGTGGTCGGATTATTTCGACACCAATCTCTTTCGCCCATCGACATGACGGGGGCGGCGCCGCCGCGCCGCCAGAAATTCCTGTGTCGCCTAGTTCTTCAGAACCATCGAATAGTCATGCTCGCGGACAATCTTGCCCCCTTCCACCGTGAAGAGCCATATGGTGCGCGTCCGCACGACATTACCCTCGGCCGATTTCAGCGTGAGGGCGCTTTCCAGAACGCCTTCATTCCCTTCGGTAACGATCGAAATCGCTTCCATCTCGAGGCTGATGAATAGCTCGCGGGCGTGTCGCAACGCCTCGATCAGTTCGTCGCGACCGCCATGCCGACCACTGGGCATTTCGATCCACTCAACCCTATCGCCATAGAGCGGATACACTTCAGATCCCGGCTCATTATACACTCTGACGAAGTTCTCGATGGTCTCGCGCGTCGTCACAGCAACTCTCCTCTTTGCGTTTATACACTGACGTCGGAATTTATGATGGGATTTGCGGGGACGCTGCATCACCTCCAACGGCCGGAGGCGACTTGGAACGATGGGTCAATTCCAGACCGGGCATCGTCCCCTCCTCCCTCCAATCCGCGATGATGCGGTAAAAAGGAATAGGACCGCCGCCATATTGATTGTTGCGGACGTTGCGGCGTTTCAGATCGCCCTCATAATTGAAATAGCTGGGCGTGCAGGCGCGCAGGAAAGCTTCCTGGTCCAGCGCGGTGCGATCGATTTCGGCGCACCATTGTTCTTCTGCATGACGGGAGACTTCGACGATATCTATCTCCTCGCCGACGGCGCGCGCGACGATGTAGGCAATGTGACGCGCCTGTTCGTTGATCATATGGGTGAAGTTCATCGAAACGCCGGTTTGCACAACCGACATGAGGAACAGGTTGGGAAAGCCATGGCTGGCGATACCGTGCAACGTGGCCGCTCCGTCCGCCCACTTTGCGGAAAGCAGAACCCCGTCCCGGCCCGCAATTTCATAGCCGATCCGCTTGACGAAAGGCGTACCCACATCGAAGCCTGTGCTGTAGATCAGGCAATCGAGCGGATATTCCCGCCCGTCCACGACCACGCCGCGCTCCGTAATACGCTCCACGCCGCGTCCTTCCGACGTATCTACCAGCGTGACGTTCGCCCGATTAAATGCGGGCAGATATTCATCGGAGAAACATGGACGCTTGCAGAAGCGATTGTACCAGGGCTTTAGCAGCGCCGCGACCGACGGGTCTTCCACAACGTGGCTAACCCGATCCCGAATGCCTTCCATCTTTACATAGTCGGCAATCTGAGCAAGCGTCATCGGATTTTCCACCGGCTCGCCACGCTCAGCCTTGCGGACGGCCAATGATCGCATGATCGCCATCATCGATGTCCATCCATCGCGGATCTGATCGTCGTCAGTATAGATACCAGAAACGATCGTCGTGAAGTTGTGCCAAAGGCGCTCCTGCCATCCTGGCTCGAGTCCATCAAACTCTTCTGGATCAAGAGGTCTGTTATCTCGCACGTCTATGGATGACGGTGTACGTTGGAACACATAAAGGTGCCGCGCGGAATCGGCAAGATGAGGCACACATTGCACGGCCGTGGCGCCGGTACCGATGATGCCGACTGTCTTGTTGTGCAAACCGTCGAGCCCCCCCTCGGGTCCGCCACCGGTATAAGCATAATCCCACCGGCTGGTGTGAAAGCTGTGCCCCGCAAAGCGTTGGAGGCCCGGAATGCCCGCCAGCTTGGGCCTTTCCATTGGCCCTAGAGCGATGGTCACATAACGCGCGCGGATCGCGTCCCCTCGGTTGGTCGAGACGGTCCAACGCCCCTCCCCCTCGTCCCAGCAAAGGCCAGTGACTTCGGTCTGAAAATGCGCATCTCGATAGAGATCATATTTGCGCGCGATGCTTTGAAGATACGCCCTGATCTCCGGCCCGGATGCGAACCGGTGGCTGGGCACATAGCCCATCTCCTCAAGCATCGGCAGATAAAGCATCGCCTGCGTGTCGCATGCGGCACCCGGATAGCGGTTCCAGTACCACACGCCGCCAAAGTCGCCCCCACGCTCGATCACTCGAATGTTGGCTACACCCGCCTTTCGTAGGTGGACGCCGTGAAGGATTCCACCCAGCCCGCCGCCGATGACCAGCACATCCACCTCATCATTGAGATGCTCGCGCGTAAAATCCGCATCAACCCAAGGATCGTCCCGATAGTGCGATAGGTCGCCATCCAGATCGACATACTGGCCCAGCGCCTCCGGGCGAAGGCGTCGGTCACGCTCAACGCGATATTTCTCGACCAAGGCAACGGGATCGATGCCCAGTTCGTCTTCAAGCGATTGTCGCAGAACGACCATATGTGCCTTTTCCTCAGACAACTGAAATGTGGTGGACATGTTACGCACGCAGTCGATGCGCCCCGTCGAGCCGGATGACCTCGCCGTTCAACATCGGATTGGCGATGATGCTGGCAACCAGATGGGCATATTCCTCAGGCCTGCCGAGCCGGTTGGGGAACGGAACCTGTGCGCCTAACCGATCCTTGCCCTCCTCGCTCAACATGCCGACCATTGCCGTGCGGAACATGCCAGGCGCGATCGTCACCACCCGTATCGCATGGCGAGCAAGATCGCGGGCGGCGGGGAGGGTCAGCCCGACGACGCCGCCCTTTGCGGCGGCATAGGCCATTTGCCCCACCTGCCCGTCAAAGGCGGCTATGGATGCCGTGTTGACTACGACGCCCCGCTCTTCGCCCAACGGCTCCTCACGCGCCAGCCGCGCAGCGAACAGAGTGAGCGGGTACATTGTCCCGTATAGATTAACCTCGACATTGCGGCGCATGTTTTCAAGCGACAGCGGTGTGCCGTCGTCTCCTACGGTCCTGCCAGTTGGAGTAATACCAGCGCAATTCACCAATATGCGTGGCACGCCGAGCGCCTCCTCCGCCGCGAATAGCGCCTCGGCGACCTTGGCATAATCGGTGATGTCCACCCGCGCGAAAAAGCCGCCAATCTCCTGCGCGATCATGGTGCCAGCTTCTTCGTTCGCGTCAAATACTGCGACCTTACCTCCGGCGGCGGCGAGTTGGCGGGCGGCCGACGCACCAAGGCCGGACGCCCCTCCCGTCACAATGACGATCTGACCCTTGATGTCCAACGCCCTCTCCTACAGCTGCTCTCAGCATTACATACATGTTGAATGTTTCTTGGCAATAGGGTTAGATGATGTCACTGAGGACGCACAGTCTGTCCAAGGTCACCATAGGGGAAAACTATGCCGATCGGGTTTGCAGATCGGGTAGCGGTCGTGACCGGCGCTGGATCGGGGCTTGGCCGCGCATATGCGTTGGAACTTGCGCGACGCGGCGCCCGAGTTGTCGTCAACGACATAGGCGTTGACGGCGCAGGAGTCGGCCATTCAAACGAACCGGCGCGCCAGGTCGTCGATGAAATCCGCGCGTCCGGAGGGCTTGCTACGGCCAGCACAGACAATGCGGCCACCCGAGCCGGAGGGGCAGCGATGGTCGAAACGGCGATTCAAGCCTATGGGCATTTGGACATCCTCGTTCATAACGCGGGATTCCTGCGCGATGCACGTTTCGAGGATCTGACGGACGATCAGATCGATGCGGTGCTCGATGTCCATTTCAAAGGCGCCTTCTATGTCGGCCAGCCGGCTTTTCGGGCGATGAAAGAGCGGGGCTATGGGCGCATTCTCCTGACCTCTTCTGCTTCCGGCCTGTTCGGCCATCCCTTGGCAGGCAAATTATGGCGCGGCCAAAGCTGGTCTGCTGGGTCTGTCGAACGTGCTCGCGCTGGAGGGATCAGACCATGGCATCCTGTCCAATGTGCTACTGCCGGGCGCGCGTACCCGGCTTGCCGACCACGTCGACCTTTCCTTCCGCAGCGAAATATCGGCAATCGATGCGGCGATGCGCGACATGGGCTCGGCTCCCGACCGGGAGAGGCAGGCACCGGCATGGGTCGTCCCTCTCGCCCTTTTCCTGGTGAGCGACAGTTGCCGCGCCACGCAACGCGCCTTTTCGGCGGTGTCCGGCCGGTACGCGGAGGTCGTCACCGGAGCGACGGCGGGCTGGGTCGCGCCGCAGCATACCGATCCCGACGGGATTGCCGCGCACTGGCAGGAGATCGTCGATACAGCCGACCTCTCCTACCCCGCCAGCGTCTATCACGAAGTAGCGCACGTCAACGCGGCCCTGAGGCGCATGTCTGAAACCAGTGAAACGATATCCGCCGAAAGGGGGTGATCGCCATGCTACAGCCGCTCGCTCGATTCCATCCCCGCTTCTACCACATCGGCTATGTATGCAGGGACATGGGCCGAGGCATTGAACGATTGACCGCAACCCAATCAACTGCTGCGTTCAAAGTCGTGCACGTTGCGCGAGGGCGGTCGCCCGCCGAGTCCCCCATCCGCCGCCTCGCCCTTGGACAGGTCGGCCCACTGACATTGGAACTGGTCGAGGCATCGGCATCGGCGGCTTCAATCTATAGCGATGCACTTAAGGAGGAAGAGCTGCTGCAATTCCATCACGTCGGCTATTATATAGACGGGGCCGACAACTGGCGCGCGCTCGAGACATGGGTTGAACGGCACGGCGGCCCTGCCAGTGCAGGGGATATTCCGGGCGTCCTGCGTTATCTTTACCTCGACCGTCGTGCGGACCTCGGTCATTTTCTGGAATATGTGCAACTGGAAGAAGGCGGTCTAAAATTATTCGGCGCCCTGCCATCCAGCCGCTTGTTGAGCGATATGCTTTCCTCCTCGGATCCGGATCAAAGGGGTCCCGCGGCATGACTGCCAGATCGCAGCAGACATGGCTTGTGACAGGCGCTTCGTCCGGATTTGGCCGGGCCATAGTGCTGGCGGTGCTGGCGGCGGGTGGACGAGTTATCGCGACTGCCCGTGACCCCGCAACACTACGGGATATAGCCCCGCACGGCGAGAAACGGTGCCTGACTCTTCCGCTGGACGCCACAGTCAAAAGCCAGGTTGCGAACGCCATCGCCGCAGGAGAGGAAGCGTTCGATTCCATCGACATTCTCGTCAACGATGCAGGCTATGGCCTGCTCGACAGCGTTGAGGATGCGGATGAGGCCGCGATCCGCGCCATCTTCGAAGTCAATTTTTTCGGGACGGCCAACATGATCCGTGCCGCCCTGAAGGGAATGCGCGCGCGCAAGCGCGGCTGGATCGTCAACATCGCGTCGAGCGGCGGGCGGCTGAGCGCGCCTGCTCTCGGCTATTATTCAGCCGCAAAACATGCCGTCGAGGGGCTTTCAAAGGCGCTTCGCGAAGAAGTGGAGCCGCTCGGCATCGGTGTTACGGTCGTCGAGCCGGGCAATTTTCGCACGGATTTTGCAGGCCGCTCGCTGGTACTGGGGGCGCCGCCCCCGATCCATTATGCCAACACCGTGGGCCGGATCATCAATCGCGTGGAAAGACGCCGGGAAAGCGAAGTGGGCGATCCGGCCCGCGCCGCCGACGCCATCATCAAGGCGGTTGACGCCGACAACCCGCCGCAGCAACTGCTCTTGGGCGCTGACGCTATCGCGGGCGTACGAGCCGAACTGCTGCGTGAACTGGAAGAAGTAGAGCGTTGGGAGATGCTGGGCACGCGCACCGCCTTCGAGGAGTAGCAGCCCGCTCTCCTCTGGCGCTCTCCGTACAGGACTTCAGCGAGTTAGCGGCGGCAACGGGCGAAGGTTGGGACTGCGCGGTTGCCCGGTCGTGGCGGTTACGCCCCCATCGGCGACCAGTACAGATCCGGTCATGAACGATGCATCCTCCGACAGAAGGAAAGCAATGGTGGATGCAATTTCCCGCGGCTGTGCTGAGCGGCCCATTGGAATGGCCGCGTGCCAGCGTTCCCGCCCAGGAATCGGAGCAGTCATCGGCGTATCAATGAGGCCCGGGCAAACCACGTTCACGCGAACACCATCACGCGCGCAATCAATAGCTAGGGATCGGCTATAGTTCACGACTGCCGCCTTGCTGGCATTATAAGCTGCCATGCCATAGTCCCCGCCCAGTCCTGATATGGAAGCGACGTTGACGATCGCACCGCTGCCCTGAGCGCGCATATGGGGAAGCGCCGCACGGCACCCGCGCATGACGGCATCGATGTTGATCGCGAATAGCCGGAACCATTGCTCGTCCGTCTCGTCCGAGGGATCGTTGAGCGCCCCCATACCTGCGTTGTTGACGAGGAAGTCCAAGCGTCCAAAGCGTTCGACGGCCTGCGCTACCATCTCCGCTGCCGCGCGCGGCAACGTAAGATCCGCCTGAAAGAGGCATGCCCCCTCTTCGTCCCAACTCGCAGGAGCGTTCCGGTCCACTATCAGCACCCGCGCGCCGTCCTCCTTCAGCCGGTTCACCGTAGCAGCGCCGATGCCAGAGGCTCCGCCCGTGACAATTGCAACCCTTCCTTCGAAACGTCCTGTCATACCGCGATATTCCTGTTTGCGAGCGCTGGGCTCCTGCGACGGGCGGAATGTGGTAGGCACATCGGGCGTCAGGGCCATGCCCGCGCTTCCGCAAGATCGGCGGCCGCCGCGCGGCGAAGAAGGCCTAAATCCGCGCCGAGCGGTAGGAAGGTAATGCCGCACGCGTGAAGTTCCTGACCATTTTTCAGTCCAAATGCCGGGCATCCCGCCACCAATCCCTGCTGGGCGCAAACGGAAACGATCCTTTTTACGGCAGCCATCACCGGCTCCGGAAAACGGAGCGCTTCCGCGACCGACAAACCCATGGACAGTCCAAGATCGACTGGGCCGAGAAATAGGCCGGCAACGCCTAGCGTATTCGCGATCGCCTCCAAATTCTCCATAGCCTCGACGGTTTCGATCATCACGAAACATAAGGCCTTCGCCTCTTTCGATCCGTCGGTGACATAGGAACTGCGCACCGGCCCAAAGGACCGATCGCCAAGCGGCGGATAGTGGCAGGACCGCGCGGCGGTACGAGCCTGTTCGGCATTGTTCACGAGTGGGACGATCACGCCGCATGCCCCAAGATCCAGCGCACGCATGATCTGAGCGGGATCGTTTGACTGCACCCGCATGAAGCTGGGTACGCCGGCAAGATCAAGCGTCTGGATAGCGCTCATTATCGCTTCCGACCCTATACCGCCATGCTGGCCGTCCAGAATCACGAAGTCGTATCCGGCCCGCCCCACCGTCTCTATGGACAGGCGATCCGGAATGGAGATCCACAATCCCACACGGGGCTTGCTCTCATTGATGTCGGAGATCTGGCTATCGATGCTCATTTGAACAGCATCTGTCGTGTGTCCCGCTCGCCCTTGTAGGGAAGTCGGCCGTGGGCGGGCAGTTTATCGTCCAGCAGTATGACGTCCCTTAGTGTCCACGGGAACGCCACTTCCCGGCGCTTCCTCTCCGCATGCGTGTCCAGAAAATCTTCCTCGGACAAGGGATCGCCCTTGCGAAAGGCCGCCGCGCTGGGCTTGTCAGGATAGTTGGAACACGCCGCGCCAATCAGCGCGATCTTTTCCTCGCCCACCGCCACGCGTTGCTTGCGCGTCGCATGGATCGTGTTGAAGAAGAGCGTCTTGCCCGTCGCGGGATGGGTCGCCTCGGCAGGCAGGCTCGTCCGCCGCACGCGCCATCCATGATCTTTCAGTTGATTTGCCGCATCGGCGGGGACCAGCGTATTCATGATCTGCATCCTCTAAGGTTCGATGTTGGGTCGCACTCCCGTCATATTTCAGACAAGCGCCTTTTCAGTCAGTGGCACACCAACCCCCGATTGGGCCTGATTTGCCAGCAGGGAACCGACCGCCTTTCTCCAGAAGTTCTACCCCTTGTATGCAGGGTAGCGAATATTTGTTCCTCAGCCAGGCATAGGTCAGGTGAAAGCCGGGCAATCGCATAAGAACCGCAGAACATCTCTTTCGAGCGGGCTCGCGCCCTTGGCCTTGCTGACCCATTCGCGCTGAAGGTTCCTGTAGAATCGATCTTCATATTACCGGACGCGACCAGACTAGACGCGTACGCTTCGCGAGATAATGAAAGCTTCTCTTCTGCGTCCCGTTCATGTCAGTCATATGTTCTGCTTAGCCCATCAGCGACAGTGGCGTTTCGGCTATTCCGAACTCTCCTGGTTCCATCGCGAACAGCCCGCCATTGTTGCCGAACGCCGCCGTGTCGGGGATCGTCATCTTCGTGCTCGTCACGAAAAGCGTCGCCATGTCCGGCCCGCCGAAGGCCGGCTTGGTTGGGTTGGAGAAGGGCAGCGCGACGACACGTTCTAATGCGCCCGCGGGCGTGTAGCGCCGCAACTCTCCCATTCCGACGATCGCCGCCCAGTAGGCCCCTTGCGCATCCACTGTTGCCCCATCGATAAACCCCGGCCCCTCGTGCCGAATGAAGCAGCGTGGGTTGGACAGCGCACCACTGCCCGCGTCAAGATCATAGGCGTCAACCTGACCGCGGATACGGCCGGTCGCATACATCGTGCGTCCATCAGGACTGAAGGCCAGCCCGTTTGCAACCGAAATCCCGGCCACGACACGGATCAGCCGGTCATGGTCGAGCCGCTGAAACCATCCGCCAGCGGCACCCCGGTCTGCTGGGTAATGATGGTCGAACGCTCCAAGCCACAGCCTGCCTTGACGATCGCAGTGGCACTCGTGCAGCTTAACGTGATCGGGAAGCCCAGAAGCGACACGCAACGTCAAGGCGCAACTGACTGGATCCCAATCGTAAAGGCCGTCGGCCAGCACGACCACGACGCCGCCATCCTCCTTGGGCACAAATCCGCCAACGCGGCTTGGCATGGGCCATTCGTCATGCCGCCCGGACCGAGAATCCCATCGGTGCAGGGCTGGCGGTTGCTCGCAGTTCACCCACCATAGCGCCTGTTCGGCGGCATTCCAGATCGGCGTCTCACCCAGATAATTATCTGCATCAACGATGCACTGAACTAACGTCATACTTGCACGTCCGGCAACTTCTTGCTTGGGTTTGTCGGTCCTTGACACCAATAACATCTTCGAACATTTTCGGCGCGACTGGGGCGGTTTGCCGCAAGGTAGGTAGCCTCGAATGTAGAATCACCTACGTTACTATCCCCGATGTTCCCTCGCTGCCAAAGATGAGCTGCTTCCAGCCAATCACTGTCGCCGGCACGCGGTCAATCGCGGCTGCGGGGATCACCATCCGACACCCGTGCTATTGCAGCAAGCTGCACACGCGCGGACGGTTCCGCCCCGTGCCGCCGGGTCAGGCCAAGCCGGCAGCGTTCCACTATCTCATCCCCAGAGCACACGTATTCGACGCGCTGACGATGTCTTCCGCGAGGGCTTCCAAGTTCGCTGTCGACAAATTGGCTGCTGTGCGAACCACACCCTCTCCTCTGCGCGCGACCTAAACCCGACATACAGCTGATATTTCGCATTTTGTCTCTTGGCAAGTGGCTCGATGTCAGTTGAATGGAAGAGATGGAAAAGTCTTCAAAGTTGAACGGGGTGATGTCGAAGCGAGGGGGAACCCAAGCAACGCAGCGCGCACGCGCCGAAGAAACTCGGACCGTCCTGCTACAGACGGGGCGAAGGATGTTTGGAGAAATCGGCTTTCACGGCAGCGGTACGGTCGCACTCGTAAAGCAGGCAAAAGTAACAAGCGGCGCGCTTTATCATCATTTCCCCGATAAGAAGGCGCTGTTCGAAGCAGTTTTTCTTGATGTGCTTATCGAGTTGCAGGGGGCCGCGGAAGCCGAAGCGCGCAACAAGCTGACGCGTTGGGATCGCATCTTGAGTGCGTTTGACAATTATCTTTCAATGGTTGAGTCGAGCCGCGAGTTTCAACAAATCGTGCTTATCGAAGGACCTGCCGTCTTAGGATGGGTCCATTGGCGTGATCTCGTCTCGAAACACGTAACGGCGCGGATCACGAAAACACTTCATCTGCTGATGGAGGATGGCGCGATTGAAGAGCAGCCGGCAGAACCCATAGCGAATTTGCTTCAGGGCGCGCTTAACGAAGCAGCCTTATCCATCGCACATGCGCCGAATCCTCATCGAGCAAAGACGGATGTATCGAGCGCCTTCAAGCGCATGCTTGCCGGGTTACGGTGCTAAGCCTCATGTGACTTTCCGGCACTTTCACGTGCCGCGATCGTGCCGAACCATCTGGTCTGACAAGTCGACCGATGGAGTTATGCCGGGGCGGATCAGCAAGCCGTCCTGAAAAGCGCCTGCCTCCCTTCGAGGTGGTCCCGCTTTTCTGGACAGGATGCTTAGAGCCGGATTCGGAAGTTTCTCAATTCTGACAAAGCCTTGCGGTTCTGCGCCTGAGCATGCGGATTGAAGCGATGAGGGTCCAAGCGGTGTGGA